>DASUXI010000208.1:0-29617 GCA_036377995.1 Gaiellaceae bacterium
GCCGTCACGATCGTCGTCAGCGTCGATCCGTGGGCGGACACGCCCACCAGCGCGCGGAGCTTCGCCGGACACTCGGGCTGGTCCGGCGATTGGCACTGGCTGCTCGGAAGCAAGGCGGCGCTCAAACCGATCTGGCGTGCCTACGACATCGGCGTGAAGCGAACGCCCGGCGACATTCTTCACAGCACGGCGCTCTACGTGATCGACCAGAGGGGTGACCTTCGCGCGGGGTTCATGTTCCCGTTCTCGGCCCAAGCCGTGGCGCGGAACGTGCGGAGGCTCGCGAACGGGGCCTAGCGGATGGATCTCGTTCGCGAGCCCTGGGTGCCGGCAACGGTCGCCGTCTCCGCGGTCTGGTACTGGCGCGGCACGCGCCGTCCGAGCCTGCGACAGGTCGGGGCCGCCAGACACCGCGCCATACCGTGGCGCGGCGTGTCGTTCGCAGCCGGGCTGGTGACTCTCGTGGTCGCCCTCGACTCGCCGGTCGAGCGCCTGGCAGACGACTGGTTCTGGGCACACATGCTCCAGCACGTCCTCCTGATGATGGTCGCGGCTCCGCTCCTCGTCCTGGGCGCCCCCTGGATGCCGTTCTGGCGGCCACTCCCGCTTCGGTTGCGTAGACGCCTGGCGAGGGCAGTCGTCAAGGGCCCGTCGCTCGCCTGGCTGCGGCGTACCGCACGCTTCGTCGCGACTCCGGTCGCGGCGTGGGCCCTCTTCAACGTCGACCTCGGCCTCTGGCATGTGCCGGCGCTCTACGACCTCACGCTCAGGAACACCGGCATGCACTACGCGGAGCACCTCTCGTTCTTGGTGCTCGGTCTTCTGTTCTGGGCCCAGGTAGTGGATTCGTCGCCGTTTCATCCGTCCCTCACCTCGTTCGGCCGGGCGATCTACGCGACGGCGGCGTCCGCGGCGACCTGGGTGCTCGCACTCGTCCTGGCCCTGGCAACCTCGCCCTTCTACCCGGCCCAAACCGCGGGACATCGAGGCCTCTCCGCGCTCGCGGATCAACAGCTCGCCGCGGGTGTCATGCTCGGCCCGGGCTCGATCCCGTACGCGCTGGTCGTCTTCTACTGGCTCTATGCCTGGCTCAACACCGATCGCCCGGCCGAGCGGAGGCGCCCCGCCCGACACGCCGCGGTGCGAACGAGCGCTCGATGAGCCGGCCGGGGCAGCAGTCGAGACGTTTACTCGCGAACTCGATGCGCGTCTCGGCGACGCTGCTCGTGCTCGTCCTCTTCGCCCTCCTGACCTATCGGATCGTGCATGGAGACACCGGTGCCGCCCGTTTGACGCGCGCCATCAAGGCGCACAGGTCGCCGCCTGCCCCGAACGTCAGGCTCTCCGTGATCTGGTCGCGGGCGAGCACCTGGCCGCAACCTCTTCGCGCGTCACTGGCTCACGGCTCATTGCGACTCACGGATCTTCGCGGATACCCGGTCGTCCTCAATTTCTGGGCCTCCTGGTGCGACCCGTGCCGACGCGAGGCCGCCCTCCTGGCATCGGCGGCCAAGGCGCGGCGCGGCCGCATCGTCTTCATCGGTGTGGACGTCAACGATCTGAGCGGTGACGCACGACACTTCCTGCGCGCTCACGACGTGCCGTACGTCGCGGTGCACTCGGCGCAGTCGACCGCCGACCGGTTCGGGCTGATCGGACTTCCGGAGACGTTCTACCTCGATCGGCAGGGCCGCATCCGGGACGTGACCAGGGGCGAGCTCTCTGCCGCGATCCTCGATCGGTCACTCGCCCGCGCCTCGCAGAACTAGCCTGCGAGGCGCTGACGGCGAGCCCAGAGGTTAGGCAGCGCGCTCGATTGAGAAGAACCTTGGAGATCGCTAAGAGTCTTCTGAGACTTCGTCCGAAGGTTGGCTGATGACGATCCTCACCAGGCAGGAGCTCGAGGCGGCGCATTGCTGGGAAGCCGAGGACCACGTGCCGCGGCGACCGGCCATGACCGAGTTCCGTCGGAGGGCACGCTTCCACCAGGCACGGTGGCGTGCCGCACACAAGCATCCCATCGGCACCCAGCCGATCGCGCCGCTGCGAGGCAAGCCGTCGCGGCTCGTCGGGAGTCGGCTCCCGCTCGCGTACGCCCGCGAGACCGGGGCGAACTTCCTCACGGCAGGCGCGCTCGACGCGGCGAGGGCCCGGACGTCGATCACGGAACCGCATCAAAGCTTCGATCACCAGCGGTTGTGGGCCGACCTCCTGTCGTCGGCGGCGATCGCCTTCAACCTGTTCGGGGACCTGGCGGGCGACCCCCTGCTCGCCGGCCGGGCCGTCCAGGCCTGGTGGCCGGATGCGAAGGGAACGGTCGGCGACGTCCGCTTCGCGCATTCGCCCGGTCGCTTCGATCCGACCTACCTCAACAGCCTCCGCGCGTTCGCTGCGGCTTTCGTGCTGGAGCGCGGCGACGAGACGCAGGGGATCGTGGCCGTCGACGTCAAGTACCACGAGCGTATGAAGTCCGAGATCCCGAAGCCGCGCAACCTCCCGCGGTACCTCGAGGTCGCCGAGAGGTCGGGCGTCTTCGTGCCGGGAGCGATCGACGGGGTCAAGGGCAGATCCGAGCTCGCGGTGATGTGGCTCGAGCACCTACTGCTGCTGTCGATGCTCCAGCACCCGGGCGGTAGGTGGAGCTGGGGCCGCTACGTCGTCGTCCATCCGGCGGACAACACGGACTTTGCCGACGCCTGCGCTCGCTACCGAGCGCTCCTCGCGGATGAATCGACCTTCGCCTCGGTGACCCTCGAGAACCTCCTCGACGCGAAGGTGCTTCCGGCTCGGACGACCGCGGCCCTGCGCGACCGGTACCTGGCGAACTGACGACAGGCTCGCATCAGAGGGTGCGCCCGGGTGGTCCGGGCGCACCCCTGCGGTGTCCTACGCAGACAGGATGTTGCTCGAGGCCGCGACGTAGCTCGGCCCGACCTGGCTCCGCGGAACGAGCACGCGAATCCTCGCACCTCCGAAGCGAATCCGGAAAATCGCGAGCGAGGTGATGGTCGGCGACACGCTCTGACCAGCGCGCGCGAAGAACACGCGTTGCTTGTTGATCCAGAGATGCCGTCTGCTGTTCCAACGCTGGAGCACGCCATACCGGCCGATGAACGACCGCGCAGCGGCGGCGCTCAGTGCGAACCGATGCCGAGCAATGCGCGACAGGCTCAGCCGCGGCCGCACGCTGACGGCGACCGCATTGCTATCGGTCTGGCCGGTGGTGGCCTTGTACAGCGTGTGCGAATCCGGCCGAACGACCGCGCTGAACGAGCCGTCAGCGGCCGTCTGCACCGTTGCGGCAGTGCGGACCGCCAGACCGTTGAACGACGGGATCCGGTGCTCCTCGATCGTGACCGTGTCTCCCGCCTGACCGTTCGCGAGCGAGCCGAACAGCCTGACGGTGCCGCCGTAGACGACGAGGGACCGACTCTCGTCGAGCGAGATCGACTTCGGCGGCTGGGCGGCTACGACACTCGACGGCAGCGACGTTGCCGTACCGGCGCCCGCGCTGTTCGACGCGCGGACGCGGACGCGCAGCCTGTTGCCGACGTCGACCGACGTGAGCACGTATGTCTTTCCGGTCGCGCCGCTGATGTTCGAGCAGTTGTCGCCGGCCGTGTCGCAACGACGCCACTGGTACGCGAACGTCAGCGGCTGAGTGCCCGACCAGTTGCCGGGGTCAGCCGTGACCGTCTCGCCCTGCCGGGCGAGCCCGGAGATCGAGGGGCGAACCGTGTTCCGCGGCGGCGTGGTAGCCGCAGCGGCAGATCCTGTGCCTACGAGCGCGACGATCAACATCGTGATGAAGCGTGTTCTCATTCATGACACCCCCTTGCTCTCGGCTGATCCGAGAGCTTCACCTCATCTGCTACCCGGGATTTGCAGGGGAAATCGTCAAGTTCGTGTAAGGACACGTGAACATCGTGTAAGTGCCGGGCGATACGTTCAGTCCGTTAGCGTCGGCGCGTGAGCTCCGTCCCGCTACATCGAAACCGCGACTTCGTCCTGCTCCAGTCCGCGGCGCTGGTCTCGAGCGCGGGATCCCAGATGACGGCGATCGCGTATTCGCTGCTCGTGCTCGCGCTCACCGGCTCGCCGGCCAAAGCCGGGATCGTGGCGTTCGCCCGGCTGCTCGGCATGGCCCTCTGCGCCCTCCCGGCAGGTTTGGCGGCCGACCGTTGGAACCGCAGACGGCTCATGATCGCGGCCCACGCACTGCGAGGTCTCGCCGTCGGCACGCTCGGCGCGCTGATCCTCTTCGAGGAGATCGCCTTCACGGTCATCCCCGTGGTCGCGTTCGTCGAGGGGAGCGGCGCGGCTGTCTTCGCAGCCGCCCAAACAGGAGCGCTACGAGCCGTCGTGCCGAGGCGACAGTTGCCTGCCGCGGTCGCCACCGTGACCGGCAGGGAGGCGGCCATCAGCCTAGGCGCCCCTCCACTCGGCGGCGTGCTCTTCGGACTGTCCCGCGCCCTCCCGTTCGTCGTTGACTCCGCGTCGTACGGGTTCTCGACGCTCGCATTGCTGGCGATGCGCACGCCGTTCGAGGAGGAGCGAGAACGCGACCGGGCCTCGCTCCGCGCGCGTCTCGGCGAGGGGTTGCGCTTTCTCTGGAATCACCGCTTCCTACGTGCATGCGCCTTTCTCTACGCACCGACGAACTTCATCGGGTCGGGAGTGCTGCTCGCGGTGGTGGTCATCGGAACGAAGCACGGGCTGTCGGGCGGCACGGTCGGCCTGCTTCTCTCGGCATTCGGGGCGTGCCTCCTGCTCGGCGCGTTCCTCTCGCCGGTCGTCCGGCGGCTGCTGCCGGTCAGGGGAATCCTGCTGCTCGAGCTCTGGACGTGGGTCGGCTGCGGCCTCTTTCTCGCCTGGCCAAGTCCGTATGTGCTCACTGCGAGCATCCTCCCGACCGGGCTGGCGATCCCGTCGACCGACTCGGTCGTCAGAAGCCTTCAGCTCGCGATGACGCCCGACCGCCTTCTCGGTCGGGTCGAAAGCGCCCGGAGCACGATCGCCCTGCTCCTCGCACCCCTCGGCCCGCTCGCCGCCGGCCTCCTGCTCGGCAAGGTCTCGGAGCGCGCCACCATCGCCGTCTTCGCTTCCGTCGGCCTCGCCTTGGCGCTCTCGGGCACCCTCAGCCCGTCGATCCGGGCCGCGCCGAGCCTCGACGAGCTCGACGAGCTCGACGAGCTCGACGACTAACGGCTGGAGGTGTCGACGGGACACCAGGGACCCACGTTTCCCTCAGTGGAAACCCGCTCTTTGCGGAGTAAAGTCTGGGAGTCCGCCGCGTCTACACCCGGGGGGAAGTTGGCGATTCAAGACGTTCCGAGACGCGCAGACGATCGCGAACACGCGCAGGCCGAACAAGCGGAGCGGTTCCGCGTGCTGCTCGAGGAGTCCTCGACGCTGCTCGCCTCGCTTCGCGTCGAGGCGATCCTTCCCGAGGTGCTCGTGCTGGCGCAGAGGACGCTCTCCGCCGACGCCTACGCGCTCTGGCGCCACGACGAGGCCACCGGGAGGTGGGAGCTCACGCTCAGCTCGGGGCTCTCCGATGCGTATCTCGCGGGCGCGAGCGCGGCCGTCTCCGCCTACAGCGAGCGCCGCTCCTTCGCCGAGCCCCTCGCGATCGAGGACGTCACGACCTCAGAGCTTCTGACGGACGAGCATCGCCGTGCACACGCCGCCGAGGGCACGCGTTCGCTCCTCGCCGTACCCATGCTCTATGGCACGAGCCTGATCGGGACGATCTCGTTCTACTACCGAGACCCGCGCAGCTTCACGGTCGAGGAGCAAGGTGCCGCCTCGCTGCTCGCCAACCTCGGCGCGGCCGCAATCAGGACCGCCGAGCTCTACCAGGCCCAGCGGGCGCTCGCCGATGACCGGAGATTCGTCGCCGAGGCGAGCGAGTTGCTCGCCTCCTCCCTCGAGTACGAGACCACGCTCGCGAACGTCGCCCGGCTGGCCGTGCCTCTCTTCGCCGACTGGTGCTCGATCGACATCGTGCGCGAGGACGGGTCGATCGGCCGGCTCGCCGTCGCCCACGTCGACCCGGGGAAGATCCGGCTGGCCGAGGAGCTGGCCGCGAGGTTCCCGCCCGACCCCGCGGCGAGGTTCGGCGTTCCCAACGTCGTCCGCACGGGACAGTCCGAGCTCTTCGCCGAGATCCCGGACGAGCTGTTACTGGAAGCCACGAGCGACACCCCGGAGCTCTACGAGATCCTGGGAGAGCTCGGACTGAGGTCGTCGATGTGCGTGCCGCTGATCGCGCGAGGGAGGACGTACGGTGCGATCACCTTCGTCGCCGCGGAGAGCGGCCGCCGGTATACGGAGGCCGATCTCGCGACAGCTGAGGACGTCGCACGCCGCGCCGCCGTCGCGGTCGACAATGCAGACCTCTACCGCATCGCCGAGACCGCGCGAGCGCACGCTCAGGAGTCGCTCGCCGTGGTGGACGCGCTCTTCGGCGCCACTCCCGTGGGCATCGCTCTGATGGACACGGCCTTCAATTACGTGCGTGTCAACGAGACGCTCGCCGCGTTCAACGGGCTCCCCGCGGACGACCATGTCGGCCGGAGCCTACGCGACGTGCTCGGCGACCTCGCCGACGCGATCGAGCCCTACCATCGCAGCGTGCTGGAGACGGGCGAGCCCGTCCTGGATCTCGAGGTGGGCGGGCACAGCGCACAGAGCCCCGACGAGCTGCGGGCCTGGCTGGTGAGCTACTACCCGGTCAAGAGCGCCGCCGGCGAGACGCTCGGCGTCGGCGTGGTGATCACGGACGTCACCGAGCAGCAGCGCGCCCGCGCCGAGGCCACGGCGGCAAGCTCGCAGCTCGCGATTCTCGCCCAGGCCGGCGAGCAGCTCGCATCGACGCTCGACTACGAGCGGACGCTCGCGAATCTCGCCACACTCCTCGTCCCGCGCTTCGCAGACTGGTACGCCGTGAACGTGCTCGACGAGGACGGGCTGCTGCGGCAACTTGCGCTCGCGCACGGTGACCCGGCGAAGGCGAGGTGGGTCGACGAGGCCAGAGCGCTCGGGCCGCTCGGTCCGGGCACCGGCGAGGACGGTGTTCTCAGCTCGGGGGAAGCGGTGCTTCATGCGTCTGTCACCGGAGACCTCCTGAAGAAGTGGGCTCGGACCCCCGAGGAGGCGGCCCTGCTGCGCCGGCTCGGGACGAGCTCCGCGATGGTCGTCCCGCTGACGGCAGGAGGACGCACGTTCGGGACGCTCCTGCTCGTGTCGAGCAACCCGGAGCGAAGCTACGACGCCGACGATCTCGCGTTCGCCCGGCACCTGAGCCGGCGTGTCGCCGTCGCTGTCGACAACGCGAGGCTCTACCGGGCCGCCGAGGCGCGAGCTCATTCCGCTCTCGTCGTCGAGCACGTCGGGGACGGCGTCTTCCTCGTCGACGAGTCGGGAGTGATCCGGCTGTGGAATCCCGCCGCGGAGTCGATCACCGGCCTCTCGGCTCTCGAGGTGGTCGGCCGGCCCGCCGTCGACGTCCTCGACTCGTGGACGACCCTCGAGGAGCTCTCCCGCAACGGAGACCAGCGTCCCTCGACCTGTGCCGTGGAAATCCGTGGCAACGAGCTCTGGCTCTCGGTCACCGGGGTCGGCTTCGAGGGCGGCAGCGTCTATGCCTTCCGCGACCTCACCGCCGAGCGGGCCGTCGACCGCCTGAAATCGGACTTCGTCTCCACGATCTCACACGAGCTTCGAACGCCGCTGGCCGCGATCTACGGATCCGCCCTGACGCTTCTCCGACGGGACGTCAGCCTCGGGGAGCCGGAGCAGACGGGACTGCTCGAGGTGATCGCAAACGAGTCCGATCGCCTCGCCCGGATCGTCAACGACATCCTGTGGGCAAGCCGGATCGAGTCCGGCGGGATGACGCTGAACGTCGATACCTGCGACGGCGTGGGGCTCGCCCGTGGCGTGGTCGACGCCGCACACGGCTACGCGGCCGACGGCATCACCGTCGAGCTGAAGGCGCCCGACGGTGCGTTGCTGATCGCCGCCGACCCGGACAAGGTCCGCCAGGTGCTGACGAACCTCGTCGACAACGCCGTCAAGTTCTCGCCGAAGGACGGCATGGTCGAAGTAGACGTCGGCGTGGTCGGTCGCCGCCTCCGGTTCTCCGTCACCGACCAGGGACTCGGGATCCCCGCCGCGGAGCGGGAGCGAATCTTCGAAAAGTTTTACCGCGTCGATCCGGAGCAGACCGGCGGCATCGGCGGGACCGGGCTCGGCCTCTACATCAGCCGGGAGCTTCTGGAGCGGATGGACGGGCGCATCTGGGTCGAGTCGAGCCGGACCGGCGGGTCGACGTTCATTGCCGAGCTACCACTCGCCGACCGCGCCGTGAGATAGTCCATCGGTGAGCGGCGCATCGGTCGTGTGGGCGGACTCCTCGGGCGAGAACGAGGAAACGGGGGAGCCGGCCGGAGAGACGCCGGGAGGCGAGCTCGACGAGTCCTTCGCGACGCGACGGCTGCGGCGCTGGTTGAAGGGCATGTTCGGCGGCCCTCCCGCGGAGGAGGACGAGCCCCCTCCGCCGGGATCCTCCATGTAACGAGTCGCGCTTAGTACGGCGGCGCGGCGGGCGGCCCGTCGTCCACGACCGTTGTGCGGCGGCGGGTCCAGTAGCCGGGGCCTGCCCAGGACTGCCAGAAGAGCAGCGAGAGCAGGACGCTCACGAGGCCGACGCCCATCAGGATCCAGCCGACGGCGTCGACGTTCACCGAGCTCGAGGTCGCGTTGACGGCAAAGGTCAGGATCGCCCCTACCGCGATCAGAAAGATTCCTACACCAACTCCCATGAAGCCTCCTTTCTCGGAGGAACTTCCTTTCCCCGGCAAGGCGCGCGGGAAACCCGCCGCCCGTCGCGCTGCGGCAACCGCACCTCCCGCACCGGGCCCGCCGGTCCAGTAGGCTCGCAGCGTCCGTGCGGAGGGGCTCGATCGTTCAGCTGGTCTTGTTCGCGCTCGTCGCGTCGGCGGCCGGAGCCGCTCTGGCGATCTTCCCGAACTGGCTGCCGAAGTCGGCGTCGGCCGAAGCGGGCCGGATCGATTTCGTGTTCTGGTTCGTCACCGGCATCTGCGTCTTCATCTTCGCGATCGTGGCCGCGGTCCTGGCCTACTCGATCCTGAAGTTCCGCGCGAAGCCCGACGACGACTCGGACGGGCCCCCGATCCACGGCAACACGGGGCTCGAGATCGCCTGGACGGCGGTCCCGACCGCGCTCGTGGTCGCCATCGCGATTGTGAGCGGTATCGTCCTCGCCAAGGACGACGCCGCCGGAGCGAACCCGCTTCGCGTGGACGTCACGGCCCAGCAGTTCTTCTGGAGCTACAGCTATCCGGGATACGGCAACAAGAAGTCGAGCGTGCTGCGCCTTCCCGTCGGCCGCTCGGTCGTGCTCAGGATGTCGTCGAAGGACGTCATCCATTCGTTCTGGGTGCCTGAGTTCCGCCAGAAGCAGGATCTCGTGCCCGGGATTCACCCGACGCTCCACATCACCCCGAACAAGGTCGGCACCTACCCGGTGGTTTGCACCGAGCTGTGCGGCCTCGGCCACGCGCTGATGCGGTCGCGCGTGGTCGTGATGGCGCCTGGGGCGTTCGAGCAGTGGGCGGCGAAGAAGGGCACGTGACGACCACGGTCCACGATCACGTGACGCCGGGCGTGCACCAGGGCCCCCCGCCGCCGCCCGGCGGCTGGCGCCGGCTCCTCCATCCGGGGTTCCTCCGGGCGGCGTGGATGGTGCCGCTTTTCTTCGGGATCGGCTGCGGCATCGTCGTCCTCTGCCGCTGGTGGGGCGGCTGGCACCCGATCTGGTTCGGCGAGATGATCGTCCTCGTCGGCGCGCTCATCGCGGCGCCGGTCGGCTTCCTCGCCGGCATCGGCGCCTTCGACTACTGGGCGCGCTACGCGATCGGCGCGCCGACGAAGCCCGAGGACCATTCCGGGCACGGCGCGTACAGCTGGCGCGACTACTTCCGGGTCAACACCGACCACAAGGTCATCGGGATGCAGTACCTGGTGACGACGATCTTCTTCTTCCTGGCCGGCGGCATGCTCGCGATGCTCGTACGTGCGGAGCTCGCGAGGCCCGGCATGCAGTTCTTCGACAACCAGACCTACAACGGGCTCTTCTCGGTCCACGCCTCGCTGATGATCTTCCTGTTCGTGATCCCGGCATTCGCCGGCCTCGCGAACTTCGTCGTCCCGCTGATGCTCGGCGCGCCCGACATGGCGTTCCCCCGGTTGAACGCGCTCTCCTACTGGCTGCTCCCGATCGCCGGGATCATGATGCTCTCGAGCTTCATCGCCCCCGGCGGAGCGTTCGCGGCCGGCTGGACCGGCTACGCGCCGCTGTCCGTCCATCAGCCGATGGGGACGATCTTCTTCAACATGGGCGTCCAGTGGGCCGGGGCCAGCTCGATCATGACCGCCCTCAACTTCCTGGTCACGATCATCACGATGCGCGCCCCGGGGATGACCTTCTGGCGGATGCCGCTGCTCGTGTGGGCGAACTTCACGACCTCCCTCCTGGTCGTGATCGCGACGCCGTTCATCGCAGGCTCGCAGTTCTTCGTGATGTTCGACCGCGTCATGCACACACACTTCTTCGACACGGCCGGGGGTGGCTACCCGCTGGGGTACCAGCACATCTTCTGGTTCTACTCGCACCCGGCGGTCTACATCATGATGCTGCCCGGCTTCGGCATCGCCTCGGAAGTGATCTCCGCAATGAGCCGCAAGCCGATCTTCGGGTACCGCCTCATGGCCCTCTCCCTGATGGCGATCCTCGTGCTGGGCTTCTCGGTCTGGGCCCACCACATGTTCGTCTCCGGCATGGCTCCGTGGCTCCGCGTGCCGATGATGGTGACCACGCTCCTGATCGCGATCCCGACCGGCATCAAGGTGTTCTCGTGGTTAGCCACCATCTGGGAGGGGAAGATCAACTTCTCCACCCCGATGCTCTGGGCGCTCGGCTTCGTGTCGATGTTCGTCATCGGCGGCCTCTCGGGCATCTACCTCGGCGCCGTGCCGATCGACATCCACGTCAGCGACACCTACTTCGTCGTCGCGCACATCCACTACGTGCTGTTCGGCGGCTCGCTCTTCACCATCTTCGCCGGCATCTACTACTGGTTCCCGAAGATGACGGGGCGCCAGTACGACGAGCGGCTCGGCAAGCTGCACTTCTGGCTCACGTTCGTCGGCTTCAACCTGACCTTCTTCCCGATGCACCTGATCGGGACGCAGGGCATGCCGCGCCGGGTCAGCGACTACCTGCCCGAGTTCGCAAACTGGAACCTGTTCATCTCGATCGCCTCCTTCGGCCTCGGCGCGTCGACGATCGTCTTCCTCTACAACATGGTCACGAGCATGCGGCGCGGCAAGCCGGCCGAGGCGAACCCGTGGCGCGCGCTCACGCTCGAGTGGCAGGTCTCGTCACCGCCGCCCGTCTTCAACTTCGACGAGATCCCGCAGGTCGTCGGCAGTCCGTACGAATACGGCGTCCCCGGCGCGAAGCACGCGGTGCTCAACGGCGACCGGGCGCCGGCCGAGGTCGAGGTCCACCGGTGAGCGCCGAGCATCCCCACGTCCTCGTCGTCGCGAACGAGACCGTCACGGGCCGTAAGCTGATCGAAGCGGTCGAGCGAAGGAAGGGCTCCGGCGGGCTGCGCGTGACGGTGGTCGCGCCGGTCACCCAGCCGAAGCGCGGCTATGTCGTCTATGTGGACACGCGGCGCGCGGCGGCAGGCCGGCGGCTCGACCGGACACTCGCGACGCTGCGTGAAGAGGGCATCTCCGCCCACGGGCTGGTCGTGGAGGCCGACCCGGTCACCGCCGTCCGCGACGCTCTCTTGCAGCTCGAGCCGCCGGTGGACGAGATCCTCGTGGCTACGCACCCGCAGCAGAAGTCCGGCTGGCTGCGGAGGAACGTCGTCGACCGCATCCGGGACGCCGCCGGAGACCGGCCGGTCGAGCACGTCGTCGTCGACATCGGGGCCGAGGCCGGCGACAAGAACGTCCTGGTGATCGCCAACGAGACCGTGATCGGGAAAGAGCTCCTCGACAGGATCCGCGCGCGCGCGGCCGAGGGAGGCGCGAGCTTCCTGATCGTGTCGCCGCAGAGCGATCCCACCGGCGCGGCGCATCCGGAGGCGGAAAGACGGCTCAGGCAGGCGCTCGCCGAGCTCCGCGGCGCGGGCATCGACGCACACGGCCAGGTCGCGCATCCCGACCCGTTCTCGGCGGCGCTCGAGGCGATGCACGAGGAGCGTGCCGACGAGATCATCGTCTCGACGTTCGCGCCCGAGAAGTCAGGGTGGCTCCGCCGCGACCTCGTCGAGCGACTGCGCAGCGAGACGAACCTCCCGGTCGAACACGTGATGCCGGCGAGCGAGGTGCCGGCCTAGTGTCGGCGCACGCCGAAGCCCATCACGGGCCTCCGATCGAGAACCAGAGCTCGCGCGTCTCGTCGTCAGTGCTCGGGATGCTGCTCTTCATCGCGTCGGAGATCATGCTCTTCGGGGCGTTCTTCACGGCCTACTTCTTCGTGCGCGTCGTGAACGGGATCGAGTGGCCGCCGAAGCCGTTCCATCTGCCGGTCTTCGTCGCCGGCGTGAACACGGCGATCCTCATCACGTCGAGCGTCACCATGCACTGGGCGCTGCAGTCGATCAAGCGCGGCAACCGCGCCGGCCTGCAAGGCGGCCTGCTGCTGACGTTCCTGATGGGCCTCGTCTTCCTCCTGACACAGGCCCGCGAGTACTCGCGCGTCGGGTTCGCACCGCACGACGGCGCCTTCGGGACGATCTTCTACTGCCTCACCGGCCTGCACGGAGCCCACGTGTTCGTCGGTCTTTCGATCCTCCTGTTCATGACCATCCGGGCCTTCCGCGGCCATTTCTCGCCCGAGCACCACCACGGGGTCGAGATCGGCGGGATCTACTGGCACTTCGTCGACGTAATGTGGATCGTCGTGTATTCCACCGTGTACCTGATCTAGGGGGCCATACCCGTGATCAACCCGCTTCGTAGCGAGGCAGAGGCGTTCAGGTTCCTGATCGCGTCGATCGCCTACTTCGGGGCGATCGTGATCGCGAGCGTGGCCGGCGGCGAATGGGTCGGCCTCGGAGTCTTCATCGCGCTGACTGCCGCCGTCGTTGGTTGGTGGATGCACGCGCGGCGCGACGAGCGGCCGCCGAAGACCGAGCCGCGGCCCCATGCGGCCGGCGAGCGGCGGATCCTCGTGGTCGCGAACGAGACCGTCGGGGGCCACACGCTGCGGTCGATGATCCTCGAGCGGAGCCTCGACGTCCGCGAAGAGGTGCTCGTCGTGACCCCTGCGCTGAACTCGCCGCTCAAGCACTGGGTCTCCGACGAGGACGACGCGCGGGCGGCCGCGCAGGAGCGTCTCGATGCGAGCCTGGCCAGGCTCGCGGAAGCCGGCGTGGACGCACGGGGCGAGGTGGGAGACGGCGATCCTCTCCAGGCGGTCGAGGATGCTCTCCGGACCTTTGGCGCGGACGAGATCATCATCTCGACCCACCCCGAGGGTCACTCGAACTGGCTCGAGCGCGACGTCGTGACCAAGGCGCGCGAGCGCTTCACCGTGCCGATCACTCACGTGATCGTCGATCTCGAGGACGAGCAGAGCTAGTACAGGAGCAGCTGGGTGCAGCGGAAGAGCGCCAGCGTCTTCCCGACCTCGCTCGTCACCGTCGCGTCCCACACCTGCGTCGTCCGCCCGCCGTGAGCGCGGCGCGCCTCGCATACGAGCGTCCCGTCGAGGATGGTGCCGAGGAAGTTCGTCTTTAGCTCGATGGTCGTGAAGCCGTTCGCGCCCTCCGGCAGAAACGCGATGCAGCCGTAGCCGCACGCCGAGTCCGCCAGCGCGACGACCGTGGCCGCATGGAGATAGCCGTTCGGTGCCAGCAGCTCGTCGCGCAGCGGCAGTCGCATCACGACCTTGCCGTCCTCGATCGACGTGGCCTCGACTCCGATCAGCCCGGGCAGGCGCCCGCGGCCGAGCTCCTTGAAAGCCTCCATGTCCACAGTTACTCGCTGCTACTTGCCGGCGTGAGTGGCGACGTAGCGCGCGACCGCTTCGATCTGGGCGTCACTCAGCGTTCCCTTGAACGCAGGCATGACAGCGCCTCCGTTCGTCACTTGCCGCTTCGCGATCGCGAACGGTGGCTTCAGCAGGTCGAGATTTGGTCCCGTCGTCCCGGTGGCGCCCGCGTCCTTCAGCGTGTGACAGCCGGCGCACTTCGACACGAAGATCGCCTTCCCGTTGGTCCCCGTGACGACGACGGACTGCGTGTAGCCCTGAAGCCCTGCGTTCTGGGCTACGAACGTGGCGACGTCGACCGCGTCCTTGCCGGTCACGAGCTTCGCGGGCATGTTGGCGGCCAGGAAGTCACTGCTGCCCGCCTTCGTCGAGTACTGCCCGGGATACAGGATCTGCTCGTGGACGATCTCCCGGATCGCCGACTCCTTGAACCCTTCCTGGCGGGCCTGGGCGAAGGAGTCGTCGAGATTGGGGCCGATCGTCCCCTGCGCGCCGGCTGCCGAGAGCGTGTGGCACCCGGCGCACTTGTCCTGGAACAGTGTCCGCCCGTTCTGGACGTCTGCGCTGCCTTTCGCGAGCCCGCCCGTTCCGCATGCCGCCAGAATGACGGCCACCGCCGCGCCGAGCGCGGCGGTCAGAGCCAGCCGGAGCGCCAGCTCAGGTCTGCCCGTCGGGCGACGCCACCTGCGCGAGAGCCTCGTCACGCGTCGGATAGATCGCGAAAACGCGATCGAGGCCGGTGATCTCGAAGATTTTGGTGATGTTCCGGTCGCTGCAAACCAGAAGCAGCTGGCCGTCGGCCGCCCGCAGCCGCTTGACGCCGCCTACGAGCACACCGAGTGTCGTCGAGTCGATGAAAGTCGTGTCGCTGAAGTCGACGACGACGTGCTTGGCTCCCTGCCCGATCACCTCGAGCAGCTGCTGCTTGAACTCGGGGGCCGTGTACAGGTCGACCTCGCCCGCGAGCGAGATCACATAGCCGGTCCCCAGTTGCTCGGTCTTGATGTCGAAGTTCATCGTCCCCCCGCCGTCGGGTCGCTGGGACTGTTCCCATCACGGCGCCGAGTCTAACCCGATGATCCTCCGGTCGACTGCCGTAGCGTCTTGATGCGCTGCCGGATCTGAGCGGCGGTCGCCTGATCGAGGCCGAGGGCGAGCACCCGCTTGTACGCGGAGATCGCGACGGTCGGCTGGCGAAGGCTGTCGGCGGCCTGCGCCAGGGAAAGCAGGGCCTGCTGGTCGCGCGGGTTGACCTTGACGATCTGCTTGTAGGTAGTGACGGCCTGGCCGGCCGCCGTCTGGTACTTGACGGAGGCCTCTTGCAGAGCGGCTGTGGCCTTCGTGGAGACGGCCGAGGCGATCGGGTTCGTTCCGAGCGACTGTCCGAACTTCGAGCTCGAGGACGGCGTGAAGGTGGTTCCTCCGGCGCCGGCCTCCTGCTGCGCGAGGGCCGCGAGCTGCGCCTGCCGCAGGAACCGGTCGGCCTGGCCGAGCTCGAGCTGGCCCAGGTGCCTCAGGGCGGTCGTGTCCTTGGGGCGAAGCTTGACGTACGCCTGCCACGCGGTGATCGCCTCGTCGACGCGGCCCTTCTTCTCGAGCACATCGGCGAGATTCCGCCGCGCGGGCGCGTTGTAGGGCCGCTCCTGAACCGCCTTCTGCGCCTTCGACACCGATCCGGTCGACGCCCCTTTGTTCCCGAACGCGTCACGGAGCAGCGTCCCGAGGTCGAGGCCGCCGGAGCCGACGCCGAGGAAGATGAACCCGCCGCCGAAGACGAAGATGAGAAGGACGAAGGCCCACTTCGCCTGATTGCGCAGGCGGGGGAAGAACATCGTGTTCTCGGCTACGCGCGAGGGGCTGCCGCCACCGGCCTTGCGGCCGGAGGGGCGGCGAGCATTGCGCGCCTCGCGCTGTGCGCGGCGGCGGTCAGCTCGTGCCAATCCATCCCTCCTCTCTCGTAGCGCACCCGGCCGTCCACGTACGTCGCGGCGACGCGGTCCGGCGACCCGCCGAACACCACGGCGCCGGCGGGGTCCTCCCAGGGTAGATACGCCGAGCCGGTCATGGAGACCACCGTGAGGTCGGCGCGCTTGCCGGGGACGAGCGAGCCGATCTCCGCGTCGAGCCCGAGGGCCCGCGCCGATCCGAGCGTTCCGAGCTCGAGCGCGCCGGCAGCGGTCAGGACGTCGGGCCGCGCCGACCGGGCGCGTGCCGTGAGGACGACACTCCGGAGCTCCTCGAAGAAGTCGAACGAGGGCGCCGAGGCCGGGCTGTCCGTCCCGACGCCCACGCGCGCGCCCGCCGCGAGCAGCTCGGCGAGCGGCGCGACGCCGCAGCCGAGCGCGGCGTTCGAGCGAGGGCAGTGGACGACGCCCGTACCGCTCGAGGCCAGGAGGTCGATCTCCTCGGCGTCGAGGACGACGCCGTGGGCCGCGACGAGGTTCGGCCCGAGCAGGCCCTCGGCCGCGAGCAGGCGGGTGCCGGTCGTCCCGGGAGGCTCGACGAGCAGGTCCTTGTAGCCGCCCCAGGCGCCCTCTCCGCCGACGAGATAGGCGACCTCCGAGTTGCTCTCGGAGATATGGGTCGCCATCGGCAGCTCCAGCGCGGCGCAGGCCCGGTACAGCCTGGCCGAGACCGAGTAGGGCGCGTGCGGCGAGATGCCGAGGCGGACACGAGCGGAGAAGGAGCCGGCGACACGTTGCCGGATCTCCGAGAAACGCTCGAGCGCCGGGACGGGCTCCGAGCCGAACACCTCGAGATACACCGTTGCCCGAAGGCCGAGCTCCGCGCACGCGACCGCGGCGGCGCCGCTGTAGCTGCAGTCGCCGACCGTCGTCACGCCCGAGGCGAGGCACTGCGAGACGCCGAGCCTCGCGATGTCAACGAACGCATCCCAGCCGATGCGCGCCTTGCGCTCGACATGAAGCGTGATCCACTCGGAGAAGTCGCCGAGCCCGTCACCGAAACCGCCGTAGACGGCGTACTCGAGATGGGAGTGCGCGTTGACGAAGCCGGGGAGGATCGCTGCCTCCGGGTAGAACGTCCCAGCACCGAGCTCCGACACGGTTCCGACCGCGGTGATGCGGCCGTCCTCGAAGGCCACGGCGCCGTCGCGGATCGGGGCGCCCTCGACCGGGAGCACCCAGTCGGCGGAGACGATGTTCACGAGTCCGTCGCGCCGGCCGGCTCGACACGGACTGCCGCTCGTCGATCCATCAGCACCGCGAGCCAGATCGACCCCTCGTAGAGCACCATCAGCGGTATGGCCTCGAGCGTCGTCGTCACGGGATCGACACCCGGCAGCAGTACCGCGATCACCGCCACGATGAAGTAGCCGAGCCGCCGGTTATGGCGGAGTGTGCGGGTCGACAGGACATCGAGGCGCACGAGCGCGAGGATGAAGATCGGCAACTCGAAGACGAGGCCCACCGCGAGCAGCACGGTCATGACGAATCCGTAGTAGTCGCGGGCGCGAAGCTGGATGTGGTACTGGCTCTGGTCGAAGTTGGTCAGAAAGTGCACGGCCTGGGGCAGCACGATCCAGTAACCGAACGCGACGCCGGCGACGAGTAGGACGCTCGCGAGCAGGACGAACAGGAAGACGAGCCGCTGAGCGTGCTCCTCGACGGCCGGCGCGAGGAAGCTCCAGAGCTGCCACAGCACGACGGGGAGCGCGAGACCGAGGCCCGCGAGCAGGCTGATCTTGAAGGAGGTCAGAAACGGCTCCGCGACGCCGAGGGTGATCGGCTTCCCACGTCCGGCCGGAAGAGGTGCGTTCAGCCAGTTCAGGAGGTTGTCGCGGAAGACGAACGCGACGACGAACCCGAGCGCGAGAGCCCCGAGGCAGACGAAGATCCTGGTCCTCAGCTCGTCGAGATGCTCGACGAGGGTCGCCTCCTCACCGTGTCGCAGGCGCCGGGGCAACGCTCTCATGGCCTGCGAGCTAGACGGGGTCGCGTTCGCGCGCGCGCGGCGAGGCCGTCGTGTCGGTCGTCTGCATCGGCAGCTCGGCCGGCTCGTCGTCGTGATCCTTGCCGCTTACCGAGTCCTTGAACTCGCGCATGCCGCGCCCCATCGAGCGCCCGATCTCCGGCAGCCTCTTGGCGCCGAAGAGGAGCAGCGCCAGCAGGAGCAACAGGATGATCTCCCACGGTCCGACGTTGGGCATGCGAGCAGCGTAGCTGTTTTCGGCCCGAAGGTGGGAAGGGTCGAGACAGAAGCTCGATTGGGTACGATACGAGCACGAGCAGGCCCCTGAGGCCGCTCTCCACCTCGGAGACGAAATGGCGCTACTGGAGCTGAAAAACCTGCACGTCGCCCTCGAGGACGGCACGGAGATCGTCAAGGGTGTCGACCTCGCGGTGAGCCCGAACGAGGTGCACGCCGTGATGGGGCCGAACGGCTCCGGCAAGTCGACCCTCGCGTATGCGCTGATGGGCCACCCTGCCTACGAGATCACCGAGGGCGAGATCCTCTTCGACGGCGAGAACCTCCTCGAGCTGGGAGCGGACGAGCGGGCACACCGCGGGCTCTTCCTCGCCTTCCAGTACCCGCACGCGGTTCCCGGCGTCACGGTCACGAGCTTCCTGCGCAGCGCGATCAACTCGACCCGCAAGGCAAAGGCCGGCGGCGAGGACGACCCGGTCCCGATCCCCGAGTTCCGCAAGGAGCTCCTCGAGCAGATGGACCGGCTCAAGGTCTCGCGCGAGCTCGCGTCCCGCTATCTCAACGACGGCTTCTCGGGCGGGGAGAAGAAGCGGGTCGAGATCCTGCAGATGGCGATGCTGAAGCCTCGGATCGCCATTCTCGACGAGACCGACTCTGGCCTCGACATCGATGCCCTGCGTGTCGTCGCGAACGGCGTCAAGGAGCTCGTCTCACCGACGATGGGCGCCCTCGTGATCACCCACTACCAGCGAATCCTCGACTACATCGAGCCCGACTTCGTGCACGTGTTCGCGGACGGACGTATCGTGGAGGAAGGCGGTCCCGAGCTCGCGCATAAACTCGAGGCCGAGGGGTACGAACGCTACGAGGCAAAAGTCTGATGGCCACACCGGAAACCGACGTCGTCAAGCAGATCCGCGAGGAGTACAAGTACGGCTTCTCGAACCCGGACGAGGCGAAGGACTACTTCTTCAAGTCCGGCCGCGGGATTTCGCACGAGGTCGTCGAGGCGATCGCCGAGCACAAGAACGAGCCGGACTGGATGCGCAAGTTCCGGCACAAGTCGCTGGATTACTTCCTCGCGCGCCCGCTGCCGATGTGGGGCGGCGACCTGACGCAGATCGACTTCGAGAACATCTACTACTACATCCGCCCGACCGAGAAGCAGGCCGAGCGCTGGGAGGACCTACCGGCCGAGATCCTCGACACCTGGGACAAGCTCGGCATCCCCGAGGCGGAGAAGAAGTACCTCGCCGGGGTCGGCGCCCAGTACGAGTCCGAGGTCGTCTACCACAAGCTCCAGGAGGACCTGACCAAGCAGGGCGTGATCTTCCTCGACATGGACTCCGGCCTCAGGGAGCACGAGGAGCTCGTCAAGCAGTACTTCGGCACGATCATCCCTCAGAACGACAACAAGTTCGCGGCCCTCAACTCGGCCGTCTGGTCCGGAGGCTCGTTCATCTACGTGCCGCCGGGCGTCTCCATCGAGATGCCCCTGCAGGCGTACTTCCGGATCAACGCCGAGAACATGGGGCAGTTCGAGCGCACGCTGATCATCGTGGACGAGGGCGCGTACGTTCACTACGTCGAGGGCTGCACCGCCCCGATCTACTCGACCGACTCGCTGCACTCGGCGGTCGTCGAGATCATCGTCAAGAAGGACGCACGCTGCCGGTACACGACGATCCAGAACTGGTCGAACAACGTCTACAACCTCGTCACGAAGCGCGCGGTTGCATACGAGGGCGCGACGATGGAGTGGGTGGACGGAAACCTCGGCTCCAAGCTCACGATGAAGTACCCGGCGATCTGGCTGATGGGCGAACGGGCCCACGGTGAGGTCCTGTCGATCGCCTTCGCCGGCAGCGGCCAGCATCAGGATGCGGGCGGCAAGGCTGTCCACATGGCGCCGAACACCTCGTCCGTGATCACGTCCAAGTCGATCTCGAAGAACGGCGGGCGTGCCGGTTACCGCGGGCTGCTCGAGGTTTCGAAGCTCGCTGGCGGGTCGAGGTCCAAGGTCGTCTGCGACGCGCTGATCCTCGACGAGGCCTCGCGCTCCGACACCTACCCGTACATGAAGATCGACGCCGATGACGTCGACATCGGCCACGAGGCAACCGTGTCGAAGATCGGCGAGGAGCAGCTCTTCTACCTCATGTCACGCGGCCTCTCCGAAGCGGAGGCGTCGGCCCTGATCGTGTCCGGCTTCGTCGAGCCGATCACGAAGGAGCTCCCGCTCGAGTACGCGGTCGAGATGAACCGCCTGATCCAGCTCCAGATGGAGGGCTCGGTCGGTTGATCGACGCCCAGGGCGTCGACCTCGTCGCGGTGCCGGTTCGTGTCCAGTAGCGAAGCTCTCGAGCGCTATCGCGCCATGCCCCTGCCCGGCACGACGGAGGAGCACTGGCGCTTCACCGACCTCTCGGGCTTCGACCCGGACTCTTTCGAGCTTGACGCGGGGACTGTCCCCGGGACACGCCCTGCCGCGACCATGCTCGAGCTGGACGTGGCCGGGCTGGCCACGATCACCGAAGCCGGCGTCACCGTCGAGCGCGCCGCTCCCGACGGTGTGACCTTCGCGCCCCTGCCGGAGGCGCACGAGCGGCTGTACTCCCTCGTCGGCTGGGACGAGAAGTTCGCCGCGCACAACGCCGCCGTCTGGCAGCACGGGCTCCTCATCGTCGTGCCGAAGGACGTGACCCTCGACAAGCCGCTCTATGTCCGCGTGACGAACACGAGCGAGGATGGCGCCCTCTTCTGGCGCCTGCTCGTGGTCGCCGAGGAGGGAGCGCGCTTCACGCTGGTCGAGGAGGTCTCCTCGGCCGGCCCGAGCCTCCGCTCGTACACGAACACGGCGCAGGAGCTCTTCCTCGAACAGGGATCGAAGTTCGAGTACGTCTCGATCCAGAACCTTTCCCGCGAGACGTGGCACTTCGCCACGCACCACGCCCGGGTCGGGCGCGACGCCGAGCTGGACTGGGTCGCGGGCGGCTTCGGCTCGAAGAAGGGCAAGGTGCGGATCCAGAACGACCTCGCCGGGCCGGGGGCAACCTCGAGGGTGACGGGCGCCTACTTCACGGACGGCGACCAGCACCTCGACTACGACACCTTCCAGGAGCACATCGCGCCGAACACCACCTCGGACTTCGCGTTCAAGGGCGCTCTGCGGGACACCTCCACCGCGGTGTGGCGAGGAATGATCCGGGTCGAAAGAGACGCCCAGAAGACGAACGCGTATCAGGAGAACCGCAACCTGATGCTCTCGCCGACGACGCACGCCGTCCCGATCCCGGGGCTCGAGATCCTGGCGAACGACGTCCGCTGCACTCACGGCGCGACGGTCAGCCGCGTCGACCGCGAGGAGCTCTTCTACGCGATGGCGCGCGGGCTCTCGCGGGGGGATGCCGAACGCCTGATCGTCCGCGGCTTCTTCCAGGACATTCTCGACCGCATCGAGTTCGAGGCTGTCCGCGAGGCACTCGCCACGGCGCTCGAAGCCCGCATCCCGCAGGGCTGACTTCCCTCCTAGAGCCAAAAGGCTCATACTCCGCCGGTGATCCGCGTGCCGCTCTGCGCGGTGGTAGCGCTGTTCGCGACGCTCGTCCCCTTCTCCGCCGGGGCAGCCGTGAAGAGCGACGAGCGCGTGCTGGTCGTGCTGGCCACCGCGGGCACGGAGCCTTACAGCGTCGGCGACGTCGAGCGGACGGCGGCCCAGGCCACGGCCTTCCTGAAGGCGTCGTCCTTCGGGCAGGTTCATCTCCGCGTGGACGTGACGCCCTGGCTGTCGGCGTTCACGGCGACTCCCGGGTGCGGTGGAAGCACGAGCGGCAGTCTCGGGACGGTCGCCGGCCCGGCTCGCGCCGCCGCCGACAAAGCCGGATATGACGCCTCCCGGTACGACGACGTCGTCTACGCGATCGCCGACAGCCACTGCGGCTACTTCGGCGCGACGGTCGGCAAGGAGGTTCTGCTGACCCGAGAACCGACGCTCGACCTGCTGCTGCACGAGCTGGGCCACGCGTTCGGGCTCGGCCACGCTCAGTCGTCACCCTGCGTCCTCGACTCGCTCAGATGTGCGACCGACGACACCGGCGATCCGTTCAGCCCCATGGGCCACGGGTCGCTCGACTACTCGGCGTACGAGAAATCCCTACTGGGCTGGCTACCGTCCCAGCCGCGCGTGCTCAAGGCCGGGCGGTACGTCCTCGCTCCGCCCACCACGAGGACGCAGCTCGCCCAGGCCCTCGTCGTCGAGACCGAAGGCGGGACCTGGTGGATCGAGTATCGAGCGAAGCCCTTCCGAGGTCTCGTGTTCCGCTTCGTCGACCCGACGCAGCATCCGTACCCGTTCGCTCCCTCGGCGGTGCTGATCGAGGACCCGGCGAGGAAACACCGAGCGTGGATCCGCCAGGGAGAGTCGTACCGCCTGCCGTTCTCGTTCCGCGTCACGCTGGCGCGGGCCGGAGCGACCCGCGCGGAGGTGCGTTTTCGCTAGCGGCTGAGGCGAGCTACACGGGGGTACGATGAACTCGTGGCCGTCACGGCGGAATCGAAGCTCGACGCGCGCAAGCTGCGGGCCGACTTTCCGATCTTCGAGCAGCTGATCCACGGCAAGCAGCTCGCTTATCTGGACTCGGCTGTCAGTGCGCACAAGCCGCGCCAGGTGCTCGACAAGCTGCGGCAGTTCTACGAGACATCGTACGCGAACGTCCACCGCGGCGTCTATGCCCTCTCCGAGCTGGCGACGGCCGAGTACGAGGGTGCGCGCGAGAAGATCGCGCGCTTCATCAACGCGCCGGAGTCGCGCGAGCTCATCTTCACTCACGGCGCGACCGAGAGCCTCAATCTGGTCGCCTATGCCTGGGGCCTCGACAACCTCGGCCCGGGCGACATCGCCCTCGTCACGGAGCTCGAGCACCACTCGAACTTCGTCCCGTGGCAGTACATCGCCAAGAGGACGGGGGCAGCGTTCGAGGCGATCCCCCTCGACGACAACGGCGAGCTCCAGCTCGACTCGCTGGACGGGCTTGCGCGGGGCGGAAACGTGAAGGTGGTCGCGACCAACCTCGTCTCGAATGCGCTGGGGACGATCAACCCCGTCGAGCGGCTGGCGGCCTGGGCTCACGAGCAGGGCGCGATCATGGTGGTCGACGCCGCTCAGGGAGCCCCGCACCACGCGATCGACGTGCAACAGCTCGACTGCGACTTCCTTGCCTTCTCCTCTCACAAGCTTTGCGGCCCGACCAGTGTGGGCGCCCTCTGGGGCCGCGCGGAGCTGCTCGAGTCGATGGCGCCCTTCAACCTCGGCGGCCACATGATCCGCTCGGTCTCGCTCGAGAAGACGACCTGGGGCCAGCTGCCCTACAAGTTCGAGGCCGGCACGCAGCCGATCGCGGAAGCGGTGGGATTCGGCGCGGCGGTCGACTACGTCACCGACGTCGGGCTCGGTGCGATCGAGCGTCACGAGCGCGAGCTCCTGATCTACGCGCTCGAACGGCTCGCGGACGTCCCCGGCTTCGTCGGCTACGGGCCGGCTCCTGAGCGACGAGCGGGGATCGTGTCGTTCAACATCGAGGGCGTGCACCCACACGACGTCGCGCAGGTGCTCGACATGGACGGCGTCGCGATCCGGGCCGGGCACCACTGCTGCCAGCCGCTGATGGCGAAGCTCGGCGTCGCGGCGACGAACCGAGCGAGCTTCTACCTCTACACGATCCCCGAGGAAATCGACCGACTCGTCGAAGGCCTGCGCAAGGCCCATAAGCTGTTGGCGCAATGAGCGAATTCGACCAGATGTACCGGGAGGTCATTCTCGACCACTACAAGAACCCTCGCGGGCACGGGGAGATCGAGGGCGCCGACGCGGAGGCCGAGGGCCAGAACCCGCTCTGCGGCGACGAGGTCTCGATCTACGTGGCGTTCGGCGAGGACGGCGACACCATCGACGAGGTGAGGTTCTCAGGCCGCGGTTGCGCGATCTCGCAGGCGGCTACCTCGATGCTCACCGAGATGGTCAAGGGCCGAAGCGCGGCCGAGGTAGCGGCGCTTCCGCGCGACGAGCTCCTCGACGAGATCGGGATCCCGCTCACACCGGTCCGGCTCAAGTGCGCACTCCTCGGGCTCTCGACGCTCAAGCTCGCGCTGCACAAGGCCAAGGGAACGCCGCTCCCGGAGGAGTGGGCCGGGGCATCGTCCGACCTCGAGCTGCGCTAGTTGCCCGAGCTTGACGTCTGCCCGGTGGAGGAGCTTCCGCCGTGCTCGGTCAAGATCGTCTACGCAGGGGAGCTCGCTGTCGGCGTCTACAACCTCGGCGGCGAGTACTACGGCCTCGAGGATCGCTGCTCCCACGACGACGGGCCGCTCTGCGAAGGCGACTTCGAGTGCGACGACGGCGTCGCCATCTGCCCGCGGCACGGCGCGAACATCGACATCCGCACCGGGCGCGCGCTCACCTTGCCCGCGGTCGAGACCGTGGCCACCTTCCCGGTCCGCGTCGACGAGGGAATGGTGAAGGTCCAGATTGGCTGAGGCACCGCTTGTCTGAGGCGCCGCGGCGCTGCTGGACGTCGGCCGACCCCGCGTACGTCGTCTATCACGACGAGGAATGGGGGCGCCCCGTCACCGACGAGCGCGGCCTGCTCGAGCGGCTCTGCCTCGAAGGCTTCCAGGCAGGCCTGTCGTGGCTGACCATCCTCCGGAAGCGCGAGAGCTTCCGTGCCGCATTCGCCGGCTTCGACCCCGAGCAGGTTGCGCGGTTCGGGAAGCAGGACGTCGACCGGCTGCTCCGCGATGCCGGCATCGTCCGGCATCGAGGCAAGATCGAAGCCGCGATCGCGAATGCACGCGGGACGCTGGCGCTCCGTGACGGCGCGACACCGCTCGAGGAGCTCATCTGGTCGCACCGTCCGACGCGGCGGCGCGCCCCTCGCAGCCCTCGGGAGTGGCGCTCCACGACGACCGAATCCGTCGCGCTCTCGAAGGCGCTGAAGGCGGCGGGGTTCCGCTTCGTCGGCCCGACGACGGTCCACGCAGCGATGCAGGCGTGCGGCGTCGTCAACGACCATCTCGCCACCTGCCACGTCCGCGACGCGGTCGAGGCGGAGATCCGAAGGCAGGTGGGCTGATGCTCGACGATCGCGTCCGGGACGTCCTGGCGCGACTCGAGCAGGAGGACGCTGACGAGCGCGAACGCGGTGTTCCCCAGGAGAAGCGCTCCCGTCAGGTGGCGCGGACCACGGGCCGGTTCCTGTTCGCCCTCGTCGCGCCGCAGTGGGACTGCGAAGTGCTCGAGATCGGCGGCTCGCGCGGCTACTCGGCGATCTGGCTCGCCTCGGGCGTGCGGCAGTTCGGCGGCCGCGTCCTGTCGCTCGAGAAGGATCCGGAGAAAACGCTTGCCTGGAGGGAGAACATCGCAGCAGCGGGCCTCGCGGAGTGGGCGGAGGTCGTGGAGGGTGACGCCCGGGAGAGCCTGGCCGCGATCGACGACGTCTTCGACCTCGTCTTCCTCGACGCGGAGAAGGAAGATTACGAGGAGCTCTTCCAGCTCGCGCGGGCGAAGCTCGAGCCCGGGGCGCTCGTGGTCGCGGACAACGTCCTGTCCCACGAGGAGACCCTCGGCGCCTACAGCCGGGCCCGCCAGTCCGATCCGACTCTGGAGTCGCTCACCTTGCCGCTCGACCGCGGGCTCGAGCTCTCCGTTGTGCTTCGCTGATATCCTGGCGGCAACCGCGGAAAGGAGGTGGTCCGAGAGTGGAGATTTCCAGTACGGGCAGTGGAGGTACCAGCGGGTAGAGGCGCGTCCCCGGCACCTACGGGGAATCGCCTAGCCAGCGTGGGGGACGACGCGTTACGCGCCGCCTCGGCCACGAGCTCTCGGGCCGGAGGCAGGAAGCGCCTCTACTAATACGACGCTGGTAACCGGAACAAGGGCCGCCGCAAGGCGGCCCTTTTCTTCGCCGCTCGGGTTACACGGACATGTCCGGTGCCAGGCACGAGACGCGTACGGATCAGGCGGCGCGGCGGAGCTGCTCGTCGAGCGGGACGAGCCGGAGCTCGAACGTCCGGGCCGCCTCGTCGTCAGAGACGACGTTGTCGCCGAGCTCGAGCATGGTCAGGAGGTCGCGGGTGAGCGGAATGTTCCCGGGGAGCCGCTCGGTGACGAGCGCATTCACGCGCATCAGCCCCATTGGGACGTGCACGCTCCGCCTGCGCCACCCCCGTACGTGCTTCAGACGCTCCCAGAACTCGTTCCAGCTGACCACGTCGGGGCCTCCGAGCTCGAAGGTCCGGCCGGTCACGCCCTGCCGCTCCACTGCCTCTGCGAAGTAGGCAGCCACGTCGCCCGCCCAGAGAGGCTGGATCCGCTGCCGCCCACTCCCGATGATCGGCGTCACGGGCGCTAGGCGCGCGAGCTTGACGAAGGTGGGCAGGATCCCCCCGTCGCCGGCGAAGATGAAGCTCGGCCTGAAGATCACCGACGGGATCGCGGATGCTCCGACGAGCCCCTCGCTGTCCCACTTGGCGCGGTAGTAGGGCACGGCGTCTTTCGTCTCCTCCGTCGTCCCGAGCGCGCTCATGTGGACGAACCGGCCGATTCCGGCCCGTTCGGCGGCCGCGAGAAGCGAGCGTGTCCCGTCCACCATCACCCGCTCGAACAGTTCGGCCGGCCCCTGCCGGACGGCGACGAGGTGGACCACGGTGTCGACCCCCTCCACCGCACGCTCGAGGCTCGCGGGATCGGTCATGTCCCCTTCGGCGAGCTCGCACCCCCAGGCCTCGAGCCTGGCCGCCTTACGGGGCTCACGGACGAGGCAGCGGACGGGCAGATCCCGGCCGCGCAGCTCGTGGACGACATGGCCGCCGACGAAGCCGCCCGCCCCCGTGACGAGTATCAACCCGTCGGCTCCCGCTGAAAGTTCTGCCAGTACTTCGACGGCGTCGGCCCGCGCTGGCCCTGGTACTTGGAGCCGATCCCCGTGCTCCCGTACGGCGTCTCGGCGGGCTCGCTCAACTGCACGAACGAGATCTGGCCGATCTTCATCTGCGGGTAGATCGTCACCGGCAGGTTCGCCACATTCGACAGCTCGAGGGTGACATGCCCGTCCCACCCGGGGTCGATGAACCCCGCGGTGGAGTGGATCAGGAGCCCCAGCCGCCCGAGGGAGCTCTTGCCCTCGAGGCGCGCGACGAGGTCGTCGGGCAGGCGGACCCGCTCGAGCGTCGAGCCGAGCACGAATTCGCCGGGGTGCAGGACGAACGGCGTCCCGTCGTCGACCTCGACGAGCTCCGTCAGGTCCTCCTGCTCCTCGCGCACGTCGATGTACGGGTACCGGTTGTTGTGGAAGACCCGGAAGAACCGGTCGACCCTGACGTCGACGCTCGAAGGCTGGAGCAGCGAGTCGTCGTACGGGTCGATCTCGATGCGGCCCGCTTTCAAGAGACGCGCAATCGTGCGGTCGGCGAGGACCATGGGGCGATTCTACGGCCGGGTCGCCTCTGTTAGTTTTCCACACCTTGCCCACGCGCTATGTCCTCCAGCCGGTCGATCCCAACGCGCGCTCCAGGCGCCGGCGGCTGGAAGCGCAGCAGGAGCGGCGCCGGAGGCGGTTGATCGTCGCAGGGCTCCTCCTCGCCCTGATCGCGGCCGGCGTCCTGGGCGGCGTGATCGCGATCAAGGTGCGCGGCCACAAGACGGTTCGCGCCGCGGCCCGCGCCGAGAAGGCGACCGCCTCCAGACCGGCGGCCCTCCAGCCGCGCCCCCTGCCGAAGGAGGTGCGCGGCGTGCACATCACCCCGGCCCTCGCCGGCATCCCCGGGAAGCTCCAGCAGTACCTGGCGCTGAAGAAGGACGGCCTGAACACGATCGAGCTCGACGTGAAGGACGAGAACGGCGAGATCGGGTTCCCCGTCGACGTCCCGCTCGCGCGGACGGTCGGCTCAGCGCTGCGCTACTACAACCCCCAACGGACGGTTGCGCAGATCCACCAGGCCGGCCTCTACCTGATCGGGCGGATCGTCACCTTCCAGGACCCGATCCTTGCCGCCCGCGCTCCCGCGCTCGCCATCCGCAAGTCGGACGGCTCCCGCTGGGTGACGAATGGAGGGCTCGGCTGGACGAACCCGTACGACCACCGGGTGTGGAAGTACAACGTCGACATCGCCGTGCAGGCCGCGAAGCTGGGCTTCGACGAGATCCAGTTCGACTATGTGCGCTTCCCGAGCGACGGTGACCTCTCGGTGATCCGTTATCCGGGGGCCCACGCGCAGCCGATGGGCTGGACGATCCCCCTGTTCCTCAAGTACGCCCGCTCGCGACTCAAGCCGCTCGGCGTCCGCATCTCGGCCGACGTTTTCGGCCTGTCGGCGACGCGGAACCTCGGCATCGCTCAGTTCCCAAGACGCATGGCTCCGTTCCTGGACTCGATCTATCCGATGGTCTACCCGTCCCACTACGTGTCCGGGGAATACGGGATCATCAACCCCGACTCGCGGCCGGGGACGACGGTCGCCTATTCGCTGCGGGACTTCCGCGAGAAGCTCCAGGGGCGCTCGACGAAGCTCATTCCATGGCTACAGGACTTCTCGCTCGGGCGCGCGTACTCGCTGGCAGACGTCCAGGACCAGATCCAGGCCGCACGGCTGGAGCACTCCAAGGGATTCCTGCTCTGGAACGCGGCGGGCGTCTACACCGTCAAGGCGCTCTCCACGCCGGTCTTCCGCTAGACAGGACTGCAACCTCCCTATACAGGTATGCAGCGCCGCCGCCGGCTGCTGTATCTTCAGGCTATGGCCGCGACCAGGGGAATCCAGCTACGCACGGCCATCCCGGGCCCGCGCTCGGAGGCGATCCTCGAGCGCAAGGCCCGCGTCGTCGCCGACCCGCTGTCGGTCTTCCTCCCCGTCGTGATCGAGCGTGGGGACGGCGCGACGCTCACCGACGTCGACGGGAACACGTTCATCGACTTCACGGGGGGCGTCGGCTGTCTCAACGTCGGCCACTCGAACGCCCGGGTGCAGGAAGCCGTCTCCGATCAGGTCGCGAAGTTCCTCCACACCGATTTCACCATCGTCCCGTACGAGGTCTACGTCACACTGGCGGAGCGCCTCGTCGAGCTGGCGCCGATCTCGGGAGCGACCAAGGCCGCCTTCTTCAACGCCGGCACGGAGGCCGTGGAGAACGCGATCAAGTTCGCGCGCTCGTACACCAAACGGCCCGCCGTGATCGCCTTCGAGGGCGGCTTCCACGGCCGGACGCTGCTGTCCCTCTCGCTGACGTCGAAGACGCATCCGTACAAGGCCGGCCTGGGGCCTTTCGCGCCCGAGGTCTACCGCCTTCCGTTCGCGCAGGAC
>DASUXI010000209.1:0-6277 GCA_036377995.1 Gaiellaceae bacterium
AGCCGGCGGGCGGACAGCCCGGTGACATCCTGTCCGGCGAACGTGACACGTCCCGCGGTCGAGTCGACGAGCCGCAGGACGGTCTGGGCCGTGGTGGTCTTGCCGCAACCCGACTCGCCGACGAGCGCGAGCAGCTCACCCCGCCCCACGGCGAACGACACGTCGTCCACCGCGAGCACGGAGCGCCGCGGCCGCCGCAGCAGCCCTCCCACGAGGCCCCGCGGCACGGGATAGCGGACGACGAGCCCTTCGACGTCGAGCAGCGACCTCGCACCGTTCGAGCTCACCGGGCCGCCACCGCCGCGACATCGTTCAGGTGGCAGGCCGCCGCGTGCGCCGACGCGACCTCGCGCAGGAGCGGACGGTCGTGCTCGCAGCGGGAGAACGCCCGGTCGCAGCGCGGCCGAAACGGGCACCCGTCGATCTCACGGTCGAGCCGCGGCGGCGCGCCCGGGATGGAGACCGGAATTCCGTTCCCGTACAGGTCCGCAGTCGCTGCGAACAGAAGCCTCGTGTACGGATGCCGCGGCTCGTGGAAGAGCTCGTCGACCGAGCCCTGCTCGACGAGCTCGCCCGCGTACATCACCGCTGCGCGGTCGCAGAGCTGCGCGACGACCGGCAGGTCGTGTGTGACGAGCAGGAGAGCGAGGCCGAAGTCACGGCAGAGCGCGTCGAGCAGCTCGAGGATCTGGGCCTGGACCATCACGTCGAGCGCGGTGGTGGGCTCGTCCGCGATCAGCACGCTCGGCTCGCAGGCCAGCGCCATCGCGATGGCAGCACGCTGCCGCATGCCGCCCGAGAACTCGTGGGGGTAGCGCTCCGCCCGGTCCTTCGGGATCCCCACAGAGGCGAGCAGCTCGCCCGTGCGCACGCGGGCGGCACGTCCCGTCGCCCGGTCGTGCAACTCGAGCGCCTCGACGATCTGCGATCCCACCGTCTTGACCGGGTTGAACGCGTTCATCGCTCCCTGGAACACCATCGCGACGTCGACCCAGCGGTGCGGGCGCATCGTCTCCTCGGCGCCGGCCAGGATGTCCTCGCCCGACAGGAGGACCTGTCCGGCAACGGAGGCATTCGGCGGCAGGAGCCCCATGAGTGCGAGCGCGGTCGTCGTCTTGCCGCACCCGGACTCGCCGACGAGGCCGAGCCGCTCTCCAGGGTCGAGCCGTAGCGAGACCCCCTGCACCGCGTGGAGTGTCCCTCCGCGCGGGAGATCGAACCACACGTGCAGGTCCTCGGTACGGAGGAGCGCGTCCGTCACAGTGCCCCCTCCTTCCGGCCGACGAGAGGCCGCAAACGGAACCCGTGTGCCGACAGATGCGCAACGCGAAGCCGCGGATTGAGCGCATCCTCGAGCGCCTGGCCGATCAGGCTGCACGAGAGGATGATGAGCGCGACGAGCACGCCGGGCGGGACGATCGCCCACCACGCGCCCGACGAGATCGCGGCGCGCTGGAACGCGTTCTCGATCATCTTGCCGAGCGAGACGCGGCTCGGGTCCCCCAGGCCGAGAAACGCGAGCGCGGTCTCGTCGAAGACCGCGACGGCGATCGTGAGCACGGTGTTCGCGATCAGCAGCGGCGCCACCTGCGGCAGCACGTGACGCAGGACGATGCGCGTGTGGCCCGCGCCGAGCGCGTGCGCCCGCTTCACATAGACGCGCTCCCTCACGCTCTTCACCTGCGCGCGGATGACGCGGGCGGTCGAGGTCCAGAGCAGGATCCCGATCACGATCACGATGTGGAAGAGGCTCGGGCCCCAGATCGCTGCGACGATGATCATCAGCGGTACGTCGGGGATGACGAGGAAGTAATCGGTCACCCGCATCAGGCTCCCGTCGACCTTGCCGCCGGAGTAGCCGGCGAGAACGCCGATCGTCCCGCCGATCAGCATCGAGACGAGCGTGGCGGCGAAGCCGACGACCAGCGAGATCCGCGCACCCCACATCAGCAAGGTGACGACGTCGATGCCGCCGTCGTCGAGGCCGAGCGGGTGCTGCCAGGAGGGAGGCTCGAAGACCGGCCCCGCCGGGGTGTGCAGGTCGTAGGGCGCGAGCCACGGCGCCAGCACGGCGGCCGCGACGATCAGCGCCAGCACGACCAAGCCGATCACAGCGGTGGGCTTGCGGCGGATCGTCTCCCAGACGAGCCCGCCCCGCGCGCGGTCGGGCTCAGGCTCCGCGACCGCGCCGGGCTCGTGCAGCACGACGCTCACTGCGTGATCCTCGGGTCGAGCTTGAAGTAGAGGAGGTCCGCCAGAAGGTTGAAGAAGACGACCGACACGGTGAGGACGAGGAACGCGCCCTGCAGCATCGGATAGTCGCGCTGCAGAACCGCCTGGTAGACGGCGCGGCCGATGCCCGGCCAGGAGAAGACCGTCTCGATGAGGATCGCACCGGCGACGACGTAGCCGAGCGAGAGCGCAACGAGGGTCGCGATCGGGAGCATCGCGTTGCGGAGCGCGTGCCGCCGCACGATCGCCCACGGTTTCAGGCCCTTGGCCCGCGCCGTGAGAATGTAGTCCTCCCCCAGGGTCTCGAGCATCGCCGAGCGGACGATGAGCGTGTACTCGCCATAGAGGACGAGGCCGAGCGTCAGAGACGGGAGAACGATGTGGGAGGCGAGGTCCTTGAGGTGCGTCCAGAACGACGGGTTGATCAGGAAGTCGTTCGACATCCCTCCGGTCGGAAGGACGCCGGTGAACAGGATCACGAGCATCAGCCCGAGCCAGTGCGTCGGCATCGAGTAGAAGGCGAGCGCCGACCCGACGCTGGCGCCCTCGACGCCGGTTCCCCGGCGCCACGCGGCGATGACGCCGGTCAGCGTGCCGACGACGATCGCGAACAGGGTCCCGAGGAAGACCATCGGCAGCGTGTTGAGGAGCGCCGTCCGAAGGTTGCTCGACACCGGCTGCGCGTTCGCGAAGGAGACGCCGAGGTTCCCCCGGGCGAGTTGCTTCAGGTAGAGCACGTACTGCTCGCCTCTTGACTTGTCGAGCCCGAATTGCTTCTTGATCGCGAGGCGCGTCTCGGGCGTCGAGTGGGGAACACGCGAGAAGTTCGAGACCGCGCTCCCCGGTGCGAGCCGGAAGAGGACGAAGTTGATCGACACGGCGATGAACACCGTCACGATTGCGAACGCGGTTCGCTTGATGACGTAGTCGGCGCCTCTCATGGGCTCGGTCGGCGCGCGGGCGAGATCCCGGCTACTTCTGGTGCACGCTCGTCATCGTGATGATCGACAGCTCGTTGAACGGTCCCTGGGGCGTGTTGATGAACCCGTCCCACTTGGAGCTCACCGCGCTGACCGAGTCGGAGTTCGAGAGCCAGAGATACGGACGATGGTCGTACAGGTACTTCTGCATCTTCCAGACGAGCTGGCGTCGCTTGCCCTGGTCGGGAGTCAGCTGTTGCTGCGAGTACATCGCGTCGTAGTGCTTGTCGCAGAACCCGGTGTCGCTCCAGCCGCTCCACTGAGCGCAGGTCACGACCGAAAGCATGAAGTCCGGATCGATCAGCGCGGTCCAGTCCCACATCGCGAGGTCGAAGTTGAGGTACTTGCCGTTCGGGCCGGACATGAGGTCGAATGCCGCAGTCGAGTCGAGCGCCCTCTGGTGGAGTTGGACGCCGATCTTCGCGAACGCTGCCTGGAGGATCTGGAACGTCCGTGGGATGCTGTGCACGTCGGTGGGCGTGATGACGTCGTAGGCCATCTTGTGGCCGTTCGCCACGCGCACTCCGCCCGAGCCGCGCTTGTAGCCGAGCTGGTCGAGCATCTTGTTCGCGAGCTTGAGGTCGAACGTCTCGGGCTTGAGCGACGGGTTGTGCCACGTGCCGGTCGGCGCCGGGATGATCGAGTCCGCGGGCTTGGCCTTGCCCAGATAGACGATCTTGATGATCTGGTTGCGGTCAATCGCGTGGGCAAAGGCTTCCTTCAGCTTGAGGTTCAGTAGCTCGCGATGCTTGGTCTTCTTCGGGTTCGAGTTGAAGATGAAGTCGCTCTGCTCGAGTCCGGGCACGTCGGAGATCGTGAAGCCGGCGTCCTTCAGCGTCTTGGTCGCGGTCGAGGGCACAGACTCGAGCGCGTCGAGCTCGTGCGCCTTGAGCGCCGAGATCATCGCGTCGTCGTTCGAGAACATCCGTAGGCCGAAGGCGTCTATCTGCGGCTTCGTCCCCCAGTAGGAGCTGTTCTTCTGGAAGAGCGCGATCTCGTTCTTCTGGTACTTGACGAGCTTGAAGGGGCCGGAGCCGACGATCGGCGCATTGTTCGCGAACGTCTTCAGGTCGGCGCCCTTATGACCTGTGTGCTGCGACCAGATGTGCTTCGGCAGGATGAAGAACTGCTGGAACTGGCCGAGCACGTTTCCCGGTGCCTGCTTGTAGTGGACGACGAGCGTCGTGGGATTCGGTGCGTCCGCGCGCGTGATGTGCGCGATCAGCCCTGCGATGTTCGCGGCACCGGTTCCCTGGTACTTGATGTCGGTGTTGATCGTCCACGCGGCATCGGCGGCGGTCAGCGGCTTGCCGTCCGTCCACTTGGCGTTCGCCTGCGTCTTGAACGTCCAGGTCTTGCCGTCCTTCGACGACTTCCACGAGCGCGCGAAGAGCGGAGCGAACTTGAGGTTCGTCTTGTCGTACTGGACGAGGATGGGGTAGACGTACTGGAACGACGCGTAGGCGTCCTGGTTGAACGCCACGTACGGGTTGAGCGAGTCGATCCCCGAGCTCGTGCCGAGCCGGAACGTTCCTCCGCTCTTCGTCGAACGACTCCCTGCGCTCGACGCGAACACCCCGATCGCGATCACCAGCAACGCGATCGCTCCGACTCCGGCCCACCGCTTCCGCATCGTCATCCTCCTCGAAATATCGGCTCGTCGACGGTGAGCGTACGCCGGTCGGCATCGAGGGTACAAGTCACGCCGAGCGGCAATGCGGCGAGATGCTTGCCGTGGCCGAGCGGCAGCTTGTAGAGAACGGGCACGCCCAGCGGCTCGAGGCGCTCCTCGAGGACGTCCTCCAGCGATCTCGACCGCGCCCAGTCGGAAGCCTGGCGCTGGTCGCCCCAGTCGCAGTCCTTCATCTCGCCCACGACCACGCCCGCGACGCGGTCGAGCTTGCCAGCGGCGGCGAGCTGTGTCAGGAAGCCGTCGACGTAGTACGGGGGCGCCTTCACGTCCTCGAAGAAGAGGATCGCGTCATCGGCCTGAAACTCCCACGGCGTTCCCATCGTCTGCATGAGGAGCCACAGGCAGCCTCCGACGAGCGGTGCCGTCACCCTGCCGCCCGCGATCGCGCGGACGTAAGGGTCGTCGGGATCCCGCGGGACCTCGCCCGCGCCGTCTCCGGTCAGCACCTCGAGCAAGCGTTCGCGCGTGAAGGCGGTCGTCTCCGGATCGCCCATCCCGACGAGCCCGCTGCCGTAGAGGGTGGCGAGCCCGGTTCGCTGCCGGATCGCGATGTGCAGCGCGGTGATGTCCGAATAGCCGACGAAGGGCTTCGGGCTCGCGGCGATCACGTCGAAGTCGATGTGCGGGATCGCCTGAGCCGAGCCGTAGCCTCCCTGCAGGCACTGCACGACGTCGACCTCGGGATCGGCGAAGAGCGAGACGAGATCGGCGGCGCGGCGTTCCGGTTCTCCGGCCACGTAGTCGTCGCGTGCGAACACGCCCTCGGCGAGCTTGACGCGGTAGCCCTGGGACTCCCACCACTCCACGCCGCGCAGGATCTCGGACCGCGCGTCGCAGGGACTCGCGGGAGCTGCAACTCCGATCGTGCCGCCCTTCGGCAGCGGTGGGCCGAACAACGTGGCAGCAGTCATCCCGGTATGTCCTCCTTCCTCGGTTTCGGGAGCGGGAAGACCTTGCCGGACGCCGCCTGCGCCATGCGCTCCAGCCTGCGGTCGAGCTCGCGCTTCGACGCCTCGAGCTTGCCGGCGAGGCGGCGTTCGAGCCAGGGGCCCGGCGGACGCGACCCGTCCTCCGCGCGCAGCGAGGCGAGCTCTTCCCAGAGATCGGGCCCGACGTCGGGATCGCCCTGCGCGGCCCAGCACGCCCGGACGGCGCGGCGACCACGCCGGCCGCGCTCGATCGCGAAGGCCTCACGGCCGAGGTCCGCGCAGAGCCAGTTGACCCCGACCCGCGCTAGTGACCTCGCGGCAGCGGCTTGACGCCCCGCCCGCAGGGCCTCGAGAGCCACGCCCAGGTGCTCGACGTCCTGGGCCGTCTGCTCGTGCGGGTAGCGGGCCTCCTCCCGGGCGTCGAGGCCGTGCAGGCCGCGGCC
>DASUXI010000210.1:0-2150 GCA_036377995.1 Gaiellaceae bacterium
AGGGCCGAGTTCACCTCGAAGTACGGGTTCTCGGTCGTGGCCCCGATCAGCGTGATCACGCCCTCCTCGACCCCGGGCAGGAGCGCGTCCTGCTGCGCCTTGTTGAAGCGGTGGATCTCGTCGAGGAAGAGGATCGTCCGCCGTCCGTGCGCCCCCAGGCGCTCGCGCGCGGCGGCCAGCACCTCGCGCACCTGCGCGACCGTGGCTGAGACCGCCGAGAGCTCGGCGAACTCCGCGCCGGTCATCCGGGCGATGATCCGGGCGAGCGTGGTCTTCCCCGTGCCCGGCGGCCCGTAGAAGATCGCCGAGCGCACCCGGTCCTGCTCGATCGCCAGCCGGAGCGCGGACCCCTCGCCGAGGACCTGTCTCTGGCCCACGAACTCCTCCAGCGACTCGGGCCGCATCCGGAGCGCCAGAGGCGCGACCTCCGGCAGCCGCTGCTTCGCCGCGTCGGAGAACAGATCGCTCATCGCAGCGGGAAGTATGCTCCGCACCGTTCCCTTGGCGACCGAGACACACGAGGATTTCGCCGAGCCGATCCTGCCCGGGCCGGGCGCGTCGGACTACGAGCGCTACCTGCGCACGGATGACCTGCTCGCGCTGCAGAAGACGCCGGAGGAGCGGATCCACCCGGACGAGCTCCTGTTCCAGACCGTGCACCAGTCGTCCGAGCTCTGGCTCAAGCTCGCCACGTCGGAGGTCGCGCGCGCGACCGCGCACGTGCGCGCAGGCGAGATCGCGCCGGCGCTGCGGCTGCTGCGGCGTTCGGCGCTCTGCCTGCAGTTCGTCACGCGGCAGCTCGACATGCTCGAGCAGATGTCGCCCTGGGAGTACCAGGAGATCCGGCGCGTGCTCGGACACGGGAGCGGCTTCGACTCGCCGGGATTCCGCGAGGTGCGACGTGTGACGCCGTTGCTCGGCCAGGCGTTCGAGGAGGCGGTCGCCGCTGCAGGCCTGGACCAGGTCGAGGTCTATGTCCAGGGACGCGAGCACGAGGAGCTGTACCAGCTCGCCGAGGCGCTCGTGGAGTGGGACGAGCGCATCACGATGTGGCGCATACGCCACTACAAGGTGGTGGCGCGCATCATCGGCGACCAGGTCGTCGGCACACAGGGGACACCGGTCGAGGTGCTCGGGAAGATGATCCACCACAACTTCTTCCCGGCTCTCTGGCGAGCTCGCAACCAGCTGACCGCCCGCGCGAAGGAAGAGGAGAACTGAGGATGGCGGCCGTCGCCCTGCGCGACGAGGTCACCGAGCTCCTCCAGGAGCTCATCCGCGTCGACACGACCAACCCGCCCGGGAACGAGACCGCCGCCGCCGAGCTTCTCCGAGGCTACCTCGAGGCGAGCGGTGTTTCCTGCGAGCTCTACGCGAAGGTGCCCGAGCGCGCGAATCTCGTCGCCCGGATTCCCGGAAGCGGCGACGGTCCGAAGCTGCTCTTCCTGTCGCACACCGACGTCGTGCTGGCGGACGCGTCCGAGTGGTCCGCCGACCCGTTCGGCGGCGAGCTACGCGACGGCGAGGTGTGGGGACGGGGCGCCCTGGACATGAAGGGCCAGGTCGCGGCGAGCGCCGTCGCGATCGCCTCGCTCGCGCGAGAGGGGTTCGAGCCCGCCGGCGACCTGATCTTCGCAGCGACCGCCGACGAGGAGGTCGGCGCCGGCTTCGGCGTGCAGTGGCTGTGCGAGGCGGAGCCCGACGCGGTTCGCTGCGACTACCTGATCAACGAGGGCTCGGGCGATCGGTTGGTGCTGGGCGGCAAGCCCTTCTACATCTGCTCGGTCGCGGAGAAGATGAGTGCTCCGTTCCTCCTCCGCGTGCGCGGACGGAGCGGCCACGCCTCGATGCCCGCGATCGCGGACAACGCGCTCGTCAAGGCGGCAGCCCTGATCACGAAGCTTGCCGACTACGAGCCGGCGCTCGAGCTAACTCCCGAGGTCGTGGCGCTTCTCGAGGCCGTCACCGGCGAGAAGCCGGCGACGCCCGGGCACGCGCTCGAGCAGGCGCGCGCGATCGGCCCGGCGTTCGGCGAGCTGGTCGCGCCGCTCCTGTCCCTGACTCTGTCGCCGACGATGGTGACGGCGTCGCGGAAGCGGAACGTCATCCCAGCGGTCTGCGACGTCACGGTCGACTCGAGGCTGCAGCCC
>DASUXI010000211.1:0-5230 GCA_036377995.1 Gaiellaceae bacterium
GACGAGCGTGCCGGCGTGGCCGAGCTGGCGCAGGCCCTGGGCAATCGTCTCCGGGCGGCCGACGACGTCGAAGACGAAGTCGAGCCGCTCGGCCTCGCCGACGTGCGTGGCGCCGAAGCGCTGCGCGAGATCCATCCGGACCGGCTCGAGGTCGACCGCGTGGATCTCCGCCGCGCCGGCGAGCCGGGCGCCCTGCACGACCGACAGGCCGACCGCGCCGCATCCGATCACGCCGACACGCGCTCCTTCCCAGACGTGCGCCGTGTGCAGAACGGAGCCGACGCCCGTGGCGACGCTGCAGCCGATCAGGCACGCCTGCTCCGGCGGCAGCTCCGCCGGGTAAGGGATCGCGGCCGCGGAATGGACGACGGTGCGCGTGGCGAAGGTGCCGGTCTGGAGCGTCTGGGCGAGCTGCTCGCCGGACGGGAGCCGGAGGTGCGGCTTTGCGCGCGGCGGCGTGCGGCAGAGGCGCGGCTCGCCGCGGAGGCACCAGGCGCAGCGTCCGCAGGGCGTCCGCCAGCCGAGCACGACGCGCTGGCCCGGCTCGAGCCCGTCGACCGCGGCGCCGACCTCCTCGACGACGCCGGCGCCCTCGTGGCCGAGCAGGACGGGGAGGCGATGAGCCCAGCCGGTTTCCGCGACGTGCAGGTCGGTGTGGCAGACGCCGCTCGCCTCGAGCCGCACCAGCACCTCATCCGGGCCGGGCGGCTCGACCTCGATCTCCTCGAGCCCGAACCGGCCGACCTCGGTCAGGACGACGCCGCGATCCACCCTGGGTCGAGCTCTCGGACGCTGGTGCCGCCCGCAAGAGCCAGCGTGAGGTCCGTCTCCGCCGCGAGCTGCGTCAGCAGCGCGGCCACGCCTTCCTGGCCGCCGACGGCCAGCGCATAGACGTACGGACGGCCGATGAGGACGGCGTCCGCACCGAGCGCGAGTGCCTTGAGCACGTCGGCGCCGGATCGGATCCCGCCGTCCATCAACAAGGGGAGGTCCGGCCCGACTTCGGCCCGCACCTCCCCGAGAGCGTCGAGCGAGGCGACCGCGCCGTCGACCTGGCGGCCGCCGTGGTTCGAGACGATGATCCCGTCCATTCCGGCATCGAGCGCGTGCCGTGCGTCCTCCCCCGTGAGCACGCCCTTGACGAGCAGAGGCAGCGACGTTCGTTTGCGCAGCCATGCGAGATCGTCCCAGGTGAGACCGAGGTTCGGGAAGAGGGAGAGCATCGTCCCGGCCGCGACGAGCGGGTCCTCCTCGGGCGGCACGGGCAGTCGCTCGAGGAAGACGGGGTCGCTCGTGAACTGCGCGATCCCCTCTCCCTGCTTGAAGGGGAGATACGCGTTGCGCAGGTCGCGCGGCCGCCACCCGAGGACGAGGGTGTCGAGCGTGACGACGATCGCCGAGTAGCCGGCCGCCTCGGCGCGGCCGACGAGGCTGGCGACGATCTCGCGGTCCGAGACCCAGTAGAGCTGGAACCAGCGGGCTGCGTCGCCCATCGCCTCGGCTATCTCCTCGATCGAGTGCGAGGCGGCGCTCGAGAGGATGAACGGGACGCGCAGACCGGCTGCCGCGCGCGCGGGCGCGAGCTCCCCGTCGGGATGGGCGATGCTCAGAACGCCAACAGGGGCGAGGAGGAAGGGGAACGGGGAAGCTGTGCCGAGGATCTCCACGGAGAGCTCGCGCTCAGTGTTGCCCCTGAGCATTCGGGGGCGCAGCCGGCGCCGCTCGAAGGCCTCGCGGTTTGCGCGCATCGTCGCCTCCTGCCCCGCGCCGCCGGCGATGTACCCGAACGGGCCGGACTCGAGCTTGGCGGCTGCACGCACCTCCCAGTCCGAGCTGCCCACCGGCCACGGCGACTCCCCCGTGACGTAGATCTCGTTCTGGACCTGGCTGCCGTCGAAACGCATTCGCCTTCGCGGAGGGTCATATCATCCCGCCGGTCGCATGGCACTCCTCGCGGTCGAGAACGTCACACGGCGTTTCGGGGGCATCCTCGCGCTCAGCGACGTCTCGCTCGCGCTGGAGCAGGGAACGATCGCGGGCCTGATCGGCCCCAACGGCGCGGGCAAGACGACGCTGTTCAACCTGGTCACGCGCCTCTACCGCCCGAACGAGGGCACGGTCATGTTCGACGGCAAGGATCTCGCTCGTGTGCGCCCTCACAAGATCGTGCGGCTCGGGATCGCACGCACGTTCCAGAACGTCGTCCTCTTCCAGCACATGACCGTGCTCGAGAACCTCCTCGTCGGGGCGCACTCGCGCATGCGGCCCTTCTCCGAACGGCGCGGCCGCGCCCAGGCGCGCGAGGTGCTCGAGTACGTCGAGCTCACCGACGTCGCTGGCCGGCTCCCCGGCGGCTTGCCGTTCGGGACGTTGAAGCGCGTCGAGCTCGCACGGGCGTTGATCGCGCGGCCCAAGCTCCTCCTCCTCGACGAGCCCGCGGGCGGCCTGAACCACGAGGAGGTAGGAACGCTCGCCGACGTGATCCGCGGGCTGCGCAAGGACTTCGACCTCACCGTGCTGCTCGTCGAGCACCACATGAACCTCGTCATGTCGGTCTGCGAGCGCGTCCACGTTCTGAGCTTCGGCAGCAAGATCGCGGAGGGAACGCCCGGCGAGGTCCAGGCGAATCCCGAGGTGATCGAGGCGTACCTCGGAGCTGAAGATGCCGCTGCTTGAGCTCGAGGGCGTCGAGGCCCGCTACGGGCCGATCAAGGCCCTCCACGGTGTCACCCTCCGCGTGGACGACGGCGAGGTCGTCGCGCTCCTCGGGGCGAACGGGGCCGGCAAGACGACGACGCTCCGCGCCGTCTCCGGAACGGTCCGCCACGAGGGGCGGATCGTGTTCGCCGGGCAGCAGATCGGACGCCGGACCCCGGACCGGGTCGCGCGGCTCGGGGTCGGCCACGTCCCAGAGGGACGCGGCCTCTTCAGCGAACTGACAGTCTGGGAGAACCTGCGCATGGGCGCATACATGCGCGGCGAGCGGCGCACGATTCGTAGCGAGGCGCCTCGCATCCTCGAGTACTTCCCCTGGATGGAGCGGCGGCGCGACCAGCAGGCCGGCACATTGAGCGGCGGCGAGCAGCAGATGGTCGCGCTCGCGCGGGCGCTCGTCTCGCGCCCGCGCCTGCTCATGCTCGACGAGCCGTCGCTGGGGCTCGCGCCGACCGTCGTCCAGGAGCTGTTCCGCATCGTCGCCGACCTCAACGCGAACGACGGCCTCGCCGTCCTCGTCGTCGAGCAGAACGCCAACGTGGCGCTCGCCGCCGCGGCCAGGGCGTACGTGCTCGAGGTCGGCGAGGTCGTGATCGAGGGGACGAGCGACGAGCTTCGCCGTCACGAATCCGTCCGCAAGTCGTACCTGGGGTACTAGTGCCCCTACCGGCAATACTCGCCGGCTTCTGGCTCGCGATCACGCGGCGCCAGAGCCCGCCCTCGCCCTTAACAAGGCAGTCCAGCCTTGCTGGGGACGAGTGCGGCCTCTGGCTTGATGCTCGCAACCCAGAATCGCGACAGCATCACCGGCAGGGGCACTAGTGCTCCTCGCCTTCAGCTGGGCCGACTTCGCGCAGCAGATCACGAGCGGGCTCGCCGCCGGCTCGATCTACGCGAGCGTCGCGCTCGCTCTCGTCCTCATCTACCGCGCCACCGACGTGGTCAACTTCGCGCAGGGAGAGATGGCGACCTTCACGACTTTCGTCGCGTGGTCGCTCATGCACCACGGCCTCTCGTACTGGCCGGCGTTCGTCCTCACGCTGCTGATCGCCTTCGCCGGCGGCGTCGGCGTGGAGCGCGTCCTGATCCGGCCCGTCGAGCGTCGCCCCGAGCTCGTCATCGTCATCGTCACCATCGGGCTGCTGATCGCCATCAACGGCCTCACCGGCTGGATCTGGGGGCCCGAGGTCAAGGTCTTCGACAGCCCGTTCCCGAACAGCACGGTCGACGTCGGCGGCGTCGTGATCTCCGTCCAGGACATCGGGGTCTTCTGCGTCTGCCTCGCGACCGTCTTCGTCGTGTGGGCGTTCTTCCGCTTCACCCCGGTCGGGCTCGCTATGCGCGCCGTCGCGGTGAACCCGGACGCGAGCAGGCTGATGGGCGTGCGCGTCGGCTGGATGCTCGCGCTCGGGTGGGGACTGGCCGCCGTCCTCGGCGCGGTCGCCGGGATGATGGCTGCCCCGACCGTCTTCCTCGACCCCGACATGATGCTGGTCGTCCTCATCTACGCGTTCGCCGCCGCGGTGCTGGGCGGCATCGACAGCCCGGTCGGCGCCGTCGTCGGGGGACTCGTGCTCGGAGTCGTCATCAACCTGCTCGGCCGTTACGTGAACTTCGTCGGGCAGGAGCTACGGCTCCCGAGCGCCCTGGCACTCCTCCTGCTCGTACTGCTCGTGCGCCCCGCGGGCCTCTTCGGCCGCGTCGCCGTGAGGAGGGTCTGACGACTCCTTCCCGCCGCTGGCTTCTACCCGCGCTGCGCGCCGTGCTGCTCGCAAGCGCAGTCGTGGTGATCGCGTTCCTGCCGCGGTGGGTGAGCGAGTTCCGGGTCTCGCAGTTCACGTACGTCGGGATCTACTTCATCGCGCTGCTCGGCCTCAACATCCTCACCGGCTACAACGGACAGATCTCGCTGGGACACGGCGCCTTCATGGCGATCGGGGGCTACACCGCTGCGGCGCTCATACTCGGCCGCCCGGGCTTCGAGCTCCTCGGACAGCATCCGTCGCATCTCCTCCCCGACCACGGCATGCGCCCGGTGTTCGCCATCCCGATCGCGGGCGCGGTCACCGGGGTGATCGGGTACCTGCTCGGAATTCCCGCGCTCCGCCTCGCCGGGGTCTCTCTCGCCCTCGCCACGTTCGCGCTCGCCGTGTCGCTGCCGTCGATCGCGAAGCGGTTCGACCATCTCACCGGCGGCGGCGGCGGTCTGTCGCTGCCGCTGCCCAAGACACCGTTCGGGCTCGACGTCTCGCCGCCGCACTGGCTCTACTACGAAGCCTGGACGTGTGCCGCCGCGCTGTTCGTCGTGGCGTGGATCCTGGTCCGCGGGCGTGTCGGCCGCGGCTGGCGCGCGATCCGCGACGGCGAAGTCGCTGCGGTCTCGTCGGGAGTCAGCCCCGCCGTGTACAAGACGCTCGCGTTCGGCGTCTCGGCCGCCTTCGCCGGGGTCGCGGGCGCCCTGTTCGTGATCCAGGTCTCGTACATCAACCCGGACACGTTCCCGCTCTCGCTGTCG
>DASUXI010000212.1:0-27551 GCA_036377995.1 Gaiellaceae bacterium
AGATCGTGAGCGATGAAGAGATACGTGAGCTCGAATTCCTCCTGCAGCGTCTCGAGCAAGTTGATGATCTGCGCCTGGATCGAGACGTCGAGCGCCGACACGGGCTCGTCGGCGACGACGAAGTCCGGGTTGAGCGCGAGCGCGCGCGCCAGGCCGATGCGCTGGCGCTGCCCACCCGAGAACTCGTGCGGATACCGACCCCCCGCATCGGCCGGGAGACCCACGACGTGCAGCAGGTCACGCACTCGCGTATCAGCCTCCCGCCGCGAGGCGAGACCATGGCTGCGCAAGGGCTCGCCGACGATCCGTCCGACGCTGTGCCGCGGGTTCAACGACGCGTAAGGATCCTGGAAGACCATCTGCATCCGCCGTCGCACGGAGCGCAGGTCGCCCTCGCCGAGCCCGGAGATGTCGCGCCCGTCGAACAGGATGCGCCCGTCCGTCGGCTTGTAGAGGCGGATGATCGTGCGCCCGACCGTCGACTTGCCGCAGCCGGACTCGCCGACGAGACCGACCGTTTCTCCGCGTCCGATCGTGAGAGAGACGTCGTCGACGGCGCGGATGTCGCCGACGTGCCGGTCGAGCAGGATCCCGCTCTTGATCGGAAAGTAGACCTTCAGGTTCTCGAGCTCGACGAGCGGCCCTGCCCCGTTGCTGCTCGTCATCAGGCCGTGGCCGCCTCGCGCGCGCGGTCCCATTCGTCGACGGGAACCGGGTTGAAGCAAGCCACCTCGTGGCCCGGCTCGACCTTCACGAGTGAAGGCACCTCCCGACGTGACAAGTCGACCTCGAAGCGGCAGCGAGGCTGAAACGGACAAGCCGCCGGGGACCTCAGCATGTTCGGCGGCGCTCCGTCGATCGGGTGGAGGCGCGTTCCCTTCGCGGCGTCGAGGCGGGGGACGCTCTGCAGGAGGCCGAGTGTGTACGGATGGCGCGGCGCGCCGTAAAGCTGCTCCGCGGATCCCGTCTCCATGAACATGCCGGCATACATGACGTTCACGCGCTCGCACATTCCCGCAACGACGCCGAGGTCGTGGGTGATCAGGATCAGCGCTGCGTTCTCCTCCGCGACGAGCTCGCGGAGAAGGTCGAGGATCTGCGCCTGGATCGTGACGTCGAGGGCGGTCGTCGGCTCGTCGGCAATGAGGAGCTTCGGCCGGCAGGCGAGCGCCATTGCGATCATGGCGCGCTGGCGCATCCCGCCGGAGAACTGGTGGGGATAGTCGCGCAGCCGCCTGTCCGCGCTCGGGATGCCGACGCGGTCGAGCAACTCGGACGCGCGCGCCTCGGCTTCCTTGCGGCCCATGTCGAAGTGCGTCCGGAGCGGCTCGCAGATCTGACGGCCGATCGTCAGCACGGGGTTCAGCGACGTCATAGGGTCCTGAAAGATCATCGCGATCTCGCGACCGCGGATCCGGCGCAGAGCGCGGTCGCTCTGGCGGAGGAGATCGGTGCCCTCGAAGCGGGCGGTCCCCGACTCCACGCGGCCATTGCGCGCGAGAAGGCCGAGGATCGCGAGCGACGTGACGCTCTTCCCGCAACCGGACTCGCCGACGATCCCGAGCGTCTCGCCAGGGGCGATGTCGAACGTGATGCCGTTGACCGCGTGCACCGTGCCGCGACGCGTCCAGAAACGGACGTGCAGGTCCTCGACGGAGAGGAGCGGGGCCCTAACCACGCGTCCGGAGCTTCGGATCGAGCGCCTCGCGCAGACCGTCTCCGATGAGGTTGAAGCCGAGCACGGAGATGACGATCGCGATACCCGGAATGATCGCGAGGAACGGAGCGATGTTGAGGTAAGCGTTGACATCGGTGAGCATCGTCCCCCACTCCGGCGTGGACGGGTCCTGCGGGCCGAGCCCGAGAAAGCCGAGGCCTGCGACGTCGATGATCGCCGTCGCCATCGCGAGCGTTCCCGCGACGATCGCGGGCGAGATCGCGTTGGGGATGATGTGGGAGAAGAGAATCGCGCGGCGTCTGACGCCCACGGCGCGCGCGGCGAGGACGAAGTCGTTTTCGCGCTGCGCGAGAATCGAGCCCCGCAGGAGCCTGGCGAAGATCGGGATGTTGACGACGCCGACCGCGATCATGACCTGAGCCAAGCCCGGCCCGAGCATCGCGACGATGCCGATCGCGAACAGGAGGCCCGGGATCGCGAGCATGACGTCCATAACGCGCATGATCGCCGTGTCCGCGACGCCGCCGATGTAACCGGCAATCGATCCGAGGATCAATCCGATGGAGAGGCCGATCGAGACCGAGACGACGCCAATCAGCAGAGAGAAGCGGGCGCCGTAGATGATGCGCGAAAACTCGTCCCGTCCGAGAAGGTCGACGCCGAACCAGTGCCCGGAGGTCGGTCCGACGGGCTTGCCCTCGTTGAGCAGATTGAGGTTCTGCTCGTCCGGGCCGTACGGCGCGATCAGCGGTGCGAAGACGGCGCAGACCACGAAGAGCGAGACGAAGAAACCGCCGACGATCGCCCCAGGGTTACGGATCAGCCGGTACCACGCCTCGCCCCACAGACCTGACGACCCCTCGAGCTGGACTTCCCTAGCTTCGATCTCGGCGACCGACATCAGCTGTACCGGACTCGAGGGTTGATGATCGCATACGAGATGTCCACGAGCAGGTTCACGAGAACGAAGACGACCGCAAGGAAGAGGATCCCGCCCTGCAGGGCGGGATAGTCGCTGTTGAAGATCGCGTCACGTAACCACGAGCCCATCCCTGGGAACGCGAACACGGTCTCGGTCAAGACGGCTCCCGAAAGGAGCAGGCCTGTCTGCAGGCCGATGATCGTCGAGACGGGCAGCATCGCGTTTCGTAGCACGTGGCGGCGGTCGACGGTGTGGGGCGCCAGCCCTTTCGCGCGCGCAGTGCGAACGTAGTCCTCGTTTTGCACGTCGAGAACGGCGGCACGCGTGATCCGCGTGATCACGGCAAGCGGAATCGAGCCAAGCGCGATGGCCGGCAGGATCAGATGCCTGATCACGTCCCAGAGCGCATACCAGTCGCGCGCGATGATCGCGTCGAGGATGTAGAAGTTCGTCGGATGCTCCGTTTCGATTAGGACGTCGGTCCGACCGACGCTCGGGAGCAGGTGCCACTTCACGGAGAAGAAGTACTTGAGGATGATCGCGAGAAAGAAGATCGGGACCGAGATACCTAAGAGCGATCCGACGAGAGTGAAGTTGTCGAACACTCCGCCGTGACGTTTCGCCGCAAAGAATCCGAGGGGGATGCCGACGGAGACCGCGAAGATCATCGCCGAAAGGGCGAGCTCGACCGTCGCCGGGAAGCGTTGCTTGATCTCATAGGTGATCTGTCGCCGCGAAGCGATGCTCGTGCCGAGATCCCCTTTTACGGTCTCCTTCAAGTAGTCCCAGTACTGCACCGGCAGCGGCCGGTTGAGCCCGTAGCGCTCCTTGTACTGCTTCACGAGCTCCGGAGTGGAGCGCTCGCCAAGGAGCGCATCGGCCGGACTCCCAGGCAACGCGCGGACCCAGAAGAAGATCAGGATCGAGACGCCGAGCAGGATCGGCACGACCAGCAACAACCTGCGAACGACGTAGCGAAGCATCAGGAGGTCGTAGCGACTTGCGTCACTGGATCGGCCTGTCTCATCCCGGGTGCAAAGCCGGCGGACACCGCTGGTCGAGGTGCATGTCCGCCGGCTGCACGGCTAGGTGTTACTGACCTCCGAGCTCAGCGTATTGGAACCAGACGCCACCGACCGGCGTTGCGATCAGCTTGGTGACTCGCTTCTCGGCGCCGAGTGCGGGCGTCGCGTGCGCATACGGCACGCCCGGCAGGTACTTCATGATGATCACGTTCGCCTGCTGGTAGAGCTTGATCCGCTTCGCGAAGTTCGGCTCGTTGAGCGCCCTGTTCAGGATGCCCGTGATCTGCGAGTTCGTGAAGCCGAACTGCGGGTTGAAGTTGCGGAAGAACGTCCCGAGGAAGTTGTCGGGATCACCGTAGTCACCGGTCCAGCCGATGAGATTGAGATCGCCGGCGCTTCCCTCGTTGACCTTCGCGACGTACGTCGGGCGCCAGGGCGCGCTGTGCGCCGTGACGTCGAAGCCCGAGTTGTTCAGGCTCGCCTGGAAGGCCTCGAAGTTCCGCTTCGGGTCAGGCATGTACGGCCGGGTGACGCCCGTCGGGTACCAGAAGTCGATCTTGCACGGGACCTTGCAGCTCGACGAGTTCAGGAGCTGCTTCGCCTTCGTCGGGTTGTAGGGGTACTTCTGCACCTTGTTCGTCCACCCGAACAGGCTCGGCGGCTGGAACTCGTTCGCCACCTTCCCGGTCCCGAAGTAGAACTGCTTCACGACGGTGGCACGGTCGAGGCCGTAGGCCACGGCCTGGCGAACCTTGAGGTCGTTCATCGGCGAGTTCGGCCCCTGGTGAATCGTCACGTAGGCGACGTTGAACGCCGGGCGCTTGACGACCTTGAGCTTCGAGTTGCCGCTCAGACCGCCGATGTCCTGCGGAGCGGCGAGGTCGTACGCGTTGATCTCGCCCGTCTGCAGCGCCTGGAACCGAGCCGTGTTGTCGGAGATCGGCCGGATGATCAGCTTGTCCAGCTTGGCCTTTTGGCCCCAGTAGTTGTTGTTGCGGACGAGCTCGAGCTTCTGTCCGATCGTCCACGACGAGAACTTGAACGGACCGGTGCCGGTCGGATGCTGGAACGCATACGTGCCGGTCGGCCTGAACGTCCCGCCTGTGAGCGTCGCCTCGTCGGCGCCGTACTTCTTCATCGCGGTCGGGCTCTGCATCGCGAACGACGCAATCACGAGCGACGGGAAGAAGACACCGGACGGCCGTGTCAGCCGCACGACGATGCGGTAGTTGCCGACCGTCTTACAGCTGCTGAAGAGCGGCGGCGACAGGTTGGCGACCTCGTTGTGACGGAACCCGCCGTAGGTCGCCTGATAGTAGAACGTCGCCGACGGATCCTGGAACGGACCCGTCCAGTTGTACCAGCGGTTGAAGTTGTAACAAGCGGCGGCCGCGTTCCACGGCGTGCCGTCATGGAATTTCACGCCCTTGCGGAGGTCGAAGGTCCAGACCTTTCCGCCGCCTGACAGCTTCCACTTCGTCGCCAGAGCCGGGATGATTTTGGTCGTCCCGGGCTTCAGCCTTACGAGCCCTTCGAAGATCTGCTCCGTGACACGGAACGACTCGCCGTCGGACACGAGCGCAGGATCCAGGTACGTTGGATCCGCGGTGCCCGCAAAGACGAGAGTCCCTGACTTGGCTGCGCCGCCCGCCGTTCCGGCGGCGGCGAGCACGACCAGCGCCACGAGAGGAAGGGCAAGCTTTCTCACATTCCCCCTCACACGAACTCCTTTCCTCATCGCCCCGCCTCCCAGGCGGACCCGACAAGTATGAACAGAAAGTTAAGCCTTCCTGCAAGTTAGACGCCGCACTTTCCGAAACGATTGAGGGCGGCCCGGGGCCGCCCTCAGATCATCCCAACTGGCTGCGGCTGTCAGGCCGCGAGTGAGATGAGGTCTCGGAGTGCCGAGAGGCGAGCGAGTGCCTGGCCCTCGAGCTGCCGGACCCGCTCACGGGTCAGGTCGAGCTCGTGCCCGATTGCCTCGAGGGTCCAGGGCTCGCCCTCGAACCCGAAGCGGAGCTCGAGGATCCGCCGCTCGCGCTCCGGCAAGGCGTCGAGCGCACGCCGGACGCCCTGGCGGCGGAGCGATTCCTCCGCCTCATCGAACGGATCGGCGGCCTCGCGGTCGGCGAAGAGGTCACCCAGCTCCCCCTCGTCGTCAGCTCCGACGGTCTGGTTCAGCGACACCGAAGCTTGGGCGGCTCCCAGAGCCTCGTCGACATGCTGAATCGGCAGCCCGGTGGCCTCGGCAAGCTCGTCCTTCGTCGCCTCGCGGCCGAGCTCGACCTCGAGCCGGCGGGCCGCGCGGGACAGCTTCTGCTGGCGCTCGACGACGTGCACCGGAACGCGGATCGTCCGGGCGTGATTCGCCACGGCGCGCTGCACCGACTGGCGGATCCACCAGGTCGCGTAGGTCGAGAACTTGTAGCCGCGGCGCCAGTCGAACTTCTCGACAGCGCGGTTGAGGCCGAGGGTCCCCTCCTGGATCAGGTCCAGGAACGGGACGCCGAGCCCGCGGTAGCCCTTGGCGATGGAGACGACGAGCCGGAGGTTCGACTCGATCATCCGCCGCTTCGCGGTCGGGTCGCCTCGCTCGATCGCTTTGGCGAGCGTGACCTCCTCCGCGGCGGTGAGCAGCTTGTGGCGGCCGACGTCGGCCAGGAAGAGCTGGAGGCTGTCGGCCGATCCCGAGAGCACATGCGGCTCGGCGGGCTCGGGCTTCTTCTCCTCTTTCTCTTTCTCGACCTCCGCAGCAGGCTGGCGTACCTCGAGCCCGATGCGCTCGAGCTCTCGGGTCAGCTCCTCGACCTCGGCTTCGTTCAGGTCGTGCTCGAGGGAGAAAGCCTCGAGCTCGGCGGGCTCGAGATATCCCCGCTCCTCGGCGCCCTCGACGAGCACCTTGGCCTGATCGGAATCTAGGAGTTCATGCAGCTGATTCTGGGTCAAGTGTTCCTTTCGGGTCCCACTTCGCGATTCGCAGCCAACCTTCGTATTTTAGGCGTTGTTCCCTTGTCTTTCCAGGCATAACCGTCCCCGTAGGGTCACACGACGGAAACGCGACCGTGCCCTCTCTTATTCCGTCGCCGCGGGCTCTTTGGTTTGCGCGCGAACGGGGAACTCGAACTCGATCTTGTCCTCGTCGTTCAAGACGAGCCGCGCACGAAAAGGTTTGCCGTTCCGTGAGCGGAAGCCGGAGAGTACCTCCCGGGTCCGACGTTCCTCGAGCAGCTGCCGCGCGATCTCCGGGGTGAGCGTCCGGCTGGCGACCCGCTTCCAGATCACGAACCCGCAGCCGGGCTCTTCCCGGCTCTTCCAGCTCGTGCACCCGTAGGCCTTGGAGTTCTCCTTGATGATCTCTCCGGTCACCGCGCCGCAGCGTGGGCAGAGGCCGAGCTCCACCCGCTCAGGGCGAAGCTTTTCCTTGTCCAGCGCGGCAATCCGGTCGACCGTTTCCTTGGCGAAATCGGCGATCCCCTTCATGAAGGCCTCGCGGTCGCCGCGGCCGTGCTCGATATCGGAGAGCTTGTGCTCCCAGTCACCGGTCAGCTCGGGCGAGGTCAGCTTGTGCTCCTCGAGCATCGTCACGACCTGGATCCCCTTAGGCGTGGCCTGAAGGTCCTTGCCGACCCGTTCGATGTACTCGCGGCGGATCAGCGTCTCGATCGTCTCCGCGCGTGTCGCCGGAGTACCGAGACCGGACGCCTTCATCGCATCGCGGAGCTCTTCGTCGTCGATCAGCTTGCCGGCGGTCTCCATCGCCGACAGCAGCGTCGCCTCCGTGTAGCGAGGTGGAGGCTTCGTCATCTTCTCCTCGATCTCCGCCGCGATGCAGCGCACCGTCTGACCTTCCTTCAACACCGGGATCTCGCCGCCCTCCGACTCGTCCTCGGACTGGCGCTCGTGGTCGGGCTCGACGCCGTAGACGGCGCGCCACCCGGCCTCGAGCGTGACCTTGCCCCGCGTCCTGAACCGCTCCTCCTCGATCACCGTGACCACGGTCGTTCTCGCATATCGGGCGGGTGGATGGAAGACCGACAGGAAGCGACGGGCAACCAGGTCGAAGACGCGTCGCTCGTCCGGGGTGAGCGCCTCCATGTCGTGCTCGACGTCGGTCGGGATGATGGCGTGGTGGTCGTCGACCTTGGCGTCGTTGACGACACGCTGGAGCGGCAACTGGTCGAGCCCGACGACGTACTCGGCCGCAGCACGGTACTCGGCCACGGGCCGCAGGGTGGCGGCCGTAGGCTTGAGCTGAGGGACCATGTCGCCTGACAGGTAGCGCGAGGACGTGCGCGGATACGTGATCGCCTTCTTGCCTTCGTACAGCGACTGCGCCGCCTGCAGCGTGCGGCGCGCGGAGAACCCGTACCGGCGGTTCGCATCGCGCTGGAGCGACGTGAGGTCGTAGAGGAGGGGCGCCCGCTCGGACTGCTCCTTCCGCTCGACCTTCTCGATCGTCCCGTCCTGGCCCGAGACCTTGGCGACGATCCGGTCGGCGCGCTCCAGGTCTCCGAAGATCCGCGTCTCGTCGCCCTCGAACCAGAGCCCCTGGTACGGAGGCTGGAACGTCCCGTGAACGAGGCGGTACGGCTCGGGGACGAACGCCTGGATCTCGCGCTCGCGCTTGACGATCATGGCGAGCGTCGGCGTCTGGACGCGTCCGAGCGAGACGACGCCTCCGACCCAAGCCCGGCCGCGGATGGTGGCGGCCCGGGTGGCGTTCATTCCGACGAGCCAGTCCGCCTCCGAGCGGGAGCGGGCAGCCTCCTCGAGCGGCAGCATCTGCGCCCCCGGGCGGAGCCGCTCGAAGCCCTCGCGGATCGCCTGCTTCGTCATCGACGAGATCCAGAGGCGCTCGACCGGCTTCGGAGCGTCCGTGCTGGACGAGGAGGCACCGAAGACCGACTCGTAGACGTACGCGAAGATCAGCTCGCCCTCGCGCCCCGCGTCGCAGGCGTTGATAATCCGGTCGACGTCCTCTCGCTTGAGGAGGGTCTCGATCAGCTTGAGCTGCTTCTTCGACTTGGCGTCGCGCGGAACCAGCTTGAAGCCGTCGGGCGGGACGATCGGCAGGTCGTCCAGGCGCCATTTCTTCCATTTCTCGTCGTACTGCTCGGGCTCGGCCAGTTGAACGAGGTGCCCGACCGCCCACGTGATCACGTAGTCGTCGGACTCGAGGAACACCGCCTCCTCCCTGGCACGTGACCGGGTCTTCGACTTCGCGGCCTCGACGACTTCCTCGTTCGTCTCCTCGGTCGCCTTTTTGCCGCGCTTCGGCTTGATGTCCTCGAGCTTGCGGCGCTGGAAGGGGCCGTCGAGCGCCCCCGCGAGGTCGCGTCCGACGGAGGGCTTCTCTGCAATGACGAGCGTCTTTGGCATTCGCGACACCTTAGCGACCGGCCTGCGGATCTCCAGCCGGGGATACTTGGCCATGTGAGGCCCAGCCCCTTCTACCTGTTCGTCGGCGGGATCTCCTTGCCGGTGCTGCGCTGGTTGTATCGACTGCGCGCGGAGGGAAAGGAGAATCTCCCTGCATCCGGCGGTTACGTCCTGGCAGCGAATCACGTCTCGAACTTCGATCCATGGCCTCTGGCCATCCCGCTCTGGCCCAAGCGATTCCTCCGGTTCATGGCCAAGTCGGAGCTCTACTGGTGGCCGCTCCGGTACGTGATCGACGCCGGCGGCGGCTTTCCGGTCAGGCGGGGCGAGCGAGACGTCGAGGCGATCAACAGGGCTGTCGGGCTCGCCCGCGAGGGGCACGTCATCGCCATGTTCCCGCACGGGACGAGGCAGCGGAAGGGGATCGTGAAGAGGTACCAGCCGAAGGCTCACACCGGGGCGGCCCGGATCGCGCTCCAGGCAGGAGTGCCTCTCGTCCCCGCCGCGATCTCGGGCACGGACCGGCTCTCGAGGCTCGGCCCTCTACGCGTGCGCTACGGCGAGCCCCTCGCGCTTGACGACCTCGGAGGCCTGGACCCGTCCGAGGCGGCCCATGAAGCGACCCAGCGGCTGATCGCCGAGATCAAGCGGCTCGAAGAGGAATTGTGATCCGGCCCCTCCTCGTCATCGACGGCGACTCGCTCACACACCGCGCATATCACGCGCTTCCGAAGTCCATGAAGCGCGCGGACGCGCGACCCGCAAATGCGCTCGTCGGCTTCTCGAACTTCCTGATGCGCCTCTGGCAGGCGGAGGAGCCCCGCGCCGTCTTCGTCGGCTGGGACACCCTCGACGTGCCGACTTATCGCCACGAGGCGTTCGCCGGCTATCAGAGTGGTCGTGAGTTCGACGACGCGCTGCTCGAGCAGCTCGACCTCCTTCCCGACCTCGTCCGGTCCTTCGGCTTTGCCGCCGGAAAGGCGGCGGGCTACGAAGCCGACGACTTCCTGGCGGCGGCGGTCCACCAGGAGGAGGAGCGAGGAGGGACCTCGGTCGTCGCGACCTCTGACCGGGATTCGTTCCAGCTCGCCAGCGATCGCACGACCATCCTGCAGCCGATTCGCGGTGTGAGCGAGTTGGCGCGCGTCGGCCCCGCCCAAGTGCGCGAGCGTTACGGGGTCGACCCGGTCCAGGTGCCGGACTTCATCGCGCTCCGCGGCGATCCGTCCGACCGCATCCCGGGGGCCCGGGGAGTAGGCCCGAAGACCGCCGCGAGCCTCCTGGCCGAGTACGGCACGCTGGAAGAGCTCCTCGCGGCAGGCAGATTCGGCGCACAGGCGGAGGAGTTGCGCCTCTACCGTCGAATGGCGACTCTCGACGCCTCCGCCCCGATACCTCCCCTCGAAGAACAGACGCCGAACTGGGCGGAGGCGTCGTCCACTCTCAGAGATCTCGGGCTGAACGCCGTCGCCGAGCGGGCCGCCGCCCTGGCGGGATAGGACGCCCGGATCGACGTCATCAGCCATCCGGCGCTGGCGACCCTCCACCCGACGGGCTCGCATCCCGAGTCGCCCCGACGGATATCCGCCGCGCTGTCCAGGCTCGAGACCTGGGGCGAGGGCAGGCCGGCGACGGACGAGGAGATCCTGCGCTGCCATCAGGCCGAGCATCTCGCGGCGATGCTGGCGATCCGCGATCCGGTCTGGCTCGATCCCGACACGCCGGCGAGCGCGACCACTGCCGAGGCAGCGCGACTCGCCGCGGGTACGGCCGTCGAGGCGGCGCGGGCGGGGGCGTTCGCGATCGTGCGCCCGCCCGGGCACCACGCGACACGAAGCCGGGCGATGGGCTTCTGCATCTTCAACAACGTCGCGGTCGCCGCGCGGGCCGCGCAGGCCGATGGTGTCGGACGGGTGGCGATCGTCGACTTCGACGTCCACCACGGAAACGGGACCCAGGAAATCTTCGCGGACGACGATTCGGTGCTCGTTGCGTCGATGCACCAGTGGCCGTTCTATCCCGGCGGCGGAGGACCCGGTGAGCAGTCGCCGACGACCCTGAACGTTCCGCTCGATGCCGGCTCCGGCGACGCGGAGTACCTGGATGCCGTCGAGTGGTCGGTCGAGCCGGCGGTCGCCCGGTTTGCCCCCGACCTCGTGCTCGTGTCGGCTGGATTCGATGCGCACGAAGAGGAGCCGCTCGCCGAGATGCGCGTGTCGGAAGAGGGCTTCCGGGAGTTGTGCCGACGCTGCGCCGCCATGGGCCCCCGGGTCGCAGCCGTCCTCGAAGGGGGGTACAACCTCGAGACCCTGCCGCGACTGGTCGAGGCGGCCCTCGACGGGCTCGAGCTGGGACGGCGAGAGTCGTGACCGATCCGGTCGAGCTCTGCGCTCGCGCGGACGCCGCTTGGCATGCATCGTGGCTGGCGGCGCTTGGCTGTCGCTCCGAGGACGACGGCGAGGTCTGGCGCGCGCTCGACGTGCCGCCGTACATCTATTTCGCCGCGATCACGCTGCGCCGGGATGTGCCGGTCGAGGCCGTCGCGTCGATTCGCGGCAGCATCTGCGACTCCTGGCAGTCCCTCGACCTCGAGCCGCACGGGTTCCGGGTCTGGCGACAAGACCCCTGGTATTGCCGACAGGCCGCGCCGGTCTCGGAGGAGCCGCCGCGCGAGCTCGAGCTCGTCCGGGTGCGAACGGCGGCCGAAGTAGCCGAGCTCGAAGAGGTCAGCGTGCGCGGCTTCGGCGGCGACGACGCCCGTGTCGAGCCCGGCTCGCTGCATCCTGCAAGCATCCTGGAGGACCCCCGCATGGCGCTCTTCCTCGGCCGTGTCGGCGGCGTCGCGATCGGAGCGTCGATGGGATACCGAGCGGACGACGCCGTCGGTGTCTTCGGCGTGACGACCGTGGGCTCGGCGCGGCGCCGCGGCTACGCCGCGGCGCTGACGAGAGCTGCGCTGCTCACCGACACAGGGCTCCCTGCCATCCTCGCCTCGAGCTCGGAGGGGGAGCAGCTGTACCGTCGGCTCGGGTTCGAGCGCGTCGGCGAGCTGTCGATCTGGGTCAGGGAAGACCGGGACCGCTGACGCGCCTGTCGCCGCGCGGGGTCTTGACGAAGACCTGCCAGTTGTAGAGATCGAAGAAGACGGTTCGGTCCGCGCCGATTCGGCGGGCGTAGCGGAGCACGGCGTCGACATATGCGCGCGACCGGTTGTACGAGTAAAGGGCGCGACGAACGTCCGCCGGAGCGCCCGACGCGCGCAGGTAGTTGGCCGCGCCGAGGATCGCGTCGTGCGGCTCGTTGACGTCGCCTCCGAGGCCGTAACGATGCCACGTCGAGGGCAGGAACTGCATCGGCCCCTGCGCGCCGGCAGCGCTCGCGCTGCGCAGCTTCCCGAACTTCGACTCGACGAAGTTGACTGCCGCGAGCACGTTCCAGGGGACGCGGAAGCGGCGCTGAGCTTCCCGGTAATAGCCGAGGAGCTCGCCGGCCGGACGCGGTGCCCCGACCTTGATCGTGTGGGCCGCGATCGGAGGAGTCAGCCGGTAGAGCTCGCGCTGGGCGGCGAGAAAGTCCCGGCTGACTGCGGCGAGTGCCCGAGGAAGCCGAGAGAGGGTGAGCCGGGCGAGGCGCTCGTTACGCGCAAGCAGCCGGTAGACACGTTGCTCGTAGAGCGCCAGGAGTTGCACGGCGGTCGGCGGCGAGGCGGACTTCGGCGTCCAGCGCCCGATCTCGGTATGGAGCTGGGCGGACGCCGCCGAGAGCGCCATGGCGAGCGCCACCGGCTGACGCGGGATCGGTGAACCGGCAGGCGGCGGATCGGAGGCTGCGGCTCCACTTGTCCCGAGCACGAGCGCAGCGGTACAGAGAAACAGGCCTATTGTGGCCCGGAGATGGAGTCGCTGACGAGCGGTCAGGTTGCGCGCGAGACGACTCCGGGAGCACTCTCCTATTCGCTCGATACCGCGTCGGCCGCGACTCTTTCGACCGAAGACGTCCTTCACAAGCTCGTCACGTCCGAGCAGGGCCTCGATCCGGACGAGGCGACTCGAAGGCTCGCAGCCGTTGGCCTGAACGCTCTGCGTGCGCACGGCGCGCGCTTCTGGAGCGTGCTCGCACGGCAGTTCCGCAGCTATCTGCTTCTGCTCCTGCTCGCGGCCGCGGCGGTGTCGATCTTCGTCGGCGAAGGAACGAATGCAGGGATCATCTTGACGATCGTAGGGCTGAGCGTCGTGCTCGGCTTCGTGAACGAGTACCGCTCGGAGCGGGCTGTCGAGACACTCCATTCGCAGATTCATCGGCGCGCATTTGTCGAGCGCGCAGGCAAGACGATGGAAGTCGACGTGACGGAGCTCGTGCCGGGCGACATCGTCTCGCTCCACGTCGGCGACATCGTCCCCGCCGACGTGCGGCTGCTCGAGGCGGCGAACCTCGAGTGCGACGAGTCGGTGCTGACAGGGGAATCTGCTGCTGCGATCAAGGAGGTCGCGCCGGTGACGGAGCCGGCCACGCCGCTCGAGCTCCCCTGTGTCGCGTTCATGGGCACAGTGGTACATGCAGGCGGCGGGCGCGGGGTGGTGGTTCAGACCGGGTCGAGGACGGCCTTCGGAGCGATCGCGGTCAAGCTCGGCGAGCGTCACGAGCTGACCTCGTTCCAGCGTGGTCTGCAGGACTTCTCCCGTCTGCTCGTGACCATTACCGGCCTCCTCGCGGGCTCGATCCTCGTCCTCAACGTCTTGCTCGGACGGTCGTTTCTCAACTCCCTCCTCTTCGCGCTGGCGATCTCCGTCGGGCTCACGCCCCAACTCTTGCCCGCGATCGTGACAGTCAGCCTTGCGACCGGCGCTCGGAGGCTTGCTCGCCGGCAGGTCGTCGTCAAGCGGCTCGTGGCGATCGAGGATCTCGGGAACATCGAAGTGCTCTTCACCGACAAGACGGGAACGCTGACCGAGGGCCGGACCGCCTTCACGCACGCGCTCGACGCCAACGGCGACGACGATCCGGAGGTGCTCGAGCTCGCCCTGACCGCCAGCGATGCGACGGGAAATGCGCTCGACCGTGCACTCTTCGCCGCACCGCAGGGAGCCGGCCTCGAGAGCGCTTGGCGGCGGATCGCCGAGGCGCCGTTCGACCACGAGCGCCAGCTCAGCTCCGTCCTCATCGAGTCGGGTCGGGAACGGCTGCTCGTCGCCAAGGGCGCGCCCGAGGTGATTCTCGACCGCTGCGCGAGGGTTCCGGACGAGGCCACGACCGAGCTCGAGCGCCTCTTCGACTCGGGCACGCGCGTCGTCGCCGTCGCGTCCCGTTCGGCTCAGGATCTGGCCGCGCTCACGCCTGCCGAGGAGCAGAACCTCGAGCTGAGGGGACTGCTCTGCTTCTCGGACCCGCCCAAAGCGGACGTCGCCGAATCGCTCGCGCGCCTTGCCGACCTCGGCGTCGAGGTGAAGATCGTGACCGGCGACAACGGGCGCGTCGCACAGCGAGTCTGCACAGATCTCGGAATGACATCGCTCGGGACCCTGACCGGAGCCGAGATCGAAGAGCTGGGAGACGACGCGCTTCGCGCCTCACTGCCTCGAACGACGATCTTCGCCCGGGTCACGCCCGAGCAGAAGTCGCGCGTGATCCGGGCCCAGCGCGAGCTCGGGAGCGACGTCGGCTTCCTCGGTGACGGCGTCAACGACGCGATCGCACTCCACGACGCCGACGTCGGCATCTCGGTCGACACCGCAACGGACGTGGCCAAGGACGCGGCCGACGTCGTCCTCGTCACGAAGGACCTCGGCATCCTCGCCGACGGCGTCTCTGAGGGCCGGCGCATCTTTGCGAACACGATCAAGTACGTGCTGATGGGGACGTCCTCGAACTTCGGGAACATGTTCAGCGCCGCCGGCGCCTCGCTCTTCCTCTCCTTCCTGCCGATGCTTCCCTCGCAGATCCTTCTCAACAACCTCCTCTACGACGTCAGCGAGCTGACCATCCCCACCGACCACGTCGACGCAGAGCTGCTCGCGAGGCCGTCCCAATGGGACATCGGCTTCATCCGCCGCTTCATGGCGTACTTCGGCCCCATCTCATCCGTCTACGACTTCATGACCTTCGGTGTCCTGATCTACGGCTTCGACGCGGGCGAGACGCTGTTCCGGTCCGGCTGGTTCGTCGAGTCGCTCGCCACGCAGACACTCGTGATCTTCGTCATCCGCACCCGGCGGGTGCCCTTCTTACGGAGTCGACCCAGCCGGCCGCTGCTACTCACAACGGCGGCCTGCGCCGTGATCGGGGTCGTCATCCCGTACTCGCCGGTCGCCAACGCCCTCGGGTTCGAGCCACTCCCCGTGTCGCTGCTCGGGGCGATCGCGCTGATGGTCGTCACCTACCTGGCCCTCGTCGAGGCGGGCAAGTACGTGTTCTTCAAGAGACCCATCCGGGTACGGCCGCTCGCGATCCGCCGGCCGCGGCACGAGCGGCGCACGCACCGGCGTGCCGCTGCGTGGAGCGCGACTAGACCAAGGTTCTCGGTGCAGCCTGATCGGCCTGCTCGACCGCATGAGCAAGGTGGACGCGCGAGGTGACGTTCAGCTTGCGGAAGATGTTGCGCAGGTGGGTCTCGACTGTCTTGTTGCTGAGAAAGAGCTGGGCGGCGATCTGCGCATTGGTCTTGCGGTCGACGACGAGCCGCGCCACTTCGAGCTCACGCGCCGTGAGTGTCTCGATGCCCGTGCCGCCGATCTTGCCCGGACGCGTTCGCCGATGGTTCCGATGGCCGAGCTTCCCGAGCTCCCGCTCGGCCTGGTCGCGGTAGCGGCGCGCGCCGCAAGCGTCCAGTGACGCGGCGGCTCGCCGCAGCTCTTCAACGGCCCGGCTCGCATCACCGGCCTGGGCGAACGCCCGGCCGGCGAGCGTGCGCGCGATCGCGCCCTCGATCGGTGCGCCGCCCTCGTCCGCGGCAACGGCCGAGGCGATCGCCTGTTCAGCTGCGCCGGTAGCGTCGCCGGCGTACAACTCGACAGTCGCAGCCGCGCGAGCCGCCCATGACCGGGCAAGCGGGAGTTGCACCGCAACGGCGCATGCACACGCGCACTCGCTTGCGCGTCGCGCCTCGGTAGGACGGTCGAGTGCGAGCCAGCAGCGAGTCAGCAGGTCGAGGGCGTACGCTCTCCAGCCCCCGGGAATGTGCGTCAACTCCTCGCCGCCCGCGCGGTCGAGGAGCACCTCGACCGCTCGGTCCGGTTGCGCAGTCTCGAGCAGGACGGCAGCGAGCCGCACCGCAGCCCAGGCGGCGACGAACCCTTCGTCGAGCTCGTGGGTGAGCTCGACGGCCTCCTCTGCGGTGGCGAGTGCGATGTCCAGATCGCCAACGGCGAGCGCGACCACGGAGCGGTTGAAGAGGTTCCCGGCGAGGGCGGGCGGAGACCCGAGCAGGCGCTCTGCCTCGATTGCCCCGTCCAGGAGCTCGGCGGCCTCGGCCAGCTTGCCACGCACGTACCAGATCCTGGGCAGGATCGGGTACAGGCGGAACAAGGGATCCCCCCGCCCGGTCGCGCGGGCGAGCCTGAGGGCACGACTCGCGTGCGCGTCGGCCTCCGCGTGGAGGTCGAGGTAGATCTCGGCAGCGGCGAGCCACGACGCCGCGTCGGGGCGAAGCGAGAGCTCGTCGTCGGACAGGCCATCGACGAGCACGGTGGCTTCGGCGTGATGGGCGCGAGCGACATCGGTGGGTCCGGTCATGGCGGACGCGAGCGCGGGCATGGCGAGCGCAGCGGCAATCAGCGCGTCGTCTCCGACTTCTTTCGCAGTGCTCACCGCGCGCGCGGCCCAGTCGCGCATCGCTTCGTATCTGGAGCGGTAGAACTCGTTCAGCGTCAGCTCGATCAGCAGCTCGACGGACTCGCGCGAGGCCGGCGCCGGGAGGATTCCAAGAGCCCTCACCAGACGGGCGTGGGCCTGCTCGTATCGCCCGCAGAAGCGCTCCACGCCGGCGCACGCCGTCGCGACCGTCGTGCAGAGGGCGGTCGCCTGCTCCGGGACGATCGCAACCGCCTCCAGCAACGCCTCGTGGCTGTCGCTGAAATGGCCCGCCGCCGCCAATGCCCCGGCGCGGGCCAGCAAGAGCTCCACACGATCCTGCGCAGGGGCGGTCTGTGGAAGCAACCGCAACGCGCCACCGAACCAGCGCGCAGCGCTCTCGGGTGCGAGCCGCGCTATGGCGTCGCCCGCCTCACGCAGGACCTCGGCGGCGGCGACGTCGCCCTGCCGCGCCGACCGTTCGACATGGTGAGCGCGCGCCGCCGCCGTTGCCCCACGCGCTGCAAGCGCCTCCGCGCACCGCTCGTGCGCTCCAAGCCGCCATCCGCCCGAGGTGGCCTCGTACACCGCGCGCCGGACGAGCGGGTGTCGAAAACGGAAGCGCCGCGGTACGTCGGTGATGCGAATGAGATCGAGCCGCAGGAGCTCGTCGACTGCGTCCATGGCAGCACCGTCAGATGTGGCGGCCGCAGCGGCCGCCAGTTCGGGCTCGAACGGATCGCCCGCCACGGCGGCTCCCTCGAGTACGAGGCGCGCGCCGTCGGACAGCAGCGCGAGCTCCTCGCTGAGTGAGGCGGCGACCGCCGGAGGTACATCCAGGCCGCGCAGCGAGATTCCGGCCGCGGCGGTTGCTCCGTGTTCGCGCTCGAGGGACCGGGCCAGCTGCTGGAGGTAGAACGGGTTGCCTCCGCTCTCCTCGTAGAGTGCGGCTGCGCTGGCGGCGTCGACCGCGGCACCGAGAAGCTCTCGTGCTTCGAAGGGCGTCAAGGCGTCGAGCTCGATTCTCTGCAACGCCTCGGCACGGTGCGCCCGCTCGAGTGACGCTGCCAGGCGCTCCGGCACCTGGCGGGGGCGCATCGCCACCGAGACAAGCACCGCGGCCGCGGGAGGACGGCGAAGCAGCGCGCCGAGCAACTCGAGGGAGGCCGAGTCGGCCCAGTGGAAGTCGTCGAGCACGAGCACGAGCGGCTTCGGTTCGGCGAGCTGCTCGAGGAGTGCGCGGACCGCGCGGTGGCTGCGGTACCGCTCGTGCTGGCGCGCGACGTCACGTCCGCGCTCGAACCTGGTCAAGGCGGGGAAGACGTGAGCGAGTTCTGCTTGGACATCGGCGTCGAGCGTGGCGAGCCGGCGATGGTCGAGACTCTCGACGTACTCGTCGAGAGCATCCACGAAGACGGAAAACGGCAGCTCACGCTCGAGCTCGGACGCCGATCCGGCGAGGACGAGGTAGCCGCGCAGCTCCGCGCGAGCGCGTAGCTCCGCAAGCAGGCGCGTCTTGCCGATACCCGGCTTGCCCACAAGCTCGATCGCACATGCGCGACCGTGATCGAGCTCGTCGAGGAGCTGCTCGAGCGACGCCAGCTCCTCGGTGCGACCCACGAAGCCGCCGCGCTCGCGAGCTTGTCGCGAATCAAGGCCAGCCGTCATCGTGCCTCCTTCGGCCGCTTGGATGCTCCCACGAACGCGGCAACTGCTGAATCCGTAGAAAACACCGAAGGCGAATCGGCCGTGAACAGCTTTCGATCGAATGATCAGGGTGCGAGTTCAGGGTGTTGCCCTGATGTCGGGGCGGTCGGTGCGCGTCAAGCTCGACCCATGCCTCGTTACGTGCTTCACCACCGACACGAGCCTCAGGAGTGTGGCGTCGTGTTCGCGTCCTTCAAGGGGCATGCGACTCCGCTCCGCCACCGGGCCACACTCGCCTCGTGCCACTCCGGTGAGCACGCGATCTGGTGGACGGTCGACGCCGAGACCGAGGCCGATGCGCTGCGGCTCCTGCCGCCCTACGTCGCAGAACGAACGACCGTAGCGCGCGTCAGCGAGGTCGAGATCCCATGACTTCGCGGACACTGGGCTCGACCGCAGCGGAGCCGTCGAATGACACGGCAGACGCCGCCGATAGTCGTGCGTCGCGCTGGACCGGCGGTCGCATCACGGCGATCGTGGTCGGGGCGCTGCTGGTTCTGGTCTCGTTGGCCCTGCTGGGCGGTGGGGGAACGGGCCTGTGGGCCTACCTGACGCAGCGGGACGGAGGCTATGTCACGACCGACACCCATGAGTTCTCCACCTCGGGAGCAGCATTGGCGACCGAGCCGACCCAGCTCGGATCGGCGGGAGTCGGTTGGCTGTACTCCCCCGGCCTGCTCGGCAAGGTTCGGATCCGGATTACGCCCGTGAACGCGAGCTCGGCCTTGTTTGTCGGGATCGGCCGCTCCAAAGACGTCGATCCCTACCTCGCCGGAGTGAACCACACCGTCATTTCTGACTTCTTCGGGGACAAGGTGAAGGCAGTCGGCGGCGGCACGCCCCGATCCGCTCCCGGAAGGAAGGACTTCTGGGTGGCCAAGTCCACCGGCTCCGACGCCAAGACTCTGATCTGGCAGCCGACGAAGGGCTCGTGGACGGTCGTGGTGATGAATGCCGACGCGCGACCGGGAATCGCCGTCCGAGCCGACCTGGGAGCTCGCATGCCGGCGGTGCTCTGGATCGCCATCGGCCTGTTGGCCGCAGGGGCGGTCCTCATAGTCGGCGGCGGGCTCCTGATCACTGGTGCGATCCGCGGCCGCCGCGCCGGCCACGACCACGAAGGGAGGAGCCATGCAGAGCATTGAGGAGGCGGCATCTGCGTTCCTGGGGAAGAAGCGAGTGGCCGTCACCGGCGTTTCTCGCACGCCCAAGACGCACGGGAGCAACAACGTGTACCGGCGGCTGCGCGGGCGCGGCTACGACGTCTTCGCCGTCAACCCGAACACCCACGAGGTCGAGGGAGATCAGTCCTATCCAGATCTGAAGTCGATCCCCGGCGGCGTCGAGGCGGTGGTCATCGGAACACGGCCCGAGATCGCCGAGAACACGATGCACGAGTGCGCGGAGCTCGGCATCAAGCACGTCTGGATGCATCGCGGCCCCGGCGCAGGCAGCGTCTCGCCCGCCGCGACCGCGTACGGCCGGCAGCACGGAATCACTGTTATCGACGGCGGCTGTCCCCTGATGTTCGGACCGACCGCCGACTTCGGGCACAAGATCATGCGCTTCGTGTACGCCGGAAAGGTGCCGAAGCAGGTCTGACCAGAGAGGAGAAGGACATGGAGGCCAACAGGGAGCTCCTGGATCGCTACGTGCAGCTGTACAACGCGGGCGAGCTCGACGCGTGCATGGATCTGTACGCGGAGGACGCCGTGCAGAGGATGCACGACGGCACCTTCGAGGGGCTGGACGCGATCCGCGACCGGCTCGCCCGGGACCTGAACGCGTTCGCGGACGCGAACTACGTCGTCGACAGCTTCGTCGACGAAGACGACAAGTTCGCGGACGAGTGGACGTTCACGGGAACCAACACCGGCCCGTTCCGGCTTCCGGACGGCAGCGAGGTGCCTCCCACGGGGAAGCGGGTGGAGATCAAGGGCATGGAGCTGGTGGAGGTGCGCGACGGGAAGATCGTCCTCGACAACCTCTACTACGACTTCATGTCCGCCCTGGTCCAGCTCGATCTCGTTCCGGAGGGCGCGGTCGCGTGACGACGATGCCTTCTCACGGGCACGACACGAAAGGAGCACGAGGACGATGTTCGAGGTGACTGCACGACTGAAGATCCGTGACGGCGAGCTCGACGGGTTCAAAGAGCAGGCGGCCGAGATGATGAGGCAGACGAGAGAGAAAGACACGAAGACGCTCCGCTACGACTGGTTCATCAGCGACGACCGAACGCAGTGCGAGGTCCGGGAGGGCTACCTCGACGCCGACGGCCTGCTCGAGCATGGCAACAACGTCGCGGAGGCCAGGGAGAAGCTCTTCCGAGACCACGCCTACGGCCACGACATGACGATTTACGGTGAGCCTTCCCCGGCGCTCGCCGAGTTGATCGAGAGGCTGGCCGGACACGTGACCTTCAACCGGTACTCCTTGTTGCAGGCGCTGGACAGCAACATCCAGGCCCTCGACGAAGTCCCCGCATAGGGCCGGCGCAGATGTCCTCTCCCGTCACCGTCGAGGTCGAGCGCCCGCCGGTCTTCCAGCGCGGCCACGTGTTCCTCCGCGTGGCCCTGCTGGTCCTCGTCGGCTGGATCGGTCACCCGTTGGGGCTGTTGTGGTTGGGCCTTCCCGTGGTCGCCGCGATTCTGGTCTCGCAGAGGGGTGGGCAGCCCTACTTGGACGAGAACGGGCCAACGGTGACGCGCGTCCTGAACTGGATCCTCGACCTCGTCGCCTACGTCGCGCTCCTGACCGACGAGCTGCCCGGAGAAGGTCGACGTCCAGTGCGGCTCCAGGTCGAGCGGTCGGGCTCGCCGACTTTGCGCTCCGCACTGCTCCGCGTCCTCTACGCGATTCCAAGCGTGCTCGTGCTTGCGATCCTCACCTTCGTCGGCACGATCGTCTGGGTGATCGCCGTCATTCTCGTGCTCATCAACGAGAGGTATCCGGACAGCCTGTGGAGATTCCTGCTCGGGCTCGTCCGCTGGGAGGCATGGCTGCTCGCGTACCTCGCCTCGCTCGTCGACCGCTACCCACCGTTCACGCTCGAGACCCGCTCGGTGTCTCCTGCCGCACCGTCGAACGCGTGATGGCGAGCCGTGGGATGAGGGCGTTCCGCGACCTCTATTGCGAAGAGGCGGGTGAGGGCGTCCCGATCCTTCTGATTCACCCTGCCGGGGCGACGGCGTCAACCTGGGGCTCGGCGGCCACAGAGCTCGCCCGGATCGGACGAGTGATCACCTACGACCGCCGCGGTTACGCCCGGTCCGGCGGCGAACGGGTGCGCGCGATGTCCACGCATACGGCCGACGCCGCAGCGCTTCTGGGATCTCTGCGGACCCCGCCGGCGGTCGTGGTCGGTACAAGCGCCGGGGCGGCAATCGCAGTCGACCTGGCGGTGCGTCGCCCCGACCTGGTGCAAGGAGTGATCGCCCATGAGTTCCCATGGCGGTTCACGCATCACCTTCCTGCCGCTTCGCAGATCGTGGCGCTGGCCAAAATCGGGTCGCTCTCTTTGCGCGGTCGACATGGTGACGCGGCAGAGGCATTACTGCGCTCCGCCTACAGCTACCGTGCCGGTGGAAGTGCCTGGGACGCCTTCCCCGAGGAGTGGCGGCGGGTCGGCAGAGAGAACGCGAGAGCCGCCTTGGCGGACTTCCGCAACTCCATCGGCACCTATCCATCCGCGTCGGATCTCGCGACCGTCGAGGTCCCCGTCGTGTGCAGCTACGGGGCACGGAGCCCTCACAGCATGTACCGCCTCGTCCGATCACTTGCCTCGGCCATTCCCACTGCGACAACGCGTCAAATCGACGGGGCCGGCCACGCAGCCCCGTTCGATGCAACGAGCAACTTCGTGCAATTGGTCGCCGACACCGTCATCGCCACTTCAAGTGCTCCGGGAATGCACGCCCGGAATAGAAAGCCCCCGCGTGCGCGGGGGCTTTCCGTAGCAGGCCCGTAAGCCGGATTCTGTTTCGGTGACCATCCCTCTGTGCAGCAACCCGGTCCCTCGGCGGGCCGCCTGGTGGCGGGACCTGTTTGCCTTGCACCGGACGGGGTTTGGCTAGCCGCCGTGTCGCCACGACGCTGGTGGGCTCTTACCCCACCTTTTCACCCTTGCCTCGGCGTCTCCGGAGAGAAGCTCGCCGTTTGGCGGTCTCCTTTCTGTGCCACTTTCCGTCGGCTTTCGCCGCCTGGGTCGCCCCAGCGTCCTGCCCTTCGGTGTCCGGACTTTCCTCGAGCCGTTGAGCCCGCGGTCACCCGGCCTGCGTCGCGAATTGTAGCTGCGCACTGCCCGACTCACCGCTCTCGCGCAGGGACGAATTGCACTCCGGACAGGTGATCATCCGGCCGGCGTGCAGCACGAACTCGCCGCAGACGAGGCACTCGAGGCTCGCGCCCCGAAGCAGCGCATGCAGCTCCTGCTCGAGCGTCCTCTGAATCGGGGCCACCGACGTCACAGCGATCTGAACACCCCCGTCACCCGGCCGAGGATCTGGACATGGTCCGAGTAGATCGGCTCGAGCGCGTCGTTCTCCGGCTGCAGGCGGATGCGGCCGCGCTCGCGGAAGAACCGCTTGACCGTAGCCTCGTCGGCGGATTCGTCGTCGCCTGCAAGCGCCACGACGATCTCGCCGTTCCGCGCGTCCTGCCCACGCTGGACGACGACGATGTCTCCGTCGAGGATGCCGGCTTTGATCATCGAGTCGCCCTTCACACGCAGGAGGAAGTCACCGCGAAGCGTCTCCGGCACGGCGAGATGGTCCTCGATGTACTGGTCCGCGAGGAGCGGCCCGCCGGCCGCGATCTGCCCGACCAGCGGCAGCTTGTCGAGAATTCCGGCCGGCGCCTCTGTACGCTCCCTGCCCACCAGCTCGACGGCGCGCGGCTTCGTCGGGTCGCGCTTCAGCAAGCCTGCGCGCTCGAGGTTGGCCAGGTGCGCGTGGACGGTCGAGGGCGAGGCAAGGCCGACCGCCTCCCCGATCTCCCGCACCGTCGGCGGGTAGCCGTGCGCGTCGACGTAGTCGACGAGGAAGTCCCAGATCTCCTGTTGCCGTCCCGTCAGCATCCGTGCCTCCAGGGGTCGTTGACTCGAGCGAACGTGTGTTCGCTACGAGAGTAGAGACTCCTCCGGACGGCGTCAAGGACGCGGCCTCCCGTGAGGAAGACCGGAATGCGCTGGAGAGGACTTGAACCTCCACGGCCTTCAAAGGCCACTAGGCCCTCAACCTAGCGCGTCTACCAATTCCGCCACCAGCGCTCGAGGGAACGGCAGTGTAGCCGCTTCGCCCTCAGCCGCCCGCGCCCGAGGCTCGGGCCGTGACGGTGCCGTAATCGACGTTCCCGAGGAGATCCTCGCGCCATCCCGTGAGCCGCGGGGACACGAGCCGGGCATCGCGGGCCCACGCTACGGGCACGACTCGGTCGAGCGACTGAATCTGCTCGTCGAGCCGGGCGAGCGGGCCGGCCTGCTCGGTCGCCGCGAGGGCCGCGCCGAACCGCTGCCGAGACCCGAGCCCCGCGGCGACGATCGGCCCGAACAGGGCTTCCGCCTGGGGATACGCGGCGAACAGGCGGCCGAACTCGGTCGTGACTCCGGGGCCGGCGTCGACGAGCACCGGGCCGAGGCCGACGTCCCGCCAGCTCGCGTAGAGAAGCTGTGCCCCGTAGCGAAGGACCGGGTCGTGCGGCACGCCGATCGCCACCCGGACGCGCGGTAGCGACGGGATCCGCTTCAGAGCGTCGCGAAACGTCGCCGGCTTTTGCCGCTTCAGTCTGCCGGTCAGGTCGAAGGCGGCGGCGCCCTTGATCTCCGGAACGAGCTGCTCGTAGTCGGTTCTGTTCGCCGTCGCCCCGTAGACACCCCGCAGGTCCTGCGCCGGGCCGCCGCGAAACGTGAGCAGGTCGAGGCCGAGCAGCGTTCGCACGCGCAGCGCCTTGCCGAGCGTGGTGTCCCGTGCGGTCGCGACGATGTCTCCGGTCGGAACGGGCGCCTCGTCGAGGCGGCCCCGCCGAAACTCCCGTGCCGCAGTGTGCGAGTCGAGGCGCCTGAAGACCACGGTCAGGCCCTCGCGGCGGACAACGACGCGCCGCGCGGAGCCGCTGACGAGCCGGAACGGCCCGGGAAGGGAACGCGGAGCGGCGGCGACCGCCGTGAGCGCGTAGGGAAAGCGCCGCCACGGTTCCCGCAGCTGCACGACGAGAGACGAGGCCGACGGAGCGGTTATCCGAGCGGCGCTCGCAAAGAGCCATCGGGCCGGAGCGGCACTCAGGCCCGCGACCCGGCGCAGAGCAGCTGCGATCGACGGTGCCGACGCGCAGGTAAACGCCCAGCGCCGGAAACCGGCGGACGCGTGCCACGCAGTGCAGAGACCGGGCACCACCGCCCCCGTCGCAGGATCAGTGCGAAGCGGGGTCGAGTAGAGCGTGCGCGCCAGGGTGGTCTCGTCCCGGCCCTCGGCGAGCGCGGGATCGAGCGGCCAGCGGAAGCTGCCCACCGCAACGCGAACGACTCCGGAAGGGCCGGCCGAGGTCAAGGGCTGCCCGTGAGCCGGCGTCTGCGAGTTGCAGCCCGCGAGCAGCGCGAGCGCGACGCAGAGCGCAGCTACTTCAGCACGTGGAAGAGCGCGATGCAGTTGGCGGTGAAGAGGATCGCGACGATGATGGTCAGGCGGGTCAGGTTCCGCTCGACGATGTGCGTGCCGCCCTGCGAGGCCGGCGTGAAACCCATTCCACCGAGGCCGGTGTCGCGGCCGGAGTGCATCAGGATCAGCGCGACCAGCCCGATCGAGAGCAGGACCTGGATGACTGCGAGAACCTGGACCATCGCGCGGTCAGGGTATCAGCGCCGAACGTGACAGTCCCTCTCCAGAAATGTGACTTGTTACGGTCATTTTGTGAAGAGCGATGAAGCGAAGAAGCGAATTCAGAAGCTCCTCGTCACGGGCGACAACAGGCTCAAGCAGGGCGTCGACCCGGTGAAGGTGCGCGAGAGCTACGAGCAGGCGCTCGACGCGGCTCGGGAGGCGGGGCTCGAGGAGTCGGTCCGCCCGCTGGTCGAGCTCAGGCTCGCCGACCTGAAGAAGCTCGCAGGAGGATCTTCTCCACCCGCTCCGCCTGGCGCCTGACGTCGTGCTCGGCGGCGGCCGACCTCGCCACCTCGTTCGGCCTGGGGAACTTCGCAGCCGTGCGCAGTGCGTCCGCGAGCGCATCCTCGTCGGCCGGATCGACGAGCACCCCCGCGTCGGGCGGGACGAACTCCGGCGGGCCCCCGATCCGGGTCGCCACGACCGAGCGCCCGCAGGCCATCGCCTCGAGCACTGCTTGCCCGAAGGGCTCGATCAGGCTCGGCTGGCACACGACGTGCGACGCGGCGATACGGGCAGGCACCTCTCCGTAGGGGACGATGCCGGTGAGCTCGATGCCGGGCCGTCCCTCGAGGCGGGCGCGGAGAGGGCCGTCGCCGACGAACGTCAGGGTTCCCTCCCCGAGCCGCTCGAAGGCGGCGGCGAGCCGCACGACGTTCTTGCGCGCGATCAGCGAGCCGATGCAGAGAAACCTCGGCGGACCGTCCGGTGAGGGCTCGACGCGGAAGCGCGCAAGATCGACCCCGGAATCGACGACGACGGTCTTTCCGCGCGCGTCCGGCACCTTCGCCTCGAGCTCGCGGCGCAGGTAGTCGGAGACGGCGATCACCGCCGCCGCCCGGTGCACGACGAAGCGCGTCGCCGCGCCGATGCCCGGGAGCCAGCCGATGTTCCGGACGTCCCGCCCGTGCGCGGTGACGACGAGCGGCGCCCGTCCCGCGAGCGCGGCGATCAGGCCCGTTGGCACGAGGAAGTGGGCGTAGACGACGTCGGGCCGGAAACGCCGCGACTGTGCGAGCGTCGCGCGGGCCAAACGGAGGTACTTCTGCTTCCCCGCTCCACGACGGTCGAGGACGGCGCGCTCGACGTCGTGGCCGCGCACGGCGAGCTGCTCCTCGAGGCTACGGACGAAGACGCCGAGGTCCGGGTCGGTCGGGCCCGGATACATCTGCGAGACGAGGAGGATCCTCATTCGCAGATAGGTTGAACGCCGTGCCCGAGCGGTCCGCGATCGTCCACGTCCACGAGCTTACGAAGATCTTCAACGTTCCCGAGCGGGAGCCCGGCCTCGGCGCGGCCGTGAAGAGCCTCGTGCGCCGGAAGACGCGCGACGTGCGCGCGGTCGATGCAATCTCGTTCGAGATCGGGCCCGGCGAGGTGGTCGGGTTCCTCGGCCCCAACGGCGCCGGCAAGACGACGACGCTGAAGATGCTGTCGGGGTTGCTCTACCCGACCGGCGGCGAGGCCCGCGTGCTCGGCCACGTCCCCTCGCGACGCGAGCGCGAGTACCTGCGCCGCATGACGATGGTGATGGGCAACAGGAATCAGCTGCAGTGGGACATCCCCGCCCTCGACTCGTTCGAGCTGAACCGGGCCATCTACCGTCTTCGCCGCGAGGACTATCTCGCGATGCGCGACGAGCTGATCGAGCTGCTCGAGGTCGACGACCTCGTCCGCAAGCCGGTTCGCAACCTCTCGCTCGGCGAGCGCATGAAGGTCGAGATCGTCGGCTCGCTGCTGCACCGTCCACAGGTCCTCTTCCTCGACGAGCCGACGATCGGCCTCGACGTGACGATGCAGAAAAGGATCCGGTCGTTCGTCGCGGAGTACAACCGCCGCCACGGCGCGACCGTGCTGCTGACGAGCCACTACATGGCCGACGTCGAGGCTCTCTGCAAGCGGGTGATCGTCATCCACCACGGCCGTATCCTGTTCGACGGTGCGCTGGCGAGCCTCGCCGACGAGTTCGCCGCGTACAAGACGATCGGCGTCGTGCTCGAGAACGGCACCGCTCCCCTCGACGAGTACGGCGAGGTCATCCATCGCGACGGCGATCTCGTGACGCTGCGCGTCCCCAAGGTGGAGACGTCCCGCGTCGCGGCGCGGCTGCTCTCCGAGCACCAGGTGCTCGACCTGACGATCGAGGAGCCTCCGATCGAGGACGTGATCGAGCTCGTGTT
>DASUXI010000213.1:0-2574 GCA_036377995.1 Gaiellaceae bacterium
GGAACCTCGCCGACGATGACGACGCCGGTCCCGCCGTCGATGGTGAGGACATCACCCTCGTGCAGGCTCTGACCCCCAAGCGTGATCGTTCGCGCACGAATGTCGATCGAAAGTGAGTCACATCCGGCGACGCAGGGCTTGCCCATTCCGCGTGCGACGACGGCCGCATGCGACGTCATGCCCCCGTGCGCGGTCAGCACGCCTGCGGCCTGGATCAGGCCGTGGATGTCGTCCGGCGTCGTCTCCCAGCGCACGAGGATCACCTTCTCCCCGCCCTTCCCGCGCTGCTCTGCGGTGTCCGCGTCGAGCACGATCTTCCCGCTCGCAGCGCCCGGGGAAGCGTTCAGGCCCTTCGCGGCCTCCTCCCACTCTGCGGCCGGGTCGAGCATCGGGTGCAGCAGCTGATCGAGCTGGTCGGGGTCGATCCGCGCAACCGCCTCGGCCCGGGAGATCAGGCCCTCGTCGACCATGTCGACCGCGGACTTCACTGCTGCGGCGGCGGTCCTCTTGGCGGAACGGGTCTGCAGCAGGAAGAGCTCGTTGTCTTCGACCGTGAACTCGATGTCCTGCATGTCGCGGTAGTGCGTCTCGAGGCTCCGCATCGTCTCGAGCAGCTGCTCGTACGCGCGCGGCAGCTTGCCTTTCATCTCCGGGAGCGGCTGCGGGGTGCGGATCCCGGCGACGACGTCCTCGCCCTGAGCGTTCGAGAGGAACTCGCCGTAGAGGCCCTGCTCGCCGGTCGAGGGGTCGCGGGTGAACGCGACCCCCGTACCGGATTGCTCGCCCTTGTTGCCGAACACCATCTGCACGACGTTCACCGCCGTGCCGAGGTCGTCCGGGATGTCGTATCGACGGCGATAGACCCGCGCGCGCGGCGCGTCCCACGATTCGAACACGGCGTTCACGGCACGCCGGAGCTGCTCCCGAGGATCCTGCGGGAAGGGGTCGCCGGTCTCCTCCTGGTAGATCCGCTCGTAGGTCTCGACCAGGGCCGCCAGATCCTCGGCGGTAAGGTCGACGTCTTGCGCCGCGCCGCGCTCCTTCTTCAGGGTCGCGAGCGTCTCGTCGAAGCGGTTCCCGGCGATTCCCTCCACCACCTCGCCGAACATCTGGATCAGTCGGCGATACGAGTCGAGCGCGAAGCGCTCGGTCCCGGTCGCGCGCGCCAGCCCCGTTACGGCTTCGTCGTTGAGCCCGAGGTTGAGGATCGTGTCCATCATCCCCGGCATCGAGATCGCGGCGCCGGACCGCACCGACACGAGCAGCGGATCACGGGGATCGCCGAAGCGCTTGCCGGTCTTCTCCTCCAGCTCGGCGAGGTGCCGGTCGATCTCGGCATCTAGGCCTTCGGGAGCAGTGTTGCCGTTGGCCATGTAGGCGCGGCATGCGTCGGTCGTGATCGTGAAGCCCGCGGGCACGGGAACCCCGAGCTGGGTCATCTCGGCCAGGCCGACCCCTTTGCCGCCCAGGAGCTCACGCCCGCCGTCGAAAGGCTCGTCGAAGTCGTAGACATAGCGATCGCCGCTCAAGGCGGGAAATCCTTTCACAAATGTCCTGCAATACTCCGGCGTCGTGCCTGAGCGGCAGATCGCGGCGATGGGAGGCACCCCTGACGACGTGCTCCTCGAACACGCGCTCGGGCTGGCATCCGGACGGCGCGTGCTGCTCGTCCCGACCGCGGGCGGCGAGAACGCGCCCACGATCCTCTCGTGGTACGAGCGCATGCGAGGCCGCGGGAGCCTGACGCACCTGAGCTTCTTCCCGTGGCCACCCGCCGGCCTGCGCGACCTCGCGCTCGCGCACGACGTCATCCTCGTGTCAGGGGGAAACACGGCGAACGCGCTCGCGATCTGGCGCGTGCACGGCTTCGACGTGGTGCTCCGAGAGGCCTGGGAAGCGGGAGTCCTGCTGGCGGGCTGGAGCGCCGGGATGATTTGCTGGTTCGAGCACGGCGTGACCGACTCGTTCGGGCCCGAGCTCGCGCCGATGGAGTGCCTCGGCTTCCTTTCCGGCAGCGCCTGCCCGCACTACGACGGCGAGGAGAGGCGGAGGCCCGCCTATACGGAGCTCGTAGCGGGCGGGCTCCCTCCGGGCGTCGCGGCGGACGACGACGTCGCCCTTCACTACGTCGGCGGCGAGCTCCGCGAGGCCGTGACGAGCAGAGAGGGTGCGTCCGCCTGCCGTGTCGGTGTGGGCGGGGAGCGGCCGATCGCGACCCGGCTCCTCACGCGTCGCTGACGCCGCCCGAGCGACGACGCCGGGCCCCCCACTCGGCCAACCAGGCGAGCGCGCGCAGTCCCATCCACACCGGCGTAAGGAGCACGTAGAAGAGGACGAGCGCGACGGCGAGTCCGCTCCACCAGATCGCCCATCGCCACCAGGGCACCGGCGGCTTCGGCCTCACGTGACCTGCGCTCTCGCTTCGGCCTTGCGAGCCTCGACCGTCCGCAGGATCCGCTGTGCCGTCTCCTCGATCGAGAGCTCCGAGATGTCGATCACGGGGCAGCCGAGTCGGCGATGGATCGTGGACGCTTCGTCGAGCTCGTCGTAGATCTCGTCGAGCTCCGCGTAGCG
>DASUXI010000214.1:0-6128 GCA_036377995.1 Gaiellaceae bacterium
GTTGACGCGTCGCATTCGCTCCGACATGACGACTATTCAAGCGCCTTGATCCAGCGTGACGACGTCGCGCTCGGCGCGGACCAGCTCGAACTCCTGGCCCGAGAGGTAGCGCTCTGCCTCGTCGAGCAGGCGGACTGCCTCCCGGTGCTCGCGGGCGACGCAGGCGACGGTTAGAGCGGCCCGCTGCCAGAGGTCGTGGTGATCGACCTCCGCGACCGAGGCTCCGACGCGGTTCTGGAGTTGGGCCTTCGCCGACTTCAGATGCTTGCGCTTGCCCTTGAGCGACTGCGCCTCGGGGAAGTGCAGCTCGACGTTCAGGATGCCGACGTAGCCCGCACCCATGGCCCCGCCGGTGGGCTACGAGGAGGTGGCGGCGGAGGCCGGCTCGTCGAGAGTCGTCCGCTCGATCGCGCGCGTCTCGAAGGCCTCGAGCACGTCGCCTTCCTTCACGTCATTGAAACCGTCGAGAAGGATGCCGCACTCGAACCCCTCCGTTACTTCGCGCGCGTCGTCCTTGAAGCGCTTGAGCTGCGAGATCGTCGTCTCGTGGACGACGGTCCCGTCGCGCACGACGCGGACCTGGGCACCGCGGCGGATGAGCCCGCTCGTGACCATGCAGCCGGCGATGGTGCCGAGCCGCGAGACCTTGAACAGCGCGCGCACCTCGGCCTCCCCGAGCGTCTCCTCGGTCTCGACCGGCTTGAGCATCCCGACGAGGGCCTGCTCGATGTCCTGGGTGAGTTGGTAGATGACGCGGTACGTCCGGATCTCCACGCCCTCGCGCGCGGCCAGAGCGCGCGCGTCGGCGTTCGGGCGAACGTTGAACCCGACCACGGTCGCGCTCGACGCGGACGCCAGCATGATGTCGTTCTCGGTGATGCCGCCGACGCCCTGGTGGATCACGTTGACGCGCACCTCGGGGTGCTGGATCTTCGCGAGCTCGGAGACCGCGGCCTCGACCGAGCCGACGACGTCGCCCTTGACCACCAGGTTGAGGTCCTGCACAGCGCCGGCGCCGATCTGCGCGAACAGGCCCTCGATCGAGACGCCCTTCGACGTCTGCGCGAGCTGCTCCCGCCTGAGGCGCTCTCCACGGGCGTTCGCAAAGTCGCGCGCGCGACGCTCGTTCTCGACCACGCGGCAGAGCTCGCCGGCAGGCGGCGGCTTGTCGAAGCCGAGGATCTCGACCGGGTCGCCCGGCCGGGCCTCGTTGACCTTGTCGCCGCGGAAGTTGTAGAGGGCTCGCACTTTCCCCCAGGCGTCTCCGGCGACGACGGCGTCGCCGACGCGCAAGGTGCCGCGGTGCACGAGCATCGTCGCGACGGGCCCGCGGCCCACGTCGAGGCGCGACTCGATGATGGGCCCGGAGGCCTCGGCCTTGGGGTTCGCCGTCAGCTCGAGCTCGGCGTCGGCGACGAGGAGGACCTTCTCGAGGAGGTCGTCGAGGTTCTGGCCCTGCCTCGCGGAGACGTCCGAGAACTGCGTCGCACCACCCCACTCCTCCGGCTGGAGGCTTTCCGCCGAGAGCTCGGTGCGGACCCGCGTGGGATCGGCGTCGGGGACGTCGATCTTGTTGACCGCGACCACGATCGGCACGTCTGCGGCGCGGGCGTGCGAGATCGACTCCTTCGTCTGCGGCATGACGCCGTCGTCGGCGGCGACGACGAGTACGGCGATGTCGGTGACCTTGGCGCCGCGGGCGCGCATGGCCGTGAATGCCTCGTGGCCGGGCGTGTCGAGGAAGGTGATCCTTCGCCCGTTGTGCTCGACCTGGTAGGCACCGACGTGCTGGGTGATGCCGCCGGCCTCGGTCTCGACGACGGACGTCTTGCGGATCGCGTCGAGGAGCGTCGTCTTGCCGTGGTCGACGTGGCCCATGATCGTCACGACGGGGGGCCGTGGGGCGAGATCGGCGTCGTCGTCCTCGAAGGCCTCGGGCTCTTCGTCCTCGTCCGCCGCGTGCCTAATCGTGAGCGTGCGCTCGGGCGCGAGCTCCGCGGCGACCAGCTGGACCTCGTCGTCGGCCAGCGTCTGGGTGATGGTCACGGCCTTGCCGAGGCCCATCATGAACATGATGATCTTGGGCGCCGGGACTCCGAGTGCCTGCGAGAGATCGCGCACGGTGACGCCGGACGGCACCGTGACCGGACCGCTCGGCGCGACCACCTCACGCGGCGTCTTCTGGCGGGGCGCCTCGCGGTCGCGCTGCTGGCGCGAGTCGCGGGGCCGTGCCGCGGCATTGTCGATGACGACGCGCCGCTTGCGGCGTCCACCGGGGCCTCCCTGACGGGGCCTCATCGGCCGGTTCGGCCTATTCGAGCCTGAGTCGTTCGCCATGAGCTCTCAAGTGTAGAGGGACGACAGTTCCGGTCGGACGTGGACGGATCGGCGCAACGTCCGGTTGAACGCGCGGCGCGAGACCGCCCGCTCGAAACAAGGAAGACGGGGACACGTATATGCACCGCGCCCGGGCTCGGCTCGGCCGGCCGCGAGCTCCCCTTCTCTCGCGACGAACCGCAGGAGCTCGCGCTGCGGCGCCTTCCGGCCGCACCCGATGCAGCTCCTGATCGGCTCCGTCACGCCGCCGACGGAGCCCCCTCGCCGTCGTCGGACACGGCCGCGACGCTCTCTGGGCCGATGCTCTCGGCTTCGGGCGGCGCCCCGTCCGCCTGAGCCTCGAGCTCGGGCTCCGGCGCCTCGATGATCGGGTCGACGTCCGCCGTGTCGGCGAGCGCCAGCTCCTGATGTCCCGGGAGCCCGCAGTAGCGAGAGCCCGGGAGCGCCTCGTTCGGGCAGCGCTTGCCGTTCGAGAGCACCGCGGCGCAGCGGCCCGTGAACTCCTCGCCCTCGACCTGCCCCCCGTATGCTGCGGCGGCCTCGGCCTGCGCGAACTCGGTGTCGGACTGGATATCGACCTTCCAGCCGGTCAGGCGCGCTGCGAGGCGGGCGTTCAGCCCCTCCTTGCCGATGGCGAGCGCGAGCTGGTCGTCGGGCACGATCACGGTCGCTTCCTTCGTGTCGTCGTCGACGAACACCTCGCGCACGCGCGCCGGTGACAGGGCCTTGGCGACGAAGCGCGCGGGCTCCGGGTTCCACGGGATGATGTCGATCTTCTCGCCGCGAAGCTCCGAAACGACCATGCGGACGCGTGATCCACGCGGGCCGACGCAGGCACCGACGGGGTCGACACCCTGCGCGTGCGACTCGACCGCGATCTTCGAGCGGTAGCCGGGCTCCCGGGCGACGCCGCGAATCTCGACGAGCCCGTCGGCGATCTCGGGAACCTCGAGCTCGAAGAGCGTCTTGATCAGCTCGGAGTCGCGCCGCGAGAGAATGACCTGCGGGCCCTTCGTCCCTGAGCGAACCTCGGTGATGACGGCCTTGATCCGCGAGCCCTGCTCGTATCGCTCCCCGTCGACCTGCTCGGAACGCGGTAGGAGCGCCTCGACCTTCCCGAGGTCGACGAGCACGTTGTTCCGGTCGCCTGCCTGCTGGACGATGCCGGTGACGACCTCCGTCACGCGGTCGACGTATTCGTCGTACATCATCGCGCGCTCGGCCTCGCGGATGCGCTGCAGGATGACCTGCTTCGCCGTCTGCGCGGCGATCCGTCCGAAGTTCGCGGGCGTGACGTCCTCCCGCTTGATCTGGGTCTCGGGGATGTCGGACCAGTCGACGTCGAGGTCGTCGTCCGAGATCAGGGTGTGCGATCGCTCTCCCGTCTCGACCTCGAGTGCCTCGAGCTCTTCGAGCTTGCGCTCACGTGCCTCGTCGATCAGGCGCTCCTCGATATCCGGCGGAAGCTCGACCGAGTAGACGCGGAAGTCACCCTGCTCGTCGATCTCGACGGTGGCGTGCCGGGACGCGCCCGGCATCTTCTTGTATGCGGCCAGCAAGGCATCCTCGAGGGCCTCGACGAGGGTTCCGCTCTCGATTCCTTTTTCGCGTTCGATGTCGCGAACGGCGTCGACGATCTCCTGAGTCATTTGTCTCCCATTTCTTCGATCAGATTGCCCCGGACGATGGTTTCGTAAGGGATGTCGACAGACTCGGCCTGCGTCCGGACGGTCACGGCGCGCTCTCCCGCGGCGACGACCTCGCCTCGAAGCCGGTTGCGCGCCGAGGTGCGGAGCACGACCCTGCGGCCGACCGCGTTCCGGAAGTGGGTGGGCTTGCGCAGCGGACGCTCGACTCCCGGTGACGACACGTCGACCGAGTACTCGCGGAGGTAATCGCGCAGGAGGTTCGTCACGCGCTCGCAGAGCGCGTGATCGACGCCCTGGGCATGGTCGACGTAGACCGTGAATCGCTCGGGGCTGTTCAACTCGACGGCGAGCACCTCGGTGCCCGGGAGCGCGCCCTCGACCGTCTGGCCGATCTCCCGCGTCAACTGTTTCTCCTTCTCGTGTGTCGCTGCCATCGACTCCCGTCACAAAAAATGGGCCCGCAGGCCCATTCCGAAATTGCCGAAATGTGGTGCACAGAGTGTAGCAAGCGTTTCGTCTGCGACTGCGCGGATTTCCTCAGGCCTCGAGGATGACCGTGACCGGTCCGTCGTTGACGAGCTCGACCTGCATCCGTGCGCCGAAGACACCGGTTCGCACCGTGATTCCGAGCCCGGTGAGTGCGCGGCTGAAGCGCTCATAGAGCGGCTCAGCGATCTCCGGGCGGGCAGCACCGGAGAAGTCCGGCCGTGCGCCCTTCGTGCGGGTCAGGTCGGTGATCAGCGTGAACTGGCTGACGACGAGAGCCTCGCCTCCGACGTCCACGACGCTGCGGTCGAATCTGGGCGTGTCCCCCTCGAAGACCCGGAGGCGTCCGACCCGGGTGGCGAGACGGTCGGCCGAATCTTCGGTGTCCCCGCGCGCGACGCCGAGGAGAACGAGGAGGCCGGGGCCGATCGCGCCGACGACCGAGCCGTCGGCCGTGACCCGCGCCTGCGTCACTCGTTGGCAGACAGCCCGCATCGGCCAGCATCATCGCCGAGCATGCGTACGAGCACATCGGCGGACGTGACCATGGGGCGCACGCGCGGGCGGCGCTTCCGGTCCTCCCCACCCGGGTGGGGCGTCGTCCCTCCGCCCTCTGGAGGCGACGATAGCGGCGAGGCGGACGCGCGTCCGTGATGCGCGTGTCGCGAGATCGTCCCGATTACTCCAGATCGTCCCGGTCGGCGAGGCCTTCGTCGGCCGGTGCCTCTCCGGTCACGTCCGCCCGTTCGGGATCGAGGTCGAGGATGCGCGAGGCGTAGTGCTCGTTCTGCGGTCGCAACGAGCTGGCGAGCTTGTAGTGCCCGTTCGCCTCCGTGTCCCTCCCCTGCTTTTCGAGCGCGCGCCCGAGCGCATAGTGCGCGTAGTGATCGGCCGGCGACAGCTCGAGCATGACGCGAAACTCCTCCTCCGCTTCCGCGTAGCGCTGGATCCGGAGATATGCGATCCCGAGTGCCTCACGGATCGAGGCCTTGCGAGGCTCTCTCCGCTTCGCCTTCTCGAGCGCGACCGTCGCCTGAGCGGCCCGTCCCTTTCGGAGATGGGCGCGCCCTTGCTGGTACAGGTCGTACGTCTCACTCATACGGATCTCAGGTAAGGAAAGTTCTCCTCCATCAAGTCAAGCGGGTCCGTCAAGTCACGTGTTTTCTCGATCTCGACGGCGATCACCGTCGCGGCGGCGTCGATTGCCGCCTGGAAGGCGTTCGCGAGCTCGTGCGGAGGCCGGTCGAGGGAGAGCCGCTCGGCGACCGGGTTCCCGACTCCCCAGAGGGGCGCCCCGGACCAAGGGTTCGCGGGATCCTCGTCACGGATTTGCTCGACGCGCGGTCCAACTCGTCGAACTGCGCGGCGGCTCGGGGCCGGTGGCGGATCGGTTCTGACGGCGACCGCTCCCGCTGCCCCAGACGAGGCGAACTCGCGCGCAAAGCGGGCGATGTCCCCGGTCTGGAACAGCGTGTCGGCCGCGACCGCGACAAGCGGCGGCTCGGCCCCCGCGGCGAGAGCGCGGCGCACGGCGTCGGCCGAGCCGAGCACCTGCGGCTGGCGCACGAAGCGAACGTCGAGGCCGAACGCCGATCCGTCGCCCGCGAGCCGCTCGACCTGCTCGGCAAGATGGCCCGTCACGAGCCAGACCGTCTC
>DASUXI010000215.1:0-4972 GCA_036377995.1 Gaiellaceae bacterium
CCGGTGATGATCCCGGGCAGGGCGATCGGGAGCACGAGCAGGAACGAGATCGCCTCCCGGCCGAAGAACCTGAAGCGGTGCACGGCGAACGCGGCCGCCGAGCCGAGGAGCAGTGCGATGACCGTCGCGCCGAGCCCGGCCTTCAGCGACAGCCAGAGCGCCTGTTGCATCTCGCCGTTGTGGAGGGTCGGGCTGAACCACTTCGTCGTCCAGTTCGTGATCGGCCAGCCCTGCGCCGTCTGAGCGTTGAACGCGTAGAGGATGATGATGACGATCGGGAGGTGCAGGAAGAGGATGACAAGGAGCGTCCACACCCGCAGCCCGAATCTCGTTGCCCGCGTCTCCATCACAGGGCCTCGAAGGCGCCCGATCGCCGCGCGAGGGTGAGGTAGATCGCCATGACGACCAGCGGCACCGAGGCGAACGCTGCCGCGAACGGCAGGTTCCCGGCCGCGCCGAGCCCGGTGTTGTAGACGACGTTGCCGATGAACGTCGAGCTCGCGCCGCCGACGAGGGTCGGCGTGATGTAGTCGCCGAGCGTCAACGAGAAGGTGAAGATCGAGCCGGCGATCACCCCCGGCAGCGCGAGCGGGAGGATGATCGTCCGGAACGTCTTGAAGCTCCTGGCGCCAAGGTCGCGCGACGCCTCGATGTAGGAGTCGGGGATGCGCTCGAGCGCCGCGTAGACGGGCAGGATCATGAACGGCAGCCAGATGTACGAGAACACGAGCCACATCGCGGTGTTCGTGTAGCCGATGTTCGCGGCGGGGAGCCCGGCTTTCTGGAGCGACCAGTTGAGGATCCCGTCCTGCGCGAGGATCACCTTCCACGCGTAGACGCGGACGAGGTAGCTCGACCACAGCGGGAGCAGAACGAGGACGAAGAGAAGGGCCCGGGTGCGTCCCGAGGCGATCCGCGCCATGTAGTAGGCGAACGGAAACGCGATGACGGCGTCGGTCAGCGTGACGAGGAAGGCGATCACGACCGTTCGCGTGATCACGCGCCGCCAGGCAGAGCTAGTCACGATCTCCCGGAAGTTGTCGAGGCTCCAGGTGTGAACGACCTTCGTCGTGAAGACGTCGACCGACCAGAACGCCGACACGAACAGCACCGCGAGCGCCGCGACGTAGAGCAACAGAAACCAGGCCATCGGCGGCAGCAGCAGCGCGATCCCGCGAAGCCAGGGAAGCCGCCAGAGCGGCCTTGCCAGCCGACGGCGGGCCCTCGTGAACGAGGGCCCGCCGCGGCGCGTAGCTAGGAGGTCGCCTGAGTCCAGGCGCTGACCCACTTCGTGTAGTCCGTGCAGTCCTTCTTCCCGTTGCCGCAATCGGCAATCGGCGTCTTCCAGAACTTGATCGAGCGGTAGTAGGCCTCGGGTGCGTTTGCGTGGTAGGTCTTACAGGAGCCCTTGGTGAGCTTGTCCATCTCCTTACAGGCGAGCTTGTTGACCGGGGTCTCCCCGTAGGTCGTCGCCTGAAGCGCCTGCACCTTGGGGCTCGAGATGTAGGAGTACCACTTGTACGCGCAGTTCGGGTGCTTCGCCTTCGCAGAGAGCATCCACGTGTCGAGCCAGCCGGTCACTCCTTCCTTGGGGATGATCTCCTTGACGGGAACCTTCGCCGCCTGGATCGTGCCCGTCGTCACCGGCCACGAAGCGCCGAGCCAGGTATCCCCGTTCTTGAAGAGGCTCACCTCGTCGGAAGAGAGGCCCCAGTACTTCTTGATCAGCGGCTTCTGCTTCTTGATCAGTGAGATGGCCGCGTCGAACTGCTTCTTGTTCAGCTCGTAGGGGTCCTTGATCCCGAGCGAGGGCTGCGTCTTGGACAGGTAGAGCGCTACGTCCGCAATCTGGATCGGGTTGTTGGGAACCGTGATCCGGCCCTTGTATTTCGAGCTGTAGATCGCCGACCAGCTCGTGGGCGCCGGCTTCACCTTCTTCGTGTTGTAGAGGAGCGTATTCGGCCCCCACTGGAGTGAGATGCCGTAGTGCTGTCCGCCGACGGTGTTGTTCGGCGGCCCTTGGAAGGCCTTGAAGAACTGGCTCCAGCCCGGGACGAGCTTCGTGTTGACCGGTTGGACGTCCTTGCCGTAGATGAGCCGCAGGCTCGCATCGCCCGAGGCCGAGACCATGTCGTACTGGCCCCCGCCGCCCGTCCGCATCAGTGTCACCATTTCGTCCGACGAGCCGGCGTACTTGGCCTGCACCTTGCAGCCGGTCTGCTTCTGGAACGGCTTGACCCACTTCGCGTCGAGATAGCCCTCCCAGGCGATCATCGTCAGCTTGCCCTCGCCCTTGCCGATCTTGGTCGGCAAGCCGGTCGTCTTCCCGGCACCCGCGGCCGGGACGCACAACGCCGCCGCCAGCAGGGCGACGAGGACGTGTGCTTTGCGGATCTTGCTCATGTACCTCCTCCTGGTTCGATCTCGAAGGTGTGCTCTGGGCGCCACTCGAGGAACACCCGCTTCCCCCTGTGCTCGAGCGCCTCCTGGGAGGAGGTCTCGAGGTTCTGGCGGACGACGGTGAGTTCGCCCCCCGAGTCGAGCTCGACGATGTATCTCGTGAACATGCCGACGTAGACGACGTCCTTGATTCGCCCCGGCTCGACTGCGTCCGTCGTCGAAGCGTTGTCGCCCAGGTCGAGCATGTGGATCTTCTCCGGGCGAACGGTGAAGCGCCTGTCGTCCCGTTCGAGCACGTTCGAGACGCCGACGAAGCCGGCGACGAACTCGGTGGAGGGACGTTCGTAGACCTCGGCCGGTGCGCCGATCTGCTCGATCCGGCCGTTGTTGAAGACGGCGATGCGGTCGCTCATCGTGAGCGCTTCCTCCTGGTCGTGCGTGACGTAGACGAAGGTGATCCCGATGTCGCTCACGGCCCGCTGGATCCGCTTCAGCTCGACCTGCATCTCCTGGCGCAGCTTTAGGTCGAGCGCGCCGAGCGGCTCGTCGAGCAGGAGCACCTGTGGGCTGTTGACCAGCGAGCGCGCGAGCGCGACTCGCTGCCGCTGGCCGCCGGAGAGTTGGATCGGCTTTCGGTTGCCGAGCCCGGGCAGCCGCACCACGTTCAGCGCTTCCTCGACGCGCCGCTTGCGCTCCCCGCGCGGCACGCGCTTGACGCGGAGGCCGTAGCCGACGTTCTCCGCGACGGTCATGTGCGGGAAGAGCGCGTAATCCTGGAAGACGGTATTGACGTCGCGCTCGTAGGGCGGCTTGCCGCTGACGTCGACGCCGCGCAGCTCGATGCGTCCCGCGTCAGGGCGCTCGAAGCCGGCGATCAGGCGGAGCGTCGTGGTCTTGCCCGAGCCCGACGGGCCGAGGAGCGTGAAGAACTCCCCGGTGGCGATCTCGAGGTCGACGCCGTCGACGGCGACGACGTCACCGTAGGACTTGCGCACCCCGACGAGCCGGACATCAGCGGCCGCAGGTGTCGTCGCCGACCGCGGCGTCTCAGCCGGGGCTTGCGTCGCCAACGGCCTCCTCCAGCAGGTCGAGACCGCGCTCGAGCAGCGCGTCGTCGATCGAGAGCGGCACCAGAATGCGGATGACGTTGCCGTAGATGCCGCAGGACAGCAGCACGAGGCCGCGGTCGCGCGCAGCGGTGGTGATCGCCTTCGCCAGGTCGGGGGTCGGCTCGGCGAGCTCGACGGCGAGCATCGGGCCGAGCCCGCGCACTTCGCCGAGCAAGTGGCTCTGAGCCACAAAGTCTTCGAGGCGTCCCCTGATGTGCCGCCCGAGCTCGTCGGCCCGCTCGCGGAAGCCGTTGGTTCGCACTTCCTCGAGCACGGCGGCCGCTGCGACGCAGGCGAGCGGATTCCCGCCGAAGGTGCCGCCGAGCCCGCCGGGAGGAACGGCGTCCATCAGCTCGGTGCGTCCGGTGACGCCGGCGAGCGGAAGGCCGCCGCCGAGCGATTTCCCGCTCACCAGGAGGTCCGGCTCGACGCCGTAGTGCTCGATCGCCCAGACCGGCCCGGTCCGTCCGACGCCCGCCTGCACCTCGTCGTCCACGTAGAGGATCCCGTGTTGCTCGCAGACCTCCTTCAGGCGACGTGGGAAATCGTCGGGCATCGGGATGAAGCCGCCCTCGCCTTGCACCGGCTCGAGGACGACACACGCCACCTGTCCGGGATCGACATCTTGTTTGAACAAGTGGCTCAGAGCCACAAGCGCATCGTCGGAGGTGACGCCGCGGTACGGGTAGGGCGCGGGAGCCCGGTAGATCTCGGGGGCGAACGGCCCAAAGCCGCGCTTGTACGGATCGACCTTGGCCGTGAGCGCCATGGTCAGGTTCGTCCGGCCATGGAAGGCGTGGTCGAACGCAACGACCGCAGTTCGTCCGGTCGCGACCCGCGCGATCTTCACGGCGTTCTCCACCGCCTCCGCGCCGGAGTTGAGGAGCAGAGACTTCGTGTCTGCGGAGCCCGGCCACGTCTCGTCGAGCAGCTGGCAGACCTCGATGTAGGGCTCGTACATCCCGACCATGAAGCACTGGTGGAGGTAGTTGTCGAGCTGCTCGCGGATCGCGGCGGCCGCAAAACCGTGCCCGGTGTTCTGGCAACCGAGCCCTCCGGCAAAGTCGACGTACTCGCGGCCGTCGACGTCCCAGAGGCGTGCGCCCTCGGCGCGCGCGACGACGAGCGGCGTCGTCGCGACCCCGCGCGCGACGAAGCGCTCGCGCCCCGCGACGATTTCCGCGCTTTTCGAAGTGGTCTTCTCGGCGCTAGACAACGGCGGCGCTCCTCTCCGCGATCCCGTAGCTCCACCCGGAAGCTTGAATGCGATCGAGAAACAGCTTTGCGTCGAAGTCCTCGGGCGCGAGGACGCCTGGTCCGCGCCAGCTCCCATCCGCGAGCAACTCGAGCGCGAGCACCGGGTTGATCGCCGTCTGCCAGACGACGGCCTGGCACCCGTACTCGGCCATCGTCTGCTCGTTGTCGGCGACGTGGTAGAGGTAAACGGCCCGGTCGGCGCCGTC
>DASUXI010000216.1:0-4431 GCA_036377995.1 Gaiellaceae bacterium
CTTCGCGCGCGCGAGGCGTGCCTTCTTCGCGGCGGAGCTCACGGGCCTGCCGGTCGGCGCAACCTGCGTGGCCGGAAGCGGCGAAGCCGAGGGGCCGGTGGGGCGCACCGCGTCGTTCGTGACCTGACCGGAGGTTGCATCGGTGGGCGCCGCGGCCGCAGGGTCGCTCTGCGCCGTCGCGTCCGTCTGGGCCACCGAGGTGTCGGGAGTGACCGCGTCAGGCGCGGCAGCCGGAGCCGCCGTTGCGTCGGGTGCGACCGCGACGTCGGCGCCCGAGGGCTGCGCCGATGCGGACGCGTCGGGGGTGTTGCCGGTCGGCTGCGCGGACGCCGACTGGTCAGGCGTATCACTCGCGACATACGCGAGCTTGTCTCCGGCCACGGCCGCCAGGGAGGCGCCCGAGAAGAAGACCGTGGTGAAGATGAGCGTCGCGGCAAGCCTGCGCTTGCGCGGCTTGGGGGTCTCGGTGACGTCTGCCGGGTCGGCCGGCGCCTCGCCGAACTCCCAATTGTCACTGCGAATGAACCTTCGTGGCATTGCCTTTGCTCCTTTGGTAAAGCGCCCAGGCCGCCACCTCGGGCGCGAATCCTGCGGTGATCCGCACTCGCGTATAGGTCTTCCTGACTATCGATCCCTGAGGGAAGCGCCCTCTCCCTCAGTTAAGGGAACGTCCCAAACGATTCACCCGAGCGGGGGATACGCGGCGGGCGGTCGCAACGACGATGAACGGGACGAGGTTGAACGACCTTTTCCCCACCGAATGACCTACCGATTTTTCACTGCGCGCGAGCGCGCGCCCGAGTTGCCGAGAGGAGGTGAATCCATGCTGTCGTTCCAGGAGCTGATCTCTTACCTCCGCGCACGTTTCGAGGTCGAGGAGGGTCAGACGATGGCCGAGTACGGCGTCGTTCTGGCAGTGATCACCATCGGCGTCTTCTTGGCGCTCGGTTTGCTCGCGGGCAACATCACGAACGCGATCAACACCGTTGCTGGCTATCTGTAAACCGCAATCGCACTCGAGAACAGGGAGTTGATCGTGCACCACATTCGGAAGCAGCGCATCGACAGGCTCATCGCATCACTTGCGCGTGAGCGTGCTCAGGCGAGGCCCGAATACACGGTCACTCTCGCGGTGATCAGCGGGACTTCGGTTCTGCCCTTCACCGGCTTCTCGGCCAATGCTGCGAGAGCAATCACAGGCCTGGTTCGGCTGTTCGTCTAGCCGCCCAGGCGTGCGACGGGGCCCTCTCCCCCTTGGCGAGGGCCCCATTTTTCCCCGACGACTTCCCTGACGGAGACCTCATGCTGAAGATGACGAAGATCAGAAACGAGCGAGGCCAGACCATGGTGGAGTTCGCCCTGGTCCTGCCGATCCTCCTCGTCCTGCTCCTCGGCATCTTCCAGTTCGGGGTCGCCTTCAACAACTACATCACCCTGACGGACGCAGTGCGCGCCGGCGCACGGAAGGCGGCGGTCTCGCGGAACGCCTCGAACCCGGCTGCAGACTGCACCGCCCAGGTGCTGGCCGCGAAAGGCGGCCTCAACGCGACAGAGCTCAGTAAGAACCTCTCTTGCACGTCGAGCTGGGCTGCAGGGTCGGACGTCACGGTTACGGCCGACTATCCCTATTCGATCAGCTTGCTCAACTGGACGGTGGTCAGTGGGCGCTTCAGCTCGACCATGAAGGAGCGTGTGGAATGAGCTTTCGCAAGAAAGAAGACGGCCAGGCGGTCGTCCTCACCGTCCTCGCGATGGTCGCCGTGCTCGGCATGTGCGCCCTCGTCCTCGACGTCGGTTCGTGGTTCCGTACGCACCGTCGCCTCCAGGCGACCGCAGACGCCGCTGCCCTGGCCGGCGCGCAGTCGCTCCCGAACGACCCGTCCGGTGCAAAGTCACTGGCGCTGAGCTACGCGAACAAGAACGGCGGCAACGTCCTCGGCGCCGACATCGTCGTCTCCTCGACCTATACCGCCAACGACACGATCTCTGTCAAGGCAGAGCGGAGCGACTCCGGGATGTTCACGCGGGCGCTCGGCATCGTCACGCCGACCAAGCTCACCACGCACGCGAAGGCCCGCGTCGACGCGCCGGCTCAGGCGATGTACGTCGCACCGATGGTCGTCAACTGCAACCACCCGCTGATCCAGGACTGCAACGGTGATCACACGCCGACGTTCGGCGTGAACACGAACCTGAACTACGACCCCCTGGGCGCGCCGGGAGCGTTCGGCATGCTGAACCTCGACCCGAACGGCTCGAACCCCGGGACGAGCGAGGAAGCCAGCTGGATCCTTCAGGGCTGGAATAAGTACCTCGGGCTCGGGAACTACCGCTCCGACCCGGGCGCCAAGTTCTCCTCGCAGAACATCCAGAGCGCCCTGCAGGACCGCATCGGCACGGTGCTCCTCTTCCCCGTCTTCAAGACCCTGAGCGGCACAGGGCAGAACGCGCAGTACGACATCATCGGCTGGATCGGCTTCCGCCTGACCAGCTACGAAGTGCATGGCAACAACGCGATCTTGCACGGGACATTCGAGACCTACATCGCGCACGGGATCCTCGCGCAGGGCGGATCGGGAAGTCCCCCCACCCTTGGAGTGAAATCGATTCAACTCATCGGCTAGTCCCTCAGGCCATCTCACGAAAGAGAAAGGACTATGAATTACCGCGCCAAGAACATCGGGATCGCCGTCGGTCTGGCAGCTCTTGCCGCCGTCCTGACGAGCGTGTACGTCGTCAACTACAAGCGCCACGTCCAGCACGGCGAGGGCAAGGTCACGGTTCTCGTGGCGGCCAAGGACATCCTGGCCGGCACCAGTGGCGCGGACGTCATCAGCCACAACATGCTCAGGAAGGAGACCGTCCCCCGCAAGGCAGTCGTCGCGGGCGCGATCTCCTCACCCGGCCAGCTCGCCCAGTACGTCGCGACCCAGGACGTCTACGAGGGTGAGCAGGTCACCACGAGGCGCTTCAATCCCCCGACGGAGCAGGGAATTCGCGCGCAGATCAAGGGAACACAGCGCGGGTACGAGTTGGCAGGGGATGCGCATCAGCTCCTTGCCGGCACGCTCAAGGTCGGCGACCACGTCGACGTCGTCGGGAGCTGGGACGCTGGCGGCGGCAGCTTCGCGGCCGGCGGCGGCAATAACGCTTCGGTCGTTAGTCGTGTGATCCTCCGCAACCTCCTCGTACTGCGTGCGCCTGAAGCCGTGAGCGGTGGCGGCGCGATTTCGCCGTCGGGAGGCGGGTCGAACATCCAGCTCAGGCTCACCGACGCGCAGACGCAGAAGCTCCTGTGGATCGAGAAGAACAGCGTCGACAGCGGTAAGGGCTGGCACCTTGTTCTGCGCCCGCCGACGAACTCGCTCGACAGCGCGAACACTATTCAGGACCCGCGCACGATGCTCCTCGACGGACCCGGAAGGAGGCCGTAATGAGCTCCACGACTGAGACAAACCAGAGGGAGCGCGTGCGGATCTTCGCCACCGGCTCCTGCGAGGGATTCGAGAAGCTCCGCGACTCGCTCGCCAGCCATCCCGAGATCGAGATGGTGGGATCGAGCACCTCTGTCAACGACGGAGCCGGAGCACTGGCAGGAGGTCACCTCGACGCGATCCTGCACGCGACCCGTGACGCGGCCCTGCCGAGAGACGAGCTCGCATCCATCCGCGAGCACAGCCGGGCCCCGATCCTGCTCGTGGCCTCGAACAGCTCCTCGGGGTTGCTCGAGGAAGCGCTGAACTCGGACGTCGCCGACGTCCTGCTCCTGCCTCAGCTCGTCGAGAACGTCGTCTTCGCCGTCCGCAAGGCGACGCACACGAAACGAAACGAGTCGTCAGGGGGCGGACGGCACGGCAAGATCGTCACCGTCTTCGCGCCGAAGGGCGGAACCGGCAAGACCGTCACCGCGACGAACCTCGCCGCTGCCTGCGCGAAGTTCGAGAAGCGCAAGACGCTGCTCCTCGACCTCGACCTGCAGTTCGGCGATGCCGCGATCATGCTCGGCATCGAGCCCGACAAGACGATCTACGACCTGGTCGTCGCCCCGGGCGAGCTCGACTCGGAGAAGCTGGCCGGCTACACGACGAAGCACGCGTCGGGGCTCGAAGTGCTCCCGGCGCCGCTTCGCCCGGAGGACGCCGAGCTCGTGACCGAGGCGAAGCTGGGCCGGCTGCTCGAGGTCGCACGGGAGTCGTTCGACGTGATCGTCGTCGACACGTCCCCGTTCTTCCACGGGCCGATGCTCGCGACGCTCGACCGCACGGACGAGCTTCTGCTCATGTGTGCGCTCGACGTCCCGACCCTGAAGAACCTGCGCCTGGCGCTGCAGACGCTCGACCTGCTGTCGTTCCCGAAGCAGCGCGTCGGCATCGTCCTCAACCGTGCCAACTCCAAGGTCGGCATGAAGCCGAACGAGGTCGAAGGCGCGCT
>DASUXI010000217.1:0-17277 GCA_036377995.1 Gaiellaceae bacterium
GCGCCTGCGTCGAGCCGAGCAGCTCGAGCCGCCCCGCGATCTTCTCGTCGTCGAGCCGTTTGAGGAGGCGCCTGACGGCCTCGGGCCCGACCCCCGGCCCATGACGCGTCGCGGAGAAGCGGAGCGTGGTACCGAGCCGTCCAGGAATCGCCGGTGCGAGCAACGCCGCGGCGCGGTCGACCCGCTTCTCGTCGGCTACGGTGAGCACGAAGCGCAGCTCGGTCCAGTCGTCGCCGATCCCGCGCTCGATCTCGTTGAATTCGCCGACCAGTCGCAAGGGCTGGAGCGTACACTGGCGCCCGTGGCGAAGGTGGAGCAGAAAGGGACGCTGTCGGAGGCGGATCTGCGCGACTTTTTCCGCGAGATGCTGCTGATCCGGCGCTTCGAGGAGAAGGTCGAGGAGCGCTTCCGTGCGGGCGAGCTTCCAGGCTTCCTGCACGTAGCGATCGGCCAGGAAGCGGTCGCGGTCGGCGTCTGCCGCGCGCTCGAGGAGGGGGACATCATCGCGTCCACCCATCGGGCCCACGGCCACACGCTTGCAAAGGGCACCACGCCGAACGAGCTGATGGCCGAGCTCTACGGGAAGCTCGAAGGCTGCTCGCACGGCTACGGCGGGTCGATGCACCTGTACGACGTCGAGCGCGGGAACATGGGCGCCAATGCGGTCGTCGGGGGAGGCCTGCCTGCCATCACAGGCGCGGCGCTGGCGTTCAAGTTCCGGAACGAACCGCGCGTCGCGGTCGCGTTCTTCGGCGACGGCGCGACGAACATCGGCACCTTCTACGAGGCGCTCAACCTTGCGCAGCTGTGGGCAGTACCGGCGCTCTTCGTCTGTGAGAACAACCACTGGGCCGAGTCGACGCCCAGCTCGCAGCACATGCCGATCGAGGACATCTCCCTGCGCGCGGTCGCCTTCGGGATGAAGTCGGTGAAGGTCGACGGCCAGGACGTCGAGGCCGTCTACAAAGCGACGCGGCGCGCGCTCGAACATGCGCGCGGCGGCAAGGGGCCGGTGTTTCTCGCGGTCGAGACCTTCCGTCTCGTGGGTCACTACATCGGCGATCCGCAGGTCTATCGCTCGAAGGAAGAAATCGCCGACGTCCGAGCGACGCAGGATCCGATCGAGCATCTGCGCGCGAGGCTCGAGCTCGGCGAGGCCGAGGTCGAGGACGTCGACCGCGAGGTTCAGGAGATCGTCGAGGCATCGGTCGAGTTCGCGAAGAGCGGCACGGACCCGAAGCCCGAGGACGCGCTCAAGAATGTGTATGCCTGACGTCCGGCCGCCGCGGAGGCCGGCCCCGCCGGCCTGGAGCGGAAGGCGGTCAGGAGTGTCAGGTGCCTGAGCTGTCCTATCGGGAGGCGGTGCGGGACGCCCTCGTGCAGGCGATGCGCCAGGACGACGAGGTCTTCGTCATGGGCGAGGACATCGCCGAGATGGGCGGCTCGATGGGTGTGACCCAGGGGATGCTGGACGAGTTCGGCCCCGAGCGGATCCGCAACGCGCCCATCTCCGAGATGGCGCTCGCGGGCGCGGCGATCGGCGCCGCGATGCAGGGCATGAGGCCCGTCGCCGAGATCATGTACGAGGACTTCCTGACGCTCGCGACCGAGCAGATCGTCAACCAGGCCGCCAAGCACCGGTACATGTCCGGCGGGCAGCTGACCGTCCCCGTGACGTTCCGGACGCAGGGCGGGGCGGGCTGGTCGCCGGGCGCCCAGCACGCGCAGCAGCTCGAGGCGTGGTTCGTCCACATCCCCGGCCTGAAGGTCGTCTTCCCGTCGACGCCGACCGACGTCCGCGGGCTGCTCTGGTCCTCGATCTACGACGACAACCCGGTCGTCTTCTTCGAGCACCGCACGCTCTACGGGATCAAGGAGGACGTGCCGGCGGAGCTCGAGCCGATCCCGCTCGGCCGGGCGCGGGTCCACCGGGAGGGCGAGGACGTGACCGTGATCGCGACCGGGAGGCTCGTGCACGAGGCGCTGGCCGCGGCGAAAGATGCGGAGGAGGAGGGCGTCTCCGTCGAGGTGGTCGACCCGCGCACTCTGCAGCCGCTCGACGAGGAGACGCTGATCTCATCGGTGAAGAAGACGAACCGCTGCGTCGTCGCTCATGAGGCGGTGACGCGTATGGGTTTCGGCGCGGAGGTCGCGGCCGTCGTGCAGTACGGCGCGTTCGACTGGCTCGACGCTCCCATCGAGCGCGTCGGCGCGAAGTTCGCGCCTCTTCCCTTCGCACCCGTGATGGAGAACTTCGTCGTCCCTCACGCCGCCGACGTGCTCGAGGCCGTGCGCCGCACCGTCGGGAGAATCTGATGGCGACCGAGATCAAGCTGCCGCGCCTGGGTCAGGGCATGGAGGCCGGAACGATCGTGCGTTGGCTCAAGTCCGAAGGCGACCGGGTTGCGAAAGGCGAGCCGCTCTACGAGCTCGACACGGACAAGGTCACGCAGGAGGTCGAGTCGGACGCGTCGGGCGTGCTCCTGAAGATCGCGGTGGCGGAGGGTGAGGTCGAGGTCGGCCGGACGATCGCCGTGATCGGCGAGCAGGGCGAAGAGGTTTCGGTGGCCGAATCGGCCCCCGCCGATTCGGCCAACGGGGGCGGTCCCCGGAAAGAGGAGCGTCCCGAGCCTCGCCGAGAGGCGGCAGCGACCGCGCCACAGCAGTCGGAGGCGGTCGGAGGCCGCGTCAAGGCGTCACCGCTCGCGCGCCGGATCGCGCGCGAGCGGGGCATCGACCTGAGCATGGTCGCCGGCACCGGCCCCGACGGCCGTGTCGTCGCGGAGGACGTCGAGCGCGCCGCGGCCACCGGCCCTCCCGCCGCGCCGGCGCGGCTCGCGGTCGAGTCGCCACCGGCTCTCATGACGGAGAGCGTCGAGGTGCAGGAGCTCTCGTCCATGCGCAAGACGATCGCGCGCAGACTGACGGAGGCCTGGCAGGCGCCCGTGTTCCAGCTCGGCATCACCGCCGACATGGGCCGGGCGACCGCGCTTCGCGAACGGCTCGTCGAGCTGCACGGCGACGGCGTCAAGCCGACGATCTCGGACCTCCTCACCAAGGTCTGCGCCGCGGCCCTGATGCGGCACCGAGCGGTGAACGCTCTCTACACGGGCGAAGCGATCGAGCTGCATCCCTCGGCGAACGTCGGCATCGCCGTCGCGGTGCCGAACGGGCTCGTCGTCCCCGTGATCCCCGGGTGCGAGCGCAAGTCGATCGCGGAGATCGCCGCCGTGCGCGCCGGGCTCGTCGAGCGCGCGCGGTCGGGCAAGCTCCGGCAGGAGGATCTCGACGGCGGCACGTTCACGATCTCGAACCTCGGCATGTACGGGATCGAGCGCTTCGTCGCGGTGCTCAATCCGCCGCAGTCGGCGATCCTCGCGGTCGGCTCGATCGAGGACAGGGTCGTCGCCGTCGACGGGCAGCCAGCCGTTCGGCCGCGGATGGAGCTGACGCTCACCTGCGACCACCGTGCGGTCGACGGCGCCACGGGCGCCGAGTTCCTCCGGGACGTCAAGACGTTCCTCGAGGAACCGGGCCTGGCGCTTTGACGGCCGTTCCGTCGCCCGTGGTCTGGTACCACGTGCGCGACCTTGCGGCCGCGCGTGCCTTCTACACCGCCAAGCTCGGCTTCGGCGAGACGTATGTCGACCCGGACGGCGACTGGGTCAAGCTCGAGCGAGACGGCATGGAGATCGGTCTCGCCGAGGGGGAGCCGGAAGAGGACGGCGGGGTCGCCCACGTCGACGTGGAGGACGTGAGAGCCGCGGCAGACGCGTTGCGTGACGCGGGCGTGGAGATCGGCATCGTCTTCGAGCTGCACGGTGAGATGCGGCTTCTCGACGTCTTCGACCCGGACGGGAACCGCCTCCAGTTCGCCCAAGAGTTGCGGTCGTAGCGGCCCGCCGTTTGCGGCAACGTGGGCGGGCGTCGGACGGCGCCATGGGAGACCCATGGCGCCTCTCGTGCCGACATCGCGAGCGATGTCGGGCCAGGAACTCAGGCCGTAGACTCAGGGCCGTGATTCGCCAGGCCGGGCCGCAGGACGTCCGCTTTCTCCGCGACATGCTCAAGCACGCCTACCACTGGCGCCTGAGCGAGGGTCCCGATTTGCCGGTGGCGCGGTACGTCAACAATTGGGGACGTCCCGGAGACGCGGGCCTCGTCGCGTGGGAGGCCGGGCCCGTCGGCGCGGCGTGGTACCGCCTTTTCCCCGCGGATGCACCTGGCTTCGGCTTCGTGGACGAGCAGACCCCGGAGCTGACGATCGCAGTCGTACCGAGCCGCCGCGGCAGCGGCCTCGGCGGCCAGCTGCTGGAAGCCCTGCTCGTGGCGGCCCGCGAAGCCGGCCATACCGCCGTCAGCCTCAGTGCCGAGAAGGGGATGACGAAGCTGTACGAGCGTCACGGGTTCGAGCCGGTCGAGGAGACGGACGGAACGGTGACGATGAAGGCGAGCCTGTAGCGAGCGACTAGAGTCCTCGGCGAAAACGAGCGAGGAGAGCGAGAGGACGATGGACTACGACGTTGCCGTTCTCGGCGGAGGCCCGGGCGGATACACCGCCGCGATCCGAGCGGCGCAGCTCGGAGCGAAAGTTGCATGTGTCGATCGCGAGCCCGAGCTGGGAGGCACCTGCCTGCGTGTCGGCTGCATCCCGACGAAGGCGTGGGTACAGACGGCGTTCGCCCTCAAGGAGGCGGAGCACACGTTCGACAAGCTGGGCGTCAAGCTCGGCGGCTACCAGCTCGACTTCGACACGGCGAACGAGTGGAAGGCCGGCGTGGTCAAACAGATGACGAGCGGGGTCGCCTCCCTCTTCAAGGCCAACGGCGTCGAATGGGTCAACGGCACCGGCACCTTCAAGGACGCGAACACCATCGCCGTCGAAGGCGGGGAAGACGTGACATTCAAGTCTGCGATCGTCGCCACGGGCTCGTTCCCCCTCCGACCGCCGATCGAAGGGCTGGACAATCCGCGCTGCGTCGACTCGACCGGCCTGCTCGCGCAGAGCGAGGTGCCCAGGCGGCTCGTCGTCCTCGGCGGCGGCATCATCGGCTGCGAGTTCGCGTCGATCTTCAATCGCTTCGGCAGCGAGATGACGATCATCGAGATGCTGCCCTCGCTGATCCCGCAGGAAGACGCCGACGCGGCGAACGAGTTGGCGAAGCAGTTCGGGCGCCGCGGGATCACGCTGCACCTCGAGAAGCAGTGCACCAAGGTCGAGGAGTCATACGGGGGGATCACGGTTCACTTCGGGGACGGCGAGACAGTCGAGGCCGATCTCATGCTCGTCTCGGTCGGGCGCGGTCCGACCGTGGAGGGCCTCGGCCTCGAGATGATCGGCGTCGACCTCGACCGGCACACGGGGATCGCGGCCGACGAGCATCGGCGGACGACCGTCGCGCACATCTATGCCGTCGGCGACTGCGCCGGGTACTGGCAGCTCGCGCACACCGCGTTCCGCGAGGGCGAGGTCGCGGCGGAGAACGCCTGCGGCCACGATGCCGTGGTCGACAACCGCGCCGTCCCGCGCCCGATCTACACCGATCCGGAGATCGCCGGCGTGGGGCTGACCGAGGCCGAGGCGCGCGAGCAGTACGGAGACGACGTCGCGACCGGCAGGTTCCCCTGGGTCGCGAACGCGCGCGCCGTGATGCAGAACGAGACGATCGGCTGGGTGAAGTCCATCCACGAGACCCGTTACGGCGAGCTCCTCGGGCTCGTCATGGTGGGGCCGCACGTCACCGACCTGATCGAGGCCGGGGTCGTCGCGATCGATGCCGAAGCCACGGTCGAGACGGTTGCGGACGGGATGACCGCCCATCCGACCCTCTCGGAGGCGGTCAAGGAGGCGGGCCTGGTGGCGCTCGGGCGGGCGATCCACGTGGCGAATCGCCGACGCGCCACGGCCACGGCCTGACGCGGCAGGCCCCGCCGGGGCGCAAGAATCCGGGCCAGCGGGTATCTAATAGGTCATGACGCCCTTGCTGGCGCAGCGTCCACGCCCGGACCGGAGCTTCGAACGGCTCTACCAACGGCACGTGGGCGACGTCTACCGCTACGCCCTCGCCGTGATGCGGAACACCGCCGACGCCGAGGACGTCACCCAGACGACCTTCCTCAACGCCTACCGGGCCTACGTCGAGAAGGGCAGCCGGCCCGAGAAGCCGCAGAACTGGCTGATCGCGATCGCGCACAACGTCTGCCGTCAACGCTTCCGCCAGTCGGCGAGGCGCCCGACAGAGGTGACGTACGAGGACGACATCGCGGACGTCGTCGCCGACGACGAGGCACCGTCGCCGGAGGACATTCGGCGCGCACTCGGCCAGCTCGGGTTCAACCAGCGCGCCGCTCTCGTCATGCGGGAGCTCGAAGGACGCTCGTACGCGGAGATCGCCGAGATCCTCGATCTGTCGACGAGCGCCGTCGAGACGCTGATCTTCCGCGCGCGCCGGGCCCTGCGCGAGCAGCTCGAGGGGTCGCTGACCTGCGGCGAGGCGGAGTTCGCCATCTCGCGGCAGCTCGACGGCCGTCTCTCGCGCGAGGAGAAAGGGCAGCTGCGGGGTCATCTCCGCGAGTGTCAGGAGTGCGCGCGTTTCGCCCGCCGGCAGCGCGCCCAGAAGAGCGCGATCAAGTCGCTCGGCCTGGTACCCGTACCGACGTCGCTCGGCTCGCTCTTCGGCGGAGGCGGAGGAGGGGCGGCCGCCGGGCTGGGCGGGGCCGCGGTCAGCTCGGGCGGCGCTGCTCTCGGCACCGGACTGGCCATGAAGGCCGCCGTCGCCGTGACGGCCGGGCTCGTGATCGGGGGCGCCGGCTACGAGGGGGTAGGCCATGCCCCCTGGGCGGGCAAGCATTCACCGGCCGTGAAGCAGGCTCCGGTGCGGCAGAACGTGGTCAATCCGGCCGCGGGCGCGGGACCGTCGCGTTTCGGCGCGGACGCCCGTAGCCCGTTCCCGCCTGGACAGGCTGCAAAGGGACAGGCGACCAGGGCGCAAGCGAAGGCGAGTGGGCACGCCACGGGTAAGGCAAATGGCGCGGGCAAGCCGAGCCGCGGGAATGCGGGCAAGAGCCACAAATTTGTCGCCCCGGGCCGAAGCGGCCGGCCCGCGACCCACACCGGCGTTGCCGTCGGTCACTCGAGCTCCAGGACGCCGGCCACGCAAACGGCCCACACACGCTCCACTCACGCGACGCACGCTGCGAAACCGAAGTCGCATCGAAACAGCTCGCCGCCGGCCAAGAAGACGAAGTAAGCCCCCGTTGGGCTGCGGAGAGGGACGGAGATGGCCCGGCGGGACCTTGCTAGGCTCGCCGCGGAAAGGAGACTCATGGGAATCATCAACCGGCGCAACGCAGTCCTCGGCTGGAGCATCTGGCACGTCACGAAGTCGGTGGCGAAGCAAAAGGCCCGTCGGGCCGGCCCCGCTCGAGGCGACCATGGGGCCGTGAAGAAGCCGGCCGCCCTCGCCTCGATCGCAGCCGCAGTCGGCGGAGCGCTCTGGTTCTGGCGCAAGAAGTCGGGGGACACCGCCGACTCGAGCACCTAGTGGAGCTGCCACCCGGCTTCGTCCGGCCCGCGCTCGAAGGGCTCGTCGCCTACGAGCCGGGCAAGCCGGTCGAAGAGGTGCAGCGCGAGCTCGGCCTCGCGCGTGTCGTCAAGCTCGCCTCGAACGAGGGCCCCAACGGGCCCTTCCCCGAGGCGCTCGCGGCGATGGAGCGCGTGGCCGGCGAGTTGAACCGCTATCCGGACGGCGGCGCCTACCGTCTTCGGAAGGCGCTGGCCGAGCGGCACGACGTGCGCTTCGAAGAAGTCGCGGTCGGTTCGGGAGCGGATGGGATCATCGACGGCATCTCCCAGGCGGTGCTCGACCCCGGTGACGAGGTCGTATGCGGCTGGCCTTCGTTTCCCAGCTATGTCATCTACGCGTCGAAGCTCGGTGCTGTCGCTCGCCGCGTCCCCCTTCGAGGCCACGTGTACGACCTCGAGGCGATGCTCGACGCGGTCACCGAGCGCACGAAGCTCGTCTACGTCTGCCACCCCAACAACCCGACCGGCACGATGAGCTCGCGCTCCGAGCTCGACGCGTACTTCGAGCGTGTCCCGCGCCACGTCCTCACCGTGCTCGACCAGGCGTACTTCGAGTACATCGACGACCCCGGCTACGCCGACGGGATCGAGGACCATTTCAAGGCCGGACGACCGGTGATCGTCTTGCGGACATTCTCGAAGATCTACGGCCTGGCGGGGGCGCGCGTCGGCTACGGCGTAGGCCCGGCCGAGATTGTCATGGCACTGGGCAAGACGCGGCGTGCGTTCGATCTCACAACGCCCGCACAGGAAGCCGCGCTCGCGAGTCTCGACGCGGGCGGCGAGCTCGAGCGCCGCCGGCGGGCCAACGCCGGCGGCCGGACCGAGCTCGAGACGATTCTCCGTGCGGCCGGCTACTCGGTCGTCGGGCCCGCGGTCGGGAACTTCGTCTTCGTCGACCTCGGCGAGGAGGCACAGCCGTTCTTCGAGTCACTCCTGCGGCAGGGAGTGATCGTCAGGCCGCTCGCCGCTTTCGGGGCGCCGAACGCGGTCCGGGTCACGGTCGGAACCACCGAGGAGCACGAATTCCTGGCAGCCGCGCTGGAACGAGCGGAGACACCCGCCGTCGCTTCCTGAGAGACTCCCGCGCGCGTGACCGGTCTCCGCCGTCAGCTGAGCCTTCTCGGAACCGCGCCCGGCTTTCGCTCGCTTTTCGTCGCAACGCTCGCCTCGAGCCTCGGGACGCTGCTCGCGACGGTCGCACTGGTCGTCGACGTCAAGGACCGGACGCAGTCGGGCCCGTGGGTGAGCGCCCTGATGATCGTCGAGTTCCTGCCGGCTGTGGTGATCGGGCTCTTCCTGGGGCCCGTGCTCGACCGCTTCTCGCGCCGCGGCCTGATGGTGTCCGCCGATCTCGTCCGCCTTGCCGTCTTCTGCGTACTTCCGTTCGCAGGCTCGGCGGGGTCGATCGTGGCGTTGGCGGGGATCGCGGGCTTCGCGACGGGGTTCTTCCGGCCCGCCGTCTACGCCGGGCTGCCGAACCTCGTCGACGACGACGATCTCGTACGCGCGAACTCGCTCATCCAGACGAGTGAGAACGTCAGCTGGACGGTGGCGCCGGTGATCGGTGGCGTGCTCGTGGCCGCGTCAGGGCCCGATCTCGCCTACTGGATCAACGCCGGGTCGTTCCTGCTCTCGGCGCTGCTGGTCCTGCGTATCTCCCGGGAGCGCCTGCACGGCACGCTCGCCGCGAGCCATGGCCACCTGCGAGACCTGCGGGACGGATTCTCGGTGGTCGTGCGCACGCGCCCCCTGCTGACCGTCCTGGTCGTGTGGACGATCGCGCTCGGCGCTGTCGCCTCGACGCAGACCGCGCAGATCTTCCTCGCGAAGGACTCCTTCAACGCGGGCGACTTCGGCTACGGGCTGATCTTCGGCTGCATCGGCCTCGGCCTGGCGGTGGGGAGCTTCGCCGCCGGTGGGTTTATCGAGCGCCACCCGGTCGGCCGCGTGTATGCGGCGAGCATTCTCGTTCAGGCGATCGGCGTCGGCGCGGCGGCCGTGGCGCCGAACGTCTGGGTTTCGATTCCGTGCTTCGTCCTGATGGGAGTCGGCAACGGGACCGCGGTCGTCTGCAACTCGCTGCTCGTCCAGCGCGGCACGACGGACGAGATTCGAGGTCGCGTCTTCACCGTGATCATGAGCGTCAACTACGCCGTCTACGGCCTCGGCTTCGTCGTCGCCGGCCCGCTCACCGACTCGGTCGGGCCGCGCTGGATCTTCGGCATCGTCAGCCTCGTGCTCGTCTTCGCCTCGCTCGTCGCGTACCTGTTCGCGCGCGGGGCGCTCCGGGAGTCGCGGCGGTCGATCAACGCCGAGGTCGCGTAGTGGCTGCTCGGCGAGAGTGGACACGCGAGTCGCTCGCGGCAGGTGTGCGCGCCGGCGACAAGCGTGCGCTCGCGCGGGCGATCTCGCTGGTGGAAAACGCCGACCCGCTCGCATACGAGCTCGTGCACGACATCTATCCCGAAACGGGGCAGGCCTACACGGTCGGCGTCACCGGGCCGCCGGGCGTTGGCAAGTCGACCCTGATCTCGGCGCTGATCCGGCACGTGCGGGCCGAGGAGCGGACGATCGGGGTCATCTCGGTCGACCCGTCGAGCCCGTTCACGCACGGTGCGCTGCTCGGCGACCGCATCAGGCTTGCCGACCACTTCCTCGATCCGGGCGTGTTCATCCGCTCGATGGGGACCCGCGGCCATCTGGGCGGCCTCGCCGAGACGACGCTGCAGGCATTGCTCGTCCTCGACGCGGCGGGCAAGCAGCTTCTCTTTCTCGAGACTGTCGGGGCGGGGCAGAGCGAGGTGGAGGTAATCGGGATCGCCGATACCGTCCTGCTCGTCCTGATGCCCGGGTCGGGCGACTCGGTGCAGGCGCTCAAGGCGGGGATCATGGAGATCCCGGACGTGATCGCCGTCAACAAGATGGATCATCCGGCGGCCAAGACGATGCTGAACGAGGTGCGGTCGATCCTGTCGCTCGACCGCGACAGCGACTGGCGGCCGCCGATCGTGCTGACGGATGCGACGCGTGGCGAGAACGTGCCGAAGCTGTGGGAGAAGATCGAGGAGCACCGGGCTCACCTCGAAGCAGCGGGGCAACTCGACGAGCGTCGCCGCAAGAACCTCGCGGGCGAAGTGTTCGCGGTCGCCTCCGGCCGCGCGAAGGCGCATCTCGAACGCGCGGTCGAAGACGATCCCGAGCTGCGGCGGCTGCTCGCGGAGGTCCAGGAGCGCCGGCTCGACCCTCTCTCCGCGGTGCGTGAGATCCTTCAGAAGGTGTTCAAGGTTGGCGACGCAGCGGACGGCCCCGACCCTCGCTGACATCCAGGAGGCGCGCCGGCGCCTGCTGGGGATCGTCGAGGAGACGCCCATCTACCTCTCGGAGACGTTCTCGCGCCGCTGTGGACGCGAGGTGCGCCTCAAGGCCGAGAACCTTCAGCGCACCGGTGCCTTCAAGATCCGCGGTGCCGTCAACCGGCTGGCCCATCTGACTCTCGAGGAGCGCAACGCCGGCGTCGTCGCGGCGAGCGCAGGGAACCACGGTCAGGCGGTCGCCTGGGCGGCGCGGGAGGCCGGCGTGAGCGCGCGCATCTACGTTCCCCTCGCCGCGCCGATGGCGAAGGTGGAGGCATGCCGCAACTACGGTGCGACGACCGAGTTTGCGGGGGACGTCTTCGAGGACGCCCTCGCGGCCGCGCTCGCCGACGTCGAGGAGACGGGGGCGACCTTCATCCACCCATACGAGGACCAGCTCGTCGTCGCCGGGCAGGGCACGGTCGGCCTCGAGCTGCTCGAGCAGGCGCCCGAGGTCGACACCGTGCTCATCCCGATCGGTGGCGGCGGCCTGGCGCTCGGAATCGCGATCGCCCTGCGCGCGATGCGCCCGGGGGTCCGGCTCGTCGGCATCCGCGCAGGGCTGCACGGCTACACGATCGCCGACGGGATCGCGGTCAAGGTGCCGAGCGAGTTCACGATGCCGCTGCTGGCGGAGCTGCTCGACGACATCGTCGACGTCACGGACGAGGAGATCAGCGAGGCGATCGTGCTCCTGCTGGAGCGTGCGAAGCTCGTCGTCGAGGGCGCCGGCGCCGTCGGGGTGGCCGCTCTGCTGGCGGGCAAGGCGGGGGGCTCCGGCCTCGCGGTGCCGATTCTCTCCGGCGGCAACATCGACGCGACGATGCTCATCTCCGTCATGCGCCACGGCCTCACTTCGGCGGGCCGGTACCTCGTCGTGCGGACGCACCTCTCGGATCGTCCCGGCGAGCTGATCAAGCTGCTCTCGCTCGTCGCGGAGGAACGGGGGAACGTGATCGCCGTCGACCACCACCGCGAGGGAATGGACATCCCCGTCAGCAGCACCGAGGTCGAGCTCACCCTCGTCACCCGCGACGAGGAGCACTGCCGGCGCCTGCTCGGGGCGATGGACGAGCGGGGCTACGTCGTCGAGCGCCTGGGTTAGCGTGGAAGCCCGGCGCGAGCGCAAGGTCGTCACGGTCCTGTTCGCCGATCTGGTCGGATTCACGGCGCAGGCGGAGCAGCTCGACCCAGAGGACGTCGAGGCTGTCCTCCGTCCGTATCACGAGAAGCTGCGGCAGGAGCTCGAGCGGCACGGTGGGACCGTGGAGAAGTTCATCGGCGACGCCGTGATGGCGCTGTTCGGCGCGCCGACAGCGCACGAGGACGACCCCGAGCGGGCCGTGCGCGCCGCACTGGCGATCCGCGACTGGGCGCGCGACGAGCAGAAGGTTCAGGTGCGGATCGCCGTCAACACGGGAGAGGCGCTGATCAACCTCGGCGCTCGGCCGGAGGCGGGCGAAGGCATGGCTGCCGGCGACGTCGTCAACACGACGGCCCGTCTCCAGGCCGCGGCGCCCGTGAACGGTGTAATCGTCGGGCCGACGACCTACCGCGCGACGAGCTCCGTGATCGAGTTCCGTGAGCTCGAGAGCGTCGAAGCCAAGGGGAAGGCGGAGCCCCTCGCGGTCTGGGAGGCGCTCGATCCGCGCGCGCGGGTCGGCACGGAGACCGTCTCCACCGAGACGCCCCTCGTCGGGCGGCGCCGCGAGGTCGACCAGCTCGTCGATGCGCTCGACCGAACCCGCGCTGAGGCATCGCCGCAGCTCGTCACCATCGTCGGCGTTCCGGGAATCGGCAAGAGCCGCCTGGTCGCCGAGCTCAAGGCCCATGTCGAGTCGATCCCGGACATCGTCCTGTGGCGGCAGGGTCGCTCGCTGCCGTACGGCGAAGGCGTGACCTTCTGGGCGCTCGCGCAGATGGTGAAGGCGGAGGCAGGGATCCTCGAGACGGACACGGATCCCGAGGCACGCGGGAAGCTCGACGCGGCTGTCGAACGTGTGGTGCCGGACGCGCGCGACGCGGGCTGGATCTCGCGTCATCTGGGCGACCTCGTCGGGCTTTCGGGCGACGACTCGACGGCGCCGCGTGAGGAGGCGTTCACCGCCTGGAGGCGGCTCTTCGAGGGGATGGCCGAGCAGCATCCGCTCGTGCTCGTCTTCGACGATCTTCAGTGGGCCGACGAGGGCTTGCTCGACTTCGTCGACCATCTCGTCGACTGGGCGAGCGGCGTTCCGATCCTCGTCCTGGCCACCGCGCGGCCCGAGCTGCTCGAGCAGCGGGCGGGCTGGGGCGGCGGGAAGCCGAACGCGACCACGTTGTCACTTTCGCCCCTGTCTGACGAGGACACGGCGAGGTTGATCTCGTCGCTGCTCGCGCGACCGGTGATCGCTGCGGACGAGCAGGCCGAGCTGCTCACCCGCTCCGGCGGCAACCCGCTCTATGCCGAGCAGTACGTCCGCATGGTGTCCGAGCGCGGGGCGCAGTCGGAGCTTCCCGTCCCGGAATCGATCCAGGGCATCGTCGCGGCGCGCCTCGACGCGCTGCCTCCCGAGGAGAAGTCGCTCCTCCAGGACGCGGCCGTGATCGGCCAGGAGTTCTGGGGCGGGGCGCTCGCCGCAGTGAGCGGCGCCGGAGACCCGGTCGAAGAGCGCCTCCATCTGCTCGAGCGCAAGCAGTTCGTCAGGCGAGAGCGGCGCAGTTCCGTGGCGGACGAGACGCAGTACGTCTTCCTGCACATCCTCGTCCGCGACGTCGCCTACGGCCAGATTCCGAGAGTCGAGCGGATCCTCAGGCACAGGCGTGCAGCCGAGTGGATCGAGTCACTGGGCCGGCCCGAGGATCACGCCGAGATGCTCGCGCACCACTACTCGCGCGCGCTCGAGCTCGCCCGGGCTGCGGCAGAGGACGTCACCGCGCTGACGCCGCGGGCCCGGGCCGTGCTCGGTGAGGCGGGCGATCGCGCCCAAAGCCTCGGCGCCCATCTCGCTGCCGCGCGCTTCTACCGGGAGGCGCTCGAGCTCTGGCCCGAGGACGCGCTGGCGGAGCGGGCCGATCTTCTCTTCCGCCTGGGACTTGCGCACTTCGCTGCGGGCGACGAGGAGCAGATCGTCTCTCTCGAACAGGCGCACCGGGCCCTCCTCGAGGCCGGCGACCGGAGCCGCGCCGCCGAGGTCGATTCGCTCCTGGCCGAAGCGGCGTGGATGAGCGGCGACCGCGACCGCTGCTTCGAGCACCTCGAGCTCGCGGCGGGGCTCGTCCGGGACGAGCCGCCGACGGCGGCCAAGGCGCGGGTGCTCAGCCAGCTCGCGCGTTTCCAGATGCTTGCCGGCCGGCTGGACTACGAGCTCGGGGCGGAGGCACTCGAGCTCGCCGAGTCGCTTCACCTCGACGAGCTTCGCGCGACGAACCTGGTCACGGTCGGCACGGCGCGTGCGGCGCGTGCCAACGTCGGAGATCGCGCAGGTAAGGACGACATCCAGCGAGGGCTCGACCTGGCCCTCGACCGCAATCTGCTGGGGATCGCGTATCGCGCGTACAACAACCTCGCCAACGTGGTGGATCACAGAGACGGTCGATTGCGGGAGGCGTTCGAGCTTCTGCTCGAGTCGAATCGCCTCGCGAAAGAGCTCGGGAATGAGGTCTGGCTTCGTTTCACGGAAGGCAACATCGTCCTGGTGCTGCGTGAGCTGGGCGAGTGGGACGAATTCATGCGGCGCGCCGACGACTTCCTCGCTCGCTCCGAGTCCGTCGGTCCGCACTATCTCGACGGTCCTGTCCTTGGTTCACGCGCGCTCGTGCGGCTTGCACGGGATGACACGGCGAGTGCTGTCGAAGACACGTTGGATGCGCTCTCGCGTGCCCGTCGCGCCGGCGACGAATCCCTGATCCTGCCTGCGCTCGGGACCTGCGCGACGGTGCTCGCGGAGGCCGGCCGCCGGCAAGAGGCGATTACTTTTGCGGACGAGCTCCTCGCCGTCGACGCCATCTGGGGCGTTGTGGGTGCAGATGCGTTCGTTTGGGCCATGGAGCCGCTCGGGCTCCTGGAGCGGGCTCGGTCACGCCTCGAGGCGGCACTTGGAGGGCCGTGGACGGATGCGGCGCTGGCGGTGTTCGACGGCGACTACCCGCGCGCTGCGGAGATCTTCGACGAGATCGGGGCTGCCCCACATGCCGCGACGGCCCGCCTGAAGGCGGCGCGTGTGCTCGTCGACGCCGGCCGCAGACCCGAAGGTGATGCATACCTCCAGGCCGCGCTTTCCTTCTGGCGCTCCGTCGGCGCAACGCGCTACGTCCGTGAGGGCGAGGAGCTGCTCGCCGCGTCAGCCTGAGCCGCCGCAGCGGCGAAACGACACCGTTCCGCCCGGCCAGTCGTTCACGCCCCCGTGCAGAACGGGACGTGCCTCGACCCCGGTGGCAGCGAGCACGCTCGCCGCGATGCTCGCGCGCATACCCGACTCACAGATCGTCACCACCGGCTTGCTCCGGTCGAGGCCGTCCGCGCCGAGGTCGCGGAGCAGCCTGAAGGGGATGTGGAGAGAGCCCGGGATGTAGCCGTCGTCCCGCTCAGACTTCTCGCGCACGTCGAGCAGCTGAACGCCGCCGCCCTCGAGCAGGCGCTTGACCTCGCCCAGCTCGATCGGGTCCAGGCGCTCTGCGCCGTCCCCTTCCGTGACGTACCCGGCGAGCTCGAGGAAGCCGACCGACCGGAGGCCGCGCGCCGCGCGCTCGGCTTCGCCCGAGTCGGCCGCCCGGATGACGATCCGCTCCTCCGGGTCCAGGACGAACCCGGCCCTCGTGGCGAACGACGAGCCAGAGACGGGGACGTTGACCGAGCCGTGCGCGTGACCGGCGGCGTACGCCTCGGCGCGGCGCACGTCGAGGATCGTCGCCTCGCCCGGCGCCTCGAGGTGCTCGAGCGGCGAGGGGGCGCCGACGAACGGGCCCTTGTTGAGGGCGACGACCAGCGGAGTGGTGGGTGGGCGCGGCGTCGAGAGCGAGGCCGACGCGTTGATGAACGTCTGCGCGTCTCCGTAGGCCAGCGCGGTGTTCGTCCGTTTCTCGGCACCGATCGTCGAGGAGTGCGCCGGGCTCATCGAGGCGCCGCAGAGCGAGCCGGCGACGTGTCCCGGATACACCTCGTAGGAGTCCGGCAGCTGCGTCAGGCGCTGGAGCGAGCCGAACAGCCCCTCCGCTCCCTCGCGCGCGTCGATGGCGAGATCGGGCCGCGCCGCGTCGCCGACGAAGAGCGAGTCGCCGGTGAGGACGAGATGCTCCTCGACGACGAAGGCGCAGTGCTCCGGGCGATGACCGGGCGTGTGGACGATGCGGACGCTTATGGATCCGATATGCAAGACCTGCCCGTCCTCGAGCGGCTCGAACGGATACTCGGGCTCGGCGAGCGCGTGGATCGAGACCGGGATGCCGTGCTCGAGCGCGAAGCGGCCGTGCCCGGAGACGTGATCGGCATGGGTGTGCGTCTCGAGCACGCCGGCGATCCGCACGCCCTCGTCCGCGGCCGCGTCGAAGTAGGGCTCGATCGCGTACGCGGGGTCGACCACGACGGCCTCTCCGCCCGTCGGGTCGCCGATCAAGTAGGAGGCACAGCCGAGATCGTCGTCGACGAACTGGCGGAACAGCACGGCAGGGAAGCTAGCACCGTGCCCCGCTAGCTTTCTTGAAGCGTCGCGTCGAAGTCGGCTCAGTAGTTCGAGGCAAGTCGTTCCGTAGTCCACCCGATGCCCGTTCTCGGCGGATCAACGAGGCTGAACGGCGTTTCCGGCGGGCGCTTTTGTCTGCCCGCTGGGTGGCGTCAGAAAGGAGGTGTATCAATGGACGCCAAGACGATCCTCCGGGAGGGGGTTGAGGCGTGGAACGCGCACGACCGCGATCGGTTCCTCGCGCTCTACGACAGCGATGTCCGCTACTTCGATCAGCCGACGGGACGCGAGTTCGTCGGCCGAAGTGAGCTCGGTAAGGGCTTCTATGACCTGTGGACGGAGGCGTATCCGGACAACCAGCTGAAGGATCCGGTCATCTTCGGTGAGGGTGGGCTCGTCTGCCTGCAGGCACGCTTCATCGGAACTCACACCGGCATCCTCCACAGACCCGAGCTGGAGATGCCGCCAACCGACAAGCGCATCGACGCGCCGTTTGCCTTCATCGCCGAGATCCGAGACGGCAAGGTGGCGAAGGCGTGGCACTACTACGACCGCCTGCTTGCGTTTGAGCAGGAGGAGATCCTGACGGTCGACAAGCTGTTCGCCCAGCTACCAGTCGGCTAACGGCAACTGCGAGCGGAGCGGAGCCGCTCTGCATGGGGCGGCTCCGCTTCCC
>DASUXI010000218.1:0-6988 GCA_036377995.1 Gaiellaceae bacterium
CGGTAAGTGCCGTTTGGTCGACGAGGACACGGGCACTCTCGAACGGGAACGCCGGAGCCGGCGCGGGACGAAGCCCGGGCGAGCCCGAGGCCGCGGCGAGCTTGCCGCGGTCGACCTCATGCGCCCCCGGGACGAGGGCGACGACCGTCGAGCCGTCGGCCTCGAAGCCGGCCGCGAAGAGCGCAGTCCCTGCGGGCGAGTCGACTCCCGGCGCGAGCTCCTCGATGCGCCCTTCGACGTGGGCGGCCCGCAGGAGGGCGGCGATCTGTTCGACCGGCTCGGGCCACATGGTCAGAAGAGCCCGGGCAGGAAGCGATGCGGCGTGTGTCGCCGATAGTCGGCGTAGTCGGGGAACCGGGCCGTGAGCACGCGCTCCTCGACTCCCGACTTCGCCCGCCAGAGGACGGTGAGCGCCGCCACGAGGACGAGGGACAGGATGCTGAACGCCAGTGAGAGCCCGGCGAACGCGAGGATGCCGCCGCCGTACATCGGGTGTCGCGCGTACCGGTAGGGCCCCGATTCGATCCGTGCGGCACCCGAGGGCGGCGTGGTAAAGGCCGTGAACGAGCTTCCGAGCGAACGGTGTGCCCAGAGGGCGAACGCGACGCCTGCAACCGCCAGCGCAAGACCCGCGATGCGAAACGGCGTCCGCACCGGCTCGGGCCATTCCGGGGGCACGAGCCACGCGACGGCGATCACCCCCATCAGTGCGAACTGCGCGACGACCCAGCCGACGCCGCGGTCGCGGAGCTCACTCCAGCGAGATGAACCGTGCGTCGTCGAACTCCGCATGGATGCGCTCCTCGAGGTCGGGCGTCGCCGGCGTGTCGATCGACAGCACCATCAGCGCCTGGCCTCCCTGTCGCGTGCGAGAGACGGTCATGTTGGCGATGTTGACACCCGCCTGCCCGAAGAGCGTCCCGACCTTTCCGATCACGCCCGGCACGTCGTCGTACCGGAAGACCACGAGCCGTGGCGCCAGCTCGAGGTCGAGCTCGAAGCCGAGGGCGCTGACGAGCCAGAGGCGGTCGTCGTTCCCGATCGTCGTACCGGCGACGCGCAGCTCCTTTCCGTCGGACACCGCCTCGACCCGGACAAGGTTCGTGTAGTCGCGCGACGAGCGGCGGCGCTCCTCCCTCACCTCCACCCCGCGCTCCGCGGCGATCACGGGCGCGTTGACATAGTTCACCGGCTGGTCGGATCGGCCCTGAAACGCGCCGTTGAGCGCTGCGACGGTGAGGAGGCGGGTGTCGTACGCGGCCAGCGCTCCGAAGTAGGTGAGCCGCAACTCTTCAACTCGCCCGCCTGCGAGCTCCATTGCGAGGCGCCCGAGCTTCGCCGCCAGCGGGATGTAGGCGCCGAGCACCTCGAGATCCTCCGCGCCGATCACCGGGATGTTCACTGCGTTCGTGACCAGTCCGCCTTCGAGCGCGGCCGCAACCTGCTCGGCGATGATCACGCCGGCGCGATCCTGTGCCTCCTCCGTCGAGGCGGCGAGATGCGGCGTCGCCACGACGGTGTCTAGCTCGAGCAGCGGCCCCGAGTACGGCTCTGCGGAGAAGACGTCGAGGGCCGCCCCGCCCACTCTGCCCGAGCGGAGCGCCTCGAGCAGCGCATCCTCGTCGATCAAGTCGCCACGGGCGGCGTTGACGATGCGCACGCCGTCGCGCATCTTCGCGAACGCGCCCGCGCCGATCGAGCCTCGCGTCTCGTCGGTGAGCGGGAGGTGCAGCGTCAGGAAGTCGGCGTTCGCATAGACGTCTTCGACCGCGTCGAGCCTCTCGACACCCAGCTCCCTAAAACGGTCGGCGGTCACGAACGGGTCATATGCGACGACGTGCATCCCGAGGCCGGCTGCGCGGCGAGCGACCTGTTGCCCGATCCGTCCGAAACCGAGGACCCCGAGTGTCTTGCCGGCGAGCTCTACGCCCCCGTACGCCTTCCGCTCCCAGCGCCCCTGCTTGAGAGCGGCGTGTGCCTGCGGGATGTTGCGGCTCAGCGCGACGAGGAGCCCGATCGTGTGCTCGGCGGCGGAGACGACTGTCGACTCGGGCGCGTTTGCGACGACGATCCCGCGCCGGGTCGCAGCGTCGACGTCGACGTTGTCGATGCCGACGCCCGCCCGCCCGATCACCTTGAGCCGCTCAGCGCGCTCGATCACGTCCGAGGTCAGCTTCGTCGCCGAGCGAATCACGATCGCGTCGTACCGCCCGATGGCCTCGGCGAGATCGGAGTCACCGTCGACGTCGACCTGGAAGCCGCGCTCGCGCAGGAGGCGGATGCCGGCCTCCGCGATGGGCTCGCGGACGAGGACCCTGCTCACACCGGCGTGTGCTCGGCCCAGGCCTCGAGCGCCCGGGTCACCGCGACTCCGCGCTCGATCACCGCGCCCGCGTCCGCGAGCGTGAGCTCGACCGCGGCGAGCGCGGTCGTGATGTCGAAGATGTCGAACCAGCCGATGTGGCCGATCCGGAAGACCTTGCCCTTGATGGCTCCCTGGCCGTTCGCGATCGTGATCCCGAACCGGTCGCGCAGCGCGGAGACGACCTCGGTTCCGTCGACGCCGTCGGGTGAGCGAATCGCCGTCACGACGGCGGAGCGCTCCTCGTCCGGCGAGAACAGCTCGAGGCCCATTGCCTTCGCGCCCTCGCGGCAGGCGCGGCCCAGCCGGGCGTGCCGCTCGAACGCCGCCTCGAGCCCTTCCTCCAGCAGCAGGCCCAGCGCGACGTCGAGGGCGCGGACGAGCGAGATCGCCGGGGTGAACGGCGCGTCGAGCTTCTCCTGCCCTTTCCGCGTGCGCTCCCAGTCCATGACGTAACGAGGCGAGGTCGCGCTCGCTGCTGCGTCGAGCGCTGCGGGTGAGACCGAGGCGAAGGCCACGCCCGGCGGGCACATGAGCGCCTTCTGCGAGCCGGACACGACCACGTCGATATCCCAGGCGTCGCTCTCGAGCGGGACCGCACCGAGGCTCGAGACCGCATCGACGACGACGAGAGCTCCTGCCTCCTTCGCGACGGCGGCGAGAGCCTGGACGTCGCAGACGACTCCCGTCGAGGTTTCCGAATGCGTGAGGTAGACCACGCGCACGTCGCCCGCTTCGTCGAGTGCTGAGCGCAGGTCGTCCGGCTCGGGCGTGTCGCCCCAGTCGAGCCGAGCGTGCACGAGGTCGGCGCCGAATGCCGTTGCGAGGCCGGCCCACCGTTCCCCGAAGTTCCCGGCCGAGAGCACTAGCTGCCGGTCGCCGGGCGACGTCAGGTTGGCGACGGCCGACTCGAACGCCCCGGTGCCCGAGGTCGTGAACATGAGGACGTCGTGCTCGGTGCGGTACACCTCGCGCAGGCGCGCCAGGCAGCGTTCGTAGATCTCGCGGTAGTCGCGCTCGCGATGGTGGATCACCGGTTGGGCGAGGGCCGCGAGCACCTCGGGAGGCACGGGTGTCGGGCCCGGGGTGAGCAGATACCGCTTCTCGGCCATCCGGCTTGAGCCTAGCGAGGCCTGTGGCGGTTGAAGCTGATCACCTGCTGGAAGGTGGGACGGTTCGTCCACCGCGCCGTCTTCGACAGGAAGCCGAAGCGGAGCCGCTCCCCCGTCGCGTCGGCCCGCCAGGCCGCCGGGTCGGGGCCCTGGGCGGCTTCGAGCTGGTTGCCCGCGGCGTCGACCGCGCGCCAGAGCGAGTCCCGGCAGGCCGCAGCGTCACCGCCGCCGCAGAACGTCGGGGTGGCATTGGCGAGATCGCGGACGACGTAGCCGTACCACCCGCCGAAATAGGACGAGCCGTTCGAGTTGGCGGGATCGTCGACGGGAACGAGCGCCTTGAGCCGGTCGGTCAGCGACCCTAGGGTGGGCCGCATCAGCGCGTCGGCGACACGCGGCCAGACGGCGTCCATGATCGCCGCTCCCGGATCGTCGATCTTGCCGTCGAGATCCCGGTCGAGCCTGCTGGCGCCGGCGGCCGCCCAGGCCGTCATCAGCTCCACCATCTTCTGGTCGCGGGCGTTCGGCGCACTGCCGAGGACGCGGACGAGGCTCGGCAGCACTTCCACGGCGCGGAGATCCTGGGTCGCCGCCTTGTTCATCGCAGCGACGAGCGTGGTGAGCGTATGCGTCTTCCGCGCCGCCACCGCGCGCGAGAGGAGCTGCACGCGCTGGACGGGCCCGAACGTCCAGGTGTCGTCCGACGAGGAGAAGCCGCGCGCGGGCTTGTTGTTCCAGTTGAGGATGACCCCGCTCTTCGGGTTGATGCCGCGGACGTGTCGCGTGAGCGGCTCGAATCCGCGCCACTCGTAGCCGCCGGTGCCGTCGGTCGGCAGGCCGCTGGCAACCCCCGGCGCACGGATCGGCAGCCGGCCGCTCGAGAACATCGCGATGTCGCGGTTGTCGGCATAGAACCAGTTGAAGGTGAACTCGAGCTGGTTCATCGACCGGAAGAAGCTGCTGGCGTCGTGGACGCGATTCGTGTTCAGGTCCTGGAACGCGAGCGCGGAGAGCAGCTCGCGTCCTCGGGTCGAGCGCTTCGTCGAGATCGCCACGCGGCGGCCGTCGACGGTCGCGTAGCCGAGCACCGGGCCGTGCACGGTCTCGCGGAAGGTGATCTCACGGTCGGGCGTCGTCGCAGTCCCTTTCAGGAGGCCCGCATCGAGCGTCGTCATCGCGGTGCACGTGCCGTTGTAGAGGTAGTGGACGTCGTCGCCGCCGCAGAGCGTCTCGACGTAGTGGTCGACGATGTCGGAGTTCGCCGAGGTCGCGCTCCAGGCGTAGTCCTTGCCGCGGCCGAGCTCGATGTAGAACGAGAGGCCAGGGAAGGCGGCTCCGCGCGCGTCGATGCCGCCCCCGTGGAGGTCGAGCTCGAGGAAGAGCTCCGGGTAGGCGTAGCCCACCTGCGGGCCGGCCACGAAGAGTGGGTGCCGCGTGGCCGAGCGGCGGGCCGACACGAGCAGCGCGTTGCTCGCGGCGACCGGGCTCGCGAAGTGGAACTGCGAGGGCGCGGCGGAGCCGCTCGGGTGGAAGCTGCCGTCGTCGAGGATCACGTTCCCCGGCCCCCGCGCCGCCTGGTCGTACGGGAACACGCCGTCGACGCTCACCGGTGTCTGCGGGTCGTGCTGCTCGGCCAGCAGGTCCCAGTACTTGGGTGACGCTGCGCCGAAGCGCTTCCGCAGCGCGTCGTAGAACATCGAGCGCCGCGTCTCGTCGCCGCCGCCGACGCCGAGGTTCGCCCCGAGGAGCGCGCCGACGGCGATCACGTCCGTGGTCGTCCACGGCCGCAGGCCTTGGCCGTTCTTGCGGTAGTAGGCGTTGATGCCGGCGACGTACGAGCGCACGTCCGCGTACAGCTGCCTTCCCTTCGCGCCGGCCGACCGGACGAGCTGGAGCTCCGAGGCGAGCCGCGCGTCGGCCGCGGCGCTCGGGACGAACTGGCGCCCTGAGGTCGCGAGGGCGAACGGGTCGATGCCCGGAGCGTCGAGGGCGGCAAGGCGACCCGGCCCGCGGAGGAGCTCGAGCAGGACAAACCTGTCCTCCGCCGTGACGTAACCCGCGCCGAACTCGACGTCGGCCCGCGTGCGCCCGTAGACATGTGGGACGTCCCAGCGGTCGCGCAGGATGCGCAGTCCCGGCCGCGGACGCTCGGTCCGGACGACCTTCCCGGTGACGCCGAAGCTCTCCGGCTTGAAGTAGCGGCCGAGATCGGCAGGCCGCACCCGGTCGAACAGAGGCGTCAGACCGTCGTAGAGCCGAAGCTGGTCCGAAGCCGTCGGCGGGAAGCGAAGGTCGCCCGACTGGCCCGGCGGAAGAACGTTGAGGGCCACCGCCGCGAAGTCTCCGCTGACGCCCCCGCCGGCCGCCGGGAGCACCAGGAGCGCGAGGAGCGCAGCCAGCACGAGAGCACGCGGCATCCAGGCGACCCTAACGTCTAGTCGCCCTTGGCAACGATCGTGCGGATCGGCACGAGCGTGCTAACTCTTTCGCAAGCGGGCCGTCTTATCCCCTCGACAACCAGCTGTCCCCACTGCGGCACAGTCGCGGGACGGCGTTGATCCGGGGGGAATCCTCAGATGCTTTCGAAACTGACACCTGCGCTGGCGTGCGCCTGCGCCCTGATCATTGCCCTTGCGGCGGCCACCAGCCTCCGGGCCGGAACGACGCCCGACCCGCCTTCGACAACGACCGACGGAACCGCCGGAGGCCCGATACCGGCGTCCGTGATCCGGCCTCAGTGGGTGCGCCAGCGGCGGATCGACCGCCTGCGCCACGAGACCTGGCGCTGGCAGCGGCTCATGGGTCGAAGCCTCACACGGCAGCTGGCCAACGCACCCGCGGACGTCGAGGCCAAGATCGCGGTCTGGAAGCGGATCGCGGTCCAGACCCGATACGCGGCCCAGAACCCGCCTCACCGGCGGCAGTGGCTCTGCATCCACCGCTTCGAGGGCGGCTGGCACTCGAACACCGGGAACGGGTACTACGGCGGGCTCCAGATGGACCTGATGTTCCAGCGCACGTATGCGCCGGGGCTCTTGCACCGCAAGGGCACGGCGGACCGCTGGACCCCGCTCGAGCAGATGTGGGCGGCAGAGAAAGCGCACCGCGCCGGCCGCGGGTTCTACCCCTGGCCTAACACGGCGCGCTCCTGCGGCCTGATCTGAGCCCGTCCAGCTACCTCTGGACGTGCTCGCGCTCGGACACGTCGGACAGACCGCTGTCCCGGCTGGAGACGTCGTCGACGTTCTCGACGTCGCCGTCGGCCCCGGCTCCCAGCAGCTCGACGAAGAGAGCGCGGTAATGCCGCACTGAGTGCCGGAGATCCTCGGTACTCGCCGTGCCCCGCTCGCTCGCCATCGCGATGCCGTGCGCCGTCCGGTACTTCTCGACGAGGTCGGGATGTTCCACGGAGATGTCGGCCGCCTGCTGGTCGAAGCCCTCGACCGGATAGCCGCGGTCCCTCATCACCTGCTGGACGAGCTCATCCGCTTCGGCGACCGCGCCCTTGGGATCG
>DASUXI010000219.1:0-2816 GCA_036377995.1 Gaiellaceae bacterium
GGGGAGGTCGAGGCCGCCGCGCGGATGCTCGGCCGCCCGCCCGAGATCGAGGGCACGGTCGTCCCGGGATTCCAGCGTGGGGGGACCCTCGGCTACCCGACGGCGAATCTCTCGGTGCCGGCGAACGCCCTCGTGCCCGGCCACGGCATCTACGCAGGAGCGACGCTCGGTCACCGGGCGGCGGTCTCCATCGGCGTGAACCCGCATTACGGCGGCAACGAGAGGAGCGTAGAGCCGTACCTGCTCGACTTCGAAGGCGACCTCTACGGCCGGAGGCTCGTCGTCGAGCTCTGGCGCCGATTGCGGGACGAGCGGGCGTTCGCGAACGAGTCCGAGCTCGTCGCCCAGATCACGCGGGACGTCGAGGAGACTCGAGCCGCACAGCGGCCGGTCTGACCTGCCGCGCCCGGTCGGGCACGGCGCAAGTTTCGGCCGTCCGAGGGCTCTTTCTGTACGTGCCGACCGCCTCGCACGCCCGAGCCCCACATCTGAAACTCCTCGAGAGCGTTCGCTGCCTCGACTGCGGCTCGATCTACGCGAAGCCTTGCGACGGTGGGACGGTGCACGAGAATCCGGGCTGTCCCGATTGCGGCTACGTCGGGTGGGTCGTCGCAGACACGGTCAGCCCTCGCGACCAATGGCCGACGCCGCACCGTCGCGGCGGGGATCCGCTGCCGCTCCTCTTCGGCTGACCACGCTCACACCGCCGAAGTAGTGGTGCCGCCCGGGCCAGCGGCGGACAACACGCCCGCGCGCCTCGAGGATCCCGAGCGCGGCCTCGTCGACGCCGGGCTCGGCGTTCACGACCTCGCGTGTCGGATGAAAGCGCGGCCGCTCGACGGCGGAGACCGCGTCCAGCTCCTCGTCCAGGATCCCTGCCAGCACGGAGAGGAGGGCGGTGCGCAGCCTCGTCCCACCGGCCGCGCCCGCCGCTGCCGAGAGACCCTCGTCGTCGAACGACAGCGTGGGTGCCATCATGCTCTGCATGCGGGCCCCCGCCTCGAGCCGCCCGCGAAGCAGGTCCGCCTCGCCGAGCATGCTGTTGAGATGGAGGTCCAGGCCGGGCAGGAAATCGCCCGATCCGAGCCCGAGGCTCGTCGTGAAGACGCAGGCGCTGCCCTCGCCGTCTACGACGGTGACGTTCGTCGTGTCACCGTTCCCGCCGACCGGCGCCTCGAGCGGGCCGACGAGCGCGAGGACGCGGGCCGTCTCGGTGAGGCAGTTCAGGCTCGGCAATCGCGGAACCGTCTCGGCGATCCCCGACAGGCCGCCGCGGGTGCGGAGCATGCCCTCCAGATAGGGGACCTCGGCAGGCTCCTCCCAGTGCGCCTTGTAGGCACCGAGGTCGGCGTGCGTGACGAGGCCGCCACGCTCGGCGCAGAGGGCGACGAGCGATTCCCCGAGTGAACCGCCGTACATCGCTCCGTGAGCACCCTCCTCCGCGACCGCCTCGAGCGCCGCTGCGAGACCGGGCTGCTCGAGGCGGCCTCCTCCCTGCAGCAGCAGTCCCCCTGGGGCATAGATCGCAGCACCCTCGTTCATCGTCATCACCGGGGCGAGCATCGCGAGGCACGCCGCGTGGGTGGGAGGGAAGTCGACGCCCCCGCGCGCGAGCCGCAGGGCAGGCTCGACGAGGCGCGGCCACGGGAGGAGGCCGTGCTCGCGCCAGAGAGCCGAGAGCCCTGCCGGGAGCCCCGGGACACCGCAGGAGGCCGGACCGACGGCGTAGTGGACGATCTCCTCGCCGAACGGAACCTCGAGGTGGAGCAGGTCACCGATCGGCCCCGGCCCGTCGAGCCCCGGAACGGCCACGAAGCAGTCGAGATTGCGGACGCGCCCAGTCGGGGCGTCGAAATAGATTGCGTGGCCGCCGCCGAGGAGCCCGGTCATCACCGTCTCCGCGACGCAGGAGGCGAGCACAGCGGCGACCGCTGCATCCGCAGCGCCCCCGCCCGACTCGAGGATCTCGAGCGCCGCTGCCGTCGTCGCCGGATGGCCTGCCGCCACAGCCGCTTTCATCGATGCGGAAGCTATCGCCGCTAGTTTCCCGATGATGGAAGCGGCCGCACAGGAGCCGTTGGTCCACGCGCGCGGGTTGGTCAAGAGCTTCGGTGAGCTCCGCGCGGTCGACGGGATCGACTTCGACGTCCGGGCCGGCGAGGCTTTCGGATTCCTCGGGCCGAACGGCGCCGGCAAGACGTCGACCATGCGCATGATCGGCTGCGTCTCGCCGCCGTCGGGCGGAACGCTCCGGATCCTCGGCCTCGACCCGGTCTCGAAGGGCTCGAGCATCCGCGAGCGCCTGGGCGTCGTGCCGCAGCAGGACACGCTCGATATGGAGCTGACCGTCCGCGAGAACATCGTCATCTACGGCCGTTACTTCGGCCTGCCGCGCGCCGCGCTCGGGAAGCGCGCCGACGAGCTGCTCGAGTTCGTGCAGCTCGGTGAGCGCGCGGACGACAGGGTCGAGCCCCTGTCCGGTGGCATGAAGCGCCGCCTGACTATCGCCCGATCGCTCGTCAACGATCCGGAGGTGCTCCTGCTCGACGAGCCCACGACCGGCCTCGACCCGCAGGCGCGCCACACGGTCTGGGACCGGTTGTTCAGGCTCAAGCTGCGAGGCGTGACGCTGATCCTGACGACGCACTACATGGACGAGGCGGAACAGCTATGCGACCGGCTCGTCGTCATGGACAAGGGCAAGATCGCGGCCGAGGGCTCGCCGCAGGAGCTGATCCGGCGTTATTCGACACGTGAGGTGGTGGAGCTCCGCTTCCGCGCAGAGCGCGCGCCCGAGCAGGTGGCGACGGAGATCA
>DASUXI010000220.1:0-3705 GCA_036377995.1 Gaiellaceae bacterium
GTGATCTCGGCCTGCCGGGCCCGGTTCATCGCGAGCGTGAGGTTGTCGATGAGCTCCCCCGCGTTCTTCGACGCGTTCCGCATCGCCGTCATGCGGGCACCGTGCTCCGAGGCGGCCGACTCGAGGAGAGCCCGGTACAGCTCCGTCTCGAGGTAGACCGGGAGCAGCCGCGCGAGGATCTCCTCCGGCTCGGGCTCGAAGATGAAGTCTCCGCGCGACGCGTCCTCCTCGCGCTCCTGCTCGTCTGTCTCGAGCAGTTCGGCGGAGAGCGGCAGGACGTCCTGGACGGTGACACGCTGGACGAGCGGCGACTCGAAGTGGTTGTAGACGACCACGACGCGATCGGCCTCCTCGTCCGTGTAGAGCTCGGTGATGCGATGGGCCACCGCCTGCGCGTCCGCGTACCGAGGCTGGTCGGTGAAGCCCGTGAACTCGGCCGAGAGCTCCTGCCGGCGGAAGCGGAGCGATCCGGCTCCCTTCCTCCCGACGGGTACCCAGAGGACGTTCTTCCCCTCCCCCCGGAGCTGGCGGTCGAGCGCGAGGGCACGGCGCAGGATCTGCGAGTTGAACGCGCCCGCCAGCCCGCGGTCACCGGTGAGAGGCACGATCGCCACCGAGCGCTCCTGCTCGCGTTGCTGGAGGAGCGGAAGGCCGCGCACCGAGGCGCTCGCGCGGGCCGTCCCCGACATCAGCTCCAGCATGCGGTCCGCATACGGCCGCATCGCCTCGATCCGGGACTGCGCGCGCCGCAGCTTGGCGGCCGCGACGAGCTCCATCGCGCGCGTGATCTTCCGCGTGTTGCGGACCGACCTGATCCGCCGCTTGATGTCCTGGACGGAGGCCACGGGCTACGAGACGAGGCTCGCTTCCTCTTTCACGTCGAAGCTTTGCTGGAGCTTCTCGATCTCGGCCTCGAGCTTCTTCGCGACCTCGTCGGACACGTCGCCGCTCTCGCGGATCTCGGCGAGGATCGAGCTCTCGGCACGGAGGTGCTCGCGCAGCTCCTCCTGGAAGCGCGGCACCTGACCGACCGGGATCTCGTCGAGGAAGCCGTTGACTCCCGCGTACAGGGCGACCACCTGCTCCTCCATCGGCCAGGGCTGGTACTGCGGCTGGTTCAGTGTGGCGACCATCCGCTCGCCGCGGCCGAGCGCCTTCTGCGTCGCCTCGTCGAGCTCGGAGCCGAACTGGGCGAACGCCTCGAGCTCGCGATACTGCGAGAGGTCGAGGCGGAGACGCCCGGCGACCTTCTTCATCGCCTTCGTCTGGGCGCTCGAGCCCACGCGTGACACCGAGATCCCGACGTTCACCGCCGGACGGACGCCGGAGAAGAAGAGGTCGGACTCGAGGAAGATCTGACCATCGGTGATCGAGATGACGTTCGTCGGGATGTAGGCGGACACGTCCCCGGCCTGGGTCTCGATGATCGGGAGCGCGGTCAGGGAACCTCCGCCGAGCTCGTCCGAGAGCTTGCACGCGCGCTCGAGGAGGCGCGAATGGAGGTAGAAGACGTCGCCGGGGAAAGCCTCGCGGCCAGGCGGGCGGCGCAGGAGCAGCGACAGCTGCCGGTACGAGTCGGCGTGCTTCGAGAGATCGTCGTAGATGCAGAGGACGTGACGGCCGTTGTAGAGGAAGTACTCGCCCATCGCGCAACCGGCGAACGGCGCCATCCACTTGATCGGAGCGGCCTCCTGCGCCGCGGCGGAGACGATCGTCGTGTACTCCATCGCGCCGCGGTCGCGGAGGAGCTCGTACACCTGCGACACGGTCGACGCCTTCTGCCCGATCGCTACGTAGATGCAGACGACGTCCGTGTCCTTCTGGTTCAGGATCGTGTCGACCACGATCGCGGTCTTCCCGGTCTGCCGGTCGCCGATGATCAGCTCGCGCTGTCCGCGCCCGACGTTCGTCATCGAGTCGATCGCCTTGATGCCGGTCTGCAGCGGCTCCTTCACCGGCTGCCGCGCGACCACGCCCGGCGCCTTGAACTCGAGCGGACGCGTCTCGGTCGTCTCGATCGGACCGCCGCCGTCGATCGGGTTGCCGAGCGGGTCGACGACCCGGCCGAGGAGTGCATCCCCGACGGGGACGCTCGCGACCTTGCCCGAGCGCCGCACCGGCTCGCCCTCCTTGACGTGCTGCCACTCGCCGAAGAGCGCGATCCCGACGTCGTCCTCCTCCAGGTTGAACGCCAGGCCGACGACGCCGTGCTCGAGCTCGAGCATCTCCATCGCGACGGCGTTCTCGAGCCCATACGCACGGGCGATGCCGTCGCCGACCTGGAGGACGGTGCCGACCTCGGCGAGGTCGGTCTCGACGTCGTAGCTCTCGATCCGGTCCTTCAGGATCGCGGTGATCTCTTCGGGGCGTAGCTTCATAGGGACACCTAACTCCTTGTCACGAGTTCTTGTCGTAGTCGTTCGAGCCGGCCGCGCACGGACGCGTCGACACGCAGGGAATCCGCCTGGAGCACGAGACCGCCGATCAGGCTGGGATCGACGTGGCGCGTCGCCTCGACCGAGCGACCGGTCGAGGCCTCGATCTGCTCGACGATCTCGCGCGCGTCGTCGTCCGTGAGCTCGTAGGCGGTCGTCAGGTCGAGTTTCAGCCTCCGCTCCTCTGTCGCGACCAGGCGGTCGAACTCGCGGGCGATCTCCTCGATCTCCCCGGCACGCCCCTTCTCGGCGGTGAGGAGGATGAAGTTGCGCACCAGCTCGTCCGCGCCCCCGAGCAGGTCCTCGAGAATGCCGGCCTTCGCGGCCGGGTCGAGCTGAGGGCTGCGCAGCACGCCCCGGAGCTGGGGAACGTCGTGGACCGCCGAAGCGAAATCGCCGAGCTCCTCGTGGACCACCTTCAGCCGGTCCTTCTCCTTCGCAGCGTCGAAGAGCGCGCGCGCATAGGTGCGATGGACGACGGCTATCGGTCAGCGCTCCGGGGTGTGCGAGGCGGGCTGGTGCGGGCCAGAAATCATCGGGATCTCTCCTGCTCGAGCGCGGAGAAGTCCAGGTCCTTGATCGCGTCTTCGATCAGGCGCCGGTGGTCGGCGTCCTCGAGCACCTTCCCCGTCACCTTGGTCGTCGCGACGAGCGTCAACTCCGCGACCTCGGCGCGAATCTGCTGCAGCGCGCGCTGGGTCTCGGCCTCGATCTGCCGGTGCGTCTCGTCCAGGCGCCGCTGCCGGTCGGCCTCGGTCTCGTCCTTGACGCGCTGGCGCTGCGCGTCCGCGACCTTGCGTGTCTCGCTCAGGATCTCCTCGGCCTGCCCGCGTGCCTGGCCGATCAGCGAGCGGTGCTCCTCCAGCAGCCTGTGGGCCTCGTCCCGCGCGTCGTCCGCCTCGTCGAGGGATCGCCGGATCCGCTCGCGGCGCTCGTCGATCGCCTGCTGGATGTAGCTGAAGGCGTACTTCTTCAGGACGAAGAAGGTGATCCCAAAGCAGACGATGGTCCAGACCATCAACCCGAGCCGAACCTGGATCAGCGGGTTCGAGGCGACCAGCATCAGACCAGGACGTACGCGAGGATCGATCCCAGGAGCCCGTAGAACACCACCGCTTCGGTGAGCGCGAAGCCGAGCCACTGGATACCGGTCAGCTCGCCGCGAAGCTCGGGCTGGCGCGCGACCGACTGGATCATGGAGCCGAAGATGTTCCCGATGCCGACGCCGGCGCCGAGCGCGCCGAGACCGACGCCCAGGGCGAGACCGATC
>DASUXI010000221.1:0-19720 GCA_036377995.1 Gaiellaceae bacterium
GACAACATCGTTGCCTGCCTCGACGAGCGCTATGTCGAGCCGCCGGGGGCCGAGGCGCACCGGCAGAAGGCGGCCAAGGCACGCCGCCGCTACCTCGAGGAGGAATGCGCATGCTTGCAACCGGCTACACGTTGAGCGAGCCCACGACCTTGCCGTTCGACCGGGCGGTCGAGCGTGTCAAGGCGGAGCTGCAGGTCGAGGGGTTCGGCGTCCTCTGCGAGATCGATGTGCAGGCGACGTTGAAGGAGAAGCTCGGCATCGAAGGTGAGCGCTACACCATCCTCGGCGCCTGCAACCCGCCGCTCGCGCATCAGGCGCTCGAGGCCGAGCCCGAGCTCGGTGTCCTGCTCCCGTGCAACGTCGTCGTGTACGAGCGCGACGGTGAGAGGCGGATCTCGGCGATCGACGCGGAGCGGATGCTCTCGATCGTCGAGAACGAGGAGCTCGTCCCGATCGCCGCGGACGTCAGGCGCCGGCTCGGCGAGGTCGTCGCGCGCGCGAGCTCGACGGTCGACTAGACGTCCTCGCTGCCGGGTCGGCGGGCCGACCCGGAAAATCCGATGTTGTATACATCGGCCCATGGCGTCGCGCGGGGAAGTCGCCGCCGGTGTCGCGACAACAGGGGAATGGAGGTCGTCGCGATTGCGGACCGGCCGCCTGGTCGAGGCGTCCGTCGTTCTGCTCTCGATCGCCGCCGCGCTCGTGTTCTGGGAGGCGATCTCGAGGACGGGGGTGATCTCCGAGAAGGACCTGCCGGCGATGAGCACGACCTTCCGGGAGCTCTGGTCGCTGATCCAGACGGGCTCGTTCTGGCTCGCGTTCGCCCAGACGGTGCGCGGCTGGGCGCTCGGGCTCGCGGTCGCGACCGTGCTCGCGGTGCCGATCGGGATCCTCCTCGGCTCGAGTGACTTCGCCGCGAGCGCGTTCCGCGTCCCGATCGAGTTCCTGCGCCCGATCCCCTCCGCGGCGCTGATCCCGCTGCTCTTCCTCACCCTCGGCACGACGCTGAAGAGCGAGGTGTTCCTCGCCTCGTTCGGCGCCTTCTGGCCTCTGCTCGTGCAGACGATGTACGGCGTCCGCGACGTTGATCCGATCGCGATGGACACGGCTCGCTCCTTCGGGGTCGGCCGCCTGGAGAGGCTCTACCGGATCACGCTGCCGAGCGCGGTCCCGTACATCGCCACCGGTCTTCGCATCTCCTCGACGGTGTCCCTCATCCTCGCGTTCACCGCGGAGCTCTTCATGGGCTTGCCGGGGCTCGGGCAGAAGGTCAACTTCGCCCAGGCCTACGGCCTCGACACGCAGCTCTACGCCTACGCGCTTGCGACTGGCTTCCTCGGCGTCGCCATCCATCTCGCCATGTCCGCACTGGAGCGCAGAGCGCTTCGCTGGCATCCCTCCCAGCGGGGGGAGACGGCGTGAGCCGCCGGACATACACCCTCCTGAAGATCGGCGCGGAGATCGCCGTACCGCTCGCCCTGCTCGCGGGCTGGCAGCTCTGGACGACGCACGCCCACTCGGTGAAGTTCCCGCGCCTCTCGACGATCCTCGTCCAGTTCAAGGACATGTGGCTGTTCTCGGAGTTCGGGACGCACGTGGTCCCGAGCCTCGAGCGGATCGGCCTCGGCTTCGCGATCGCGGTCGCCGCCGGGATCCTCCTCGGCATCCCGCTCGGCCTTTCGCGCTGGGCGCGGCTGTGGGCGATGCCGCACATCGAGTACTGGCGCGCGATCCCGCCGCCGGCGTTGCTGCCGATCACGATTCTCCTGCTCCACTCGATCGGCAACAGGCAGAAGGTCGCGTTCATCGCCTTCTTCTGCCTGTTTCCCGTGCTGCTCAACACGATCGACGGTGTCCGCGGGATCGACCCGACCCTCGTCGACACGGCCCGCTCGTACGGCCTCGGGCCGCTGGAGCGAATCAGGCGGATCGTCCTCCCGGCCGCGCTGCCCCAGATCGTCGCGGGCATGCGCAACAGCCTCTCGCTCGCCGTGATCACGATGGTGCTGGCGGAGTACTTCTCGAGCACGAGCGGGGTCGGCTACGTGCTCCTGATCTCCAAGAACACCTTCCAGATGGCGCCGATGTGGGCGGCGATCGTCCTCATCGGGCTGCTCGGCTACCTCCTCAACGTCCTCTTCATCCTCGCTGAGCGCCGTGCGCTTGCCTGGCATCGCGGCTGGCGTGCCTCGGTGGCCGGGTAATGCTCGAGCTCAAAGGCATAGGGAAGACGTACAGCAGCGGGGCGAAGGCAACGCACGCGATCGGCGACATCTCGTTCACCGTCGCGGAAGGAGAGTTCGTCTGCGTCGTCGGGCCGTCCGGCTGCGGCAAGACGACGCTGCTCAAGTGCATCGCCGGGCTCCTGCCGCCCACGCGCGGCGAGGTGCTCGTACGCGGGCGGCGCGTGGACGGCCCGCCAGAGGAGCTCGCCCTCGTCTTCCAGGAGTACGGACGCTCGCTGATGCCTTGGGCGTCGGTGCGCAACAACGTGCTGCTGCCGCTGCGGCACAAGAGGCTCTCCCGCGCCGAACGCAGCCGGCTCGTAGAGGAGTCACTGGACGCCGTCGGGCTGACGGCCTTCCTCGACCACTACCCCTGGCAGCTGTCGGGCGGAATGCAGCAGCGCGTCGCCATCGCTCGCGCGCTCGCCTACCAGCCGACGACGCTGCTGATGGACGAGCCGTTCGCCTCCGTCGACGCCCAGACCCGCGGCGATCTCGAGGACCTGATCCTGCGCGTGCGCGACGAGTACGACATCACCGTGCTCTTTGTCACGCACGACATCGACGAGTCCGTCTATCTGCCGGACCGCGTCGTCGTCCTCACGCACTCCCCGACCGAGGTCAAGGAGATCGTCCCCGTCGACCTGCCACGGCCGCGCGACCAGCTCGTGACGAAGGAGCTGCCGGAGTTCGCGCACTTGCGCGGGCACGTCTACCGGCTGATCAAGCGAGAGCAGGAGAGCGAGACGCCGGCACTCGAGGCGACTGATGTTCCGCATGCTGGAACAGCGGTCTAGACATTCGGACAAGCCGTGACATAATCGCGCCCGGTGGATGACCTTCCGCGGCGAAGGCCCGCGGCTCGGGGCGAACGAAAGGACGGGAAATGACTCGTAGTCGTATTCGTCTGCGGGCAAGGCTCCTCGGCGTCGCGTCGCTGCTCGGCGCAGTCGCGGTGCTCACGCTCGGCGGACCGGCGGCCGGCTCTTCCGGCAAGGCGCTCGTGACGATCACCGTCGACACGCTGCCGATCGCGAACGCGTTGCCGTTGGACCTGGGCATCAAGAAGGGCTTCTTTTCCGCCCAGGGGATCGAGATCAACAAGCGCACGCTGCAGAGCGGCAACGACGTCGTGCTCGCGCTCGCGAACAACAACGGCGACATCGGCTACCTCGGCTGGGTGCCGATGATGATCGCGGCAACACAGGGAATCCCCTTCCAGGCCGTCGCCGCCAGCGAGGTCGAAGGAACCTCGAACGACGACAACTGGCAGAACATCGTCGTCAAGGGCGACAGCTCGATTCGCACGCCACAGGATCTGGCGAACAAGACGATCGCGGTGAACGCGCTCAAGGGAGTCGGCGAGGTGATGATCCGGGCCGCGTTCCAGAAGCTCGGCATCGCGCAAAGCTCGGTGAAGCTGCTGGCGCTCCCGTTCCCGTCGATGCGCGCCGCGCTGCGCAACGGCCAGGTGGACGCGATCTGGGTCCCGGAGCCGTTCCTCTCGCAGGCGCTGAACCTTGATGGCGCGCGCGTCGTGATGGCGCCCGGGCCGATCCTCGGCAAGTTCTGGCCGATCGGCGGCTACGCGGCGCTGAGCTCCTGGACGAAGTCCAATCCGGCGTTGGCGAAGAAGTTCCGCATCGCCATCAACCAGTCCCTCTCGTACGCCCAGAGCCATCCCGACGAGATCCGCGCGCTCCTGCCCGCCGGGACGCAGAACGTCAGGCTGCCGATCTGGAGCCCGGTGATCGACCGGGCCAAGCTGCGCAAGCTGGCGCAGTACGCCAAGGACTTCGGCGTGATCAGCAAGCTCCCGAACCTCACGCAGCTCGTGCCGCTCAGCATCACCGGCGGCAAGACGCTGCAGGGCATCGTCAACAAGAAGACGGTGAAGCTCCTCCTCGACGGCAAGGGAGTGAAGTCGCTGCCCGAGGGCGAGTACACGTTCGTCGTCAGCGACACCTCGAAGACCGCCGCCTTCCGCCTCCGCGGTCCCGGCGTGAACAGGAACACGCCGCTCAAGGGAACGGGCCGGAGCACCTGGACGCTCGCTCTGCGCGCCGGCAAGTACACGTACTCGAGCGTCGGCAAGCCGAAGCTGAAGAAGACGTTCAAGGTCGTCTAGCTCTACGCCGAGGGCACGTCCGAGGGCCAGTCCCTCGGACGTTCCCTACGGTGCGAACGTCGCGGTCGGCGCGATCACGACGTCGAGCAGGAGCGGCTCGTTCCGCGACGCGAGCCCCGGCACGGCCTCGTCGAGCGCGCGTACCAGCTCGTCGTGCGTCTCGATCCGCCGCGACGGGCAGCCGAAGGCCCGCGCGATCTCCGAGACGTGCAGCTCGCCGAAGCCGGGCCACGGCGCGTCGCCGCCCTGGCGCTCCGCAAGCCGGTCCATGATCGTGTAGCCGCCGTTCGAGAGGATCACGAACAGCGGCCCGACGCCGTAGTGCACGGCGCTCCAGAGAGCCTGGATCCCGTACAGGGACGAGCCGTCGCCGACGATGGCGACCACGGGCCGCTCCGGAAGCGCCATCCGCAGCCCCGTCGCCCCGGAGAGCGCGAAACCGAGCCCGCCCATCGCCGCGCTGAGGAAGCCGAGCGGCTCGCGGGCGGGAATCCGCTCGTGCAGCTCGGGCCGGTCGACCGGCGTCTCCTCGACCACGATCGCGTTCCGCGGCAGCCTCTCCGCCAGCGCGGAGAGCACGTGACCGGCGAGCAGCGGCTCGCCGGCGGCGGGCGGAGCCGGCCGGGGCGGAGGGCTGAACCGCTCCGGAGCGGGGACATCGCGCTTCCGGACGCGGCTCACAAGCTGCGTACAGACCGCAGCAGGAGGGCCGATGACCGCGAGCTCGGCGGGACTGCGGTGAACCTCGTCGGCGTGCGATCCGATCACCGCGATCCGCGTTCCGGGCTCGACGAACCGGCCGGGCGCGTACGGGGACTGGCGGAAGACCGGCGCCCCGACGACGAGGATCACGTCGTGCGCGGCGAGCTTCTCGCGCAGGCGCGGCCGGTCGGCGGGAAGGAAGCCGCCGAAGAGACCGTGATCCTGCGGGAACCCTGCCCGCGCACCGAACGACTCCTGGAAGACCGGCGCGGCTAGTCGCTCCGCGAGGTCGACGAGCGCGGCCCAGCTCGCCGGGTCGTCGGCGCCCGCGCCCACGACAAGCGCGGGCGAGCCTGCTCCGTCGATGAAGGCGACGAGCTCGTCGATCGCCGCCGGATCTGCCGCGGCTGCCCGCAACACCCGTCCCGCGGACGCGTCCTCGCGCTCCTCGTCCACTTCCGCCGACCAGTCGTCCATCGGCACGATCACGAGCGCCGGCCCGCCCGCGGCCGCTGCCTCGTGCCAGGCACGGTCAATGGCGCCCGGCACGTCCTGCGCACGGGCGGGCTGGTCGACCCACACGGGATAGCCCCCGGCGAGGCCCGCCAGCTTCCCGGTCAGAAAGGGCTCGAACACGAGATGGCGGCGGTCCTGCTGCCCGACGACGATCACGAGCGGTGCGCGGTTGACCCGGGCTGTCGCGATCGCGCCGACCGCGTTGCCGAGGCCGGCGGTCGTGTGCAGGAGCGCGAGTGCCGGCTCGCCGCGCCCGATCGCGAAGCCCGTCGCGAGCCCGACGACGGAGCCCTCGTGCAGGCCGAGGACGAACCTCAGGTCGTTCGGAAAGTCCGTCAGGAACGGGACCTCGGTCGAGCCCGGGTTCGAGAACATCGTCGTCAGCCCGCGCCGGCGGAAGACGTCGAACGTCGCCTCGCGGACCGTGCGACTCACGCGCAGGCTCGGGTCAGCCCCACACTTCCTCTGCCACCTCGACGATCAGGCGGAGCTTCGCCCACTGCTCGTCGTGGCTCAGCTCGTTCCCCTCCACCGTCGACGAGAACCCGCACTGCGGCGACAGGCAGAGCTGGTCGATCGGCGCGTGCTTCGACGCCTCCTCGATCCGCCGCTTGAGCTCGTCCTTCGACTCGAGCTCGCCCCGCTTCGTCGTCACCAGCCCGAGGACGACCTGCTTGTCGCCCCTGGGCAGGAACCGGAGCGGCTCGAAACCGCCCGAGCGCTCGTCGTCCCACTCCATGAAGAAGCCGTCCACCTGGAGCTCGTTGAGGAGCGCCTCGGCGACGAAGTCCCAGCTCCCCTCGGCCGCCCACGCCGAGCGGAAGTTGCCGCGGCACGCGTGCGTGGTGATGCTCATGCCCTCGGGCCGGCCGGCGAGCGCCTCGTTGATGTGCCGGATGTAGTCGAGATGCTGGCGCTCGGCGTCGCCACCGATCGAGGCGATGTATTCGCGCTGGTGCGGGTCGTTCATGTAGGCGAGGCTCGTGTCGTCGAACTGGAGGTAGGTGCAGCCGAGCTCGCCGAGCCGGCGCACCTCCTCGCGATAGGCGGCGACGAGATCGGCCCAGAACGAGCCCAGGTCGGGATACACCCTCGGGTCGATCGCCGCCTTGCCGCCGCGGTAGTGGACCATGCTCGGCGACGGAATCGTCAGCTTCGGGACGTTCGTCGTGACCGTGTCCTGCAGGAAGCGGAACGCGTCGCCGAAGATCGTCGTCGAGACGCCGAGCTTGCCGTCGACGTGCAGCGCAGCAGGCGTGAACTCGATGTCGCCCTGCTCGTTGTGGAACCTGACCTTGATCTCGCCGGGCTCCTTCGTGATCCCGTCGAGCTGGTAGATGAAGTCCATGTGCCACGACGCGCGGCGGAGCTCCCCGTCGGTCGCGGACTGCAGGCCGACCTCCTCCTGCTTGCGCACGATCTCGCGGATCGCCTCGTCCTCCACCTCGCGTAGCCGGTCGGCGTCGATCCGGCCTGCGGCGAAGTCGTCCCGTGCGGCGAGGAGCTGGGACGGCCGGAGCAGGCTGCCGACATGGTCGGCACGGAAGGGCGGCTTCGTCCTCCGCCCCGCGAGGGTGGCCTGCGGTGTCTGCTGGTTCATCCGTGCCTCCTCCTTCAGCTCTCGGCGGGACGGTAACCGACCTGTGCGGAGATCTGGGCCGCCGTGTCCTTCAGAGATCCGCCGAGCCTGGCGACGAGATCCTCCATCGAGACCATCGAGCTGTGAACTGCGAGGTTGATCGCCGCTGCGACGTCACCGGCGCTCGAGCGGACCGGCACGGCGATCGAGCGAAGCCCGTAGGCCAGCTCCTCGTTGTTGAGGGCGAGACCGCGCTCGCGGACGCGGTCGAGCTCGACTTCGAGCGCGCGCCGCTCGGTCAGCGTGTTCGGCCCGCGCCGCGCGAGCTGCACGTCGTCCAGCACGGCATCGCGTTCGGCCGGGTCGAGGAAGGCGAGCATCACCTTGCCCATCGACGTGCAATAGGCAGGCAGGCGCGATCCGACGTGGAGGTTGAGGTCGATCTCGCGCTGGCCCGCGCGGGAGCTTCGGCACCGTTCGATGTAGAGGATGTCGCTCCCCTCGAGGATCGCCATGTTGACCGTGTAGCCGACCTCGTCGCTCAGTTGCTGGAGGTATGGCGCGGAGATCGCGCGCAGTTCCATCGAGTTGATGGCCGAAAAGCCGAGGTCGAGGACGCGCGGGCCCAGCCGGTATCGGCTCGTCGCGCGGTCCTGCTGCAGATAGCCGAGCCGCGTGAGCGTGGCCATGTAGCGGTGCGTCGTGCTCCGGCTGAGCCCGACGCTCCGAGCGAGCTCGCTGACGCCCAGGAGCGGCTGGTTCGGGGTGAACGCCGCCAGGATGCCGAGCCCGCGCTCGAGCGACTGCGAGTGGCCCGCCTGCTCGCGTCGTGCCGCCATCGTCCCACATATTAGAACGTCGTCTTGAAAGTTGAACAGGACGCGTCTAGTGTCGTCCGCCTGGCGTTGGCACGGTCGAGTGAGGAGGAGTCGATGTCTGATCAGATCAGGGACCTCGAGGGTTCGGTCTCGCGGCGTGAGTTCGTCAAGCGGACCGGGGTCGGAGTCGGGGGTCTCCTGGTTGCGCCTCTCGCGGCGGAGCCGGCCTGGGCGAGCGTCAAGAGCGAGACTGCGCCCGAGGCGGCCACGATCAAGATCGGGTTCATCAGCCCGCGGAGCGGCCCCCTCGGAGGCTTCGGCGAGCCGGACCCGTTCGCGCTCCGCCTCGCCCGGCAGAAGCTCGCGAAGGGGCTGACGATCCACGGCAAGCATTACGCCGTCAAGATCATCGACAAGGACAACCAGTCGAGCCCGCCGCGCGCCGGCCAGCTGGCGAAGCAGCTGATCAACGGCGACAAGGTCGACCTCGTCCTTTCCACGTCGACGCCCGAGACGAACAACCCGGTGGCCGACGCCTGCGAGCAGGCGGGCGTGCCGCACATCTCGACGATCGAGCCGTGGGAGGCGTGGTACCTGAACCGCGGCGCGAAGCCGGGCCAGCCGTCGCCGTTCAAGTGGGGCTTCCACTTCAGCTTCGGCGTCGGCGAGTTCGCCAAGGAGTTCATCAACAATTGGAACGGGCCCGTCAAGACGAACAAGAAGGTCGGCGTGATGTGGCCGAACGACGCCGACGGGAACGCGATCCGCGCGGTGCTCGGCCCGATCCTGAAGGGCGCGGGGTTCACCGTCGTCGATCCCGGCGCGTACGAGGACGGAACCACGAACTACTCGGCGCAGATCGCCAAGTTCAAGCAGGAGAACTGCGAGATCTTCAACACCTTCCCGATCCCGCCAGACTTCACGACGTTCTGGCAGCAGGCCGCTCAGCAGGGCTACACCCGGATGGTGAAGATCGCGCAGATCGCGAAGACCGGCCTGTTCCCGTCGCAGGTGCTCGCGTCGGGCGCGCTCGGCAACAGGCTTGCGAGCAACGTGTACTGGCACCCGAGCTTCCCCTACAGCTCGCCCCTCCTCGGGCTCAGCTCGAAGCAGCTCTCGGACGCGTACCAGAAGGCAACCGGGCGCCAGTGGAACCAGCAGCTCGGCGCGACCGTCTCGCTACTCGACGTCGGGATCGCGGCGCTCAAGGCGAGCTCGAACCCGAAGAGCAAGGCGGCGATCGCCAAGGCGATCGGGTCGTTGAAGGTGAACACGACGGTCGGCCACCTCGACTGGAAGAAGAATCCGAAGGATCCCGCCGGGCGGAAGGTCCCGAATGTCGTGACGACGCCGCTTCTCGCCTGCCAGTGGCTCCCGGCCCCGAAGGGGAGCAAGTACAAGCTCCAGTGCGTGATCGTCGAACACGTCAACGACAAGAAAGTGCCGATCGGCGCGAAGCTGAAGCCGTACAACGGCTGACCGGGGAGTTGCTGTGCAGCCGGCCGACGGCATAGCGGTCCTCTCCGCCGCCGGAATCCGGAAGCGATTCGGCGCGCTCGTGGTGCTCGACGACGTCGACTTCGCCCTCGGGCCCCGAGAGGCGGTCGGCATCGTCGGTCCGAACGGGGCCGGCAAGACCACGCTCCTCAGCGTCCTCTCGGGCTTCCTCGCGCCGAACGCCGGGACGGTCTCCTTTCAGGGACGCGACGTGACCGGCCGCGGCGCGGCGCAGCTCTCCCGCCTCGGAATCGCCCGCGCCCACCAGTCGCCCCGGCCCTTCGGCGGAATGACGGTGTTCGAGAACGTGTTCGTCGCCGCCGCGGCCGGCGGCGGGCTACGTAGGGCCGAGGCGTATCCGCGCTGCATCGAGGCGCTCGATGCTTGCGGCATGCTCGCCGTCGCCAACAGGCGGGCGGAGACACTCGGCCTGCTGGACCGCAAGCGCCTCGAGCTCGCCCGGGCGCTCGCGACGCAGCCGGTCGCCCTGCTCCTCGATGAGATCGGCGCGGGCCTGACCGACGGGGAAGCGCATCTGCTCGTGGAGACGATCCGCGAGCTGCACGCGGGCGGGCTGTCGATCGTCTGGATCGAGCACGTCGTGCACGTGCTGGTGCAGGTGGTCGGACGCCTCGTGTGCATGGATTCCGGTCGTGTGATCGCGGACGGCGAGCCGGCCGCTGTCATGGCCGACGCCGCCGTCATCGACGCGTACCTCGGGACCGCGGCGGCGTGATGCTCCTCTCCGTGGAGCAGCTCGAAGCGCGGCACGGGTTCCTGCGCGCGGTGAGAGGAGTCTCCTTCGAGGTCGCCGCGGGCGAGACGCTCGCGATCGTCGGCGCGAACGGAGCGGGGAAGTCGACGCTCCTCCGCGCGCTCGCCGGCGCCCACAAGCCGGCGGCCGGCCGCATCGTCTTCGACGGCCGCGACATAACCGCGCTCTCCGCGCATCGTCGCGTTCGCGAGGGCATCGCGCTCGTCCCCGAAGGACGCCGGCTCTTCACCGGGATGACGCTGGAGGAGAACCTGCTCGTCGCGCGCAGGCGCGCCCGGCCGGGCCCATGGAACGTCGAGGCCGTGCTCGAGGCATTCCCACTGCTCGCGGCGAGGCGCAAGTCGCGTGCGGGCAACCTGTCGGGAGGCGAGCAGCAGGCGACGGCGATCGGCAGGGCCCTGATGACGAACCCGCGTCTCCTCCTACTGGACGAGGTCTCGCTCGGCCTCGCGCCCGTTGCGGTCGACGGCGTCTATCGCGCGCTGCGCGGGCTGATCGAGACCGGGGCGACGATCGTGCTCGTCGAGCAGGACCTGAACCGGGCGCTCGAGGTTGCGACCCGAGTCGCCTGCATGCTCGAGGGCGAGATCGTGCTCGAAGGGCCGGCAGCGGAGATGACCCGCGAGCAGGTCGTCGAGGCGTACTTCGGCCTCGGACGGCCCGAAGGGGAGACGGCGGTGCCGGCGTGATCTGGGTCAACCAGATCGTGCAGGGCGTCCTCCTCGGCGGCTACTACGCCGTGCTCGCCGCGGGGTTGTCGCTGATGTTCGGCGTCATGCGCATCATCAATCTCGCGCACGGCGACCTGGCCGTGCTCGGCGCCTTCCTCGTGTTCCTCTTCTCGAAGCACGGTCTCTCGCCGTGGCTCGCGCTCGTGATCGTGCTGCCCGTCATGGGCGTCACCGGCTGGGTGCTCCAGCGCGGCCTGCTCGAGCGGTCGCTGCGGGCAGGGCCGCTCACGCCGCTGCTCGCGACCTTCGGCCTGCTGATCGTGATCGAGAATCTCTTGTTCGAGAAGTTCGGGCCCGACGAGCGCTCGCTCTTCCCGTACATCGGCAAGCTCGGCTACGACAGCTGGACGATCACGAACCAGGTCATCGTCGGGAAGATCTACGTCCTCATCCTCGCCGTCGCAGTTTTCCTGCTCGCAGGCCTGCAGGTCTTCCTCGCCCGGACGCCGCCCGGCCGCGCCCTTCGTGCGACTGCCGAGGATCCCGATACGGCCGAGCTCGTCGGCGTCGACTCGCGGCGCGTCTACGCATTCGCCGCCGCCATCGCAGTGGCGACGGCCGCGCTTGCGGGCGCGTTCCTTGCGATGCGGTCGTCGTTCAACCCGTACTCGGGGTCGCAGCAGCTGATCTTCGCCTTCGAGGCTGTCGTGATCGGAGGAATCGGCTCGCTGTGGGGCACGCTCACCGGCGGGATCGTGCTCGGCGTCGCGCAGAACATCGGCGCGCAGCTGAACCCGCAGTGGTTTCTGCTCGCGGGCCACCTCGTCTTCCTCGCGGTTCTCGCGGTTCGGCTGGTCCTTGCCTCGCTCGGCGGCAACTGGGGGCTCCGGGCCATCCTGGGGCGCGCATGAACGTCTCGGTCGAGCGCTCGACTCGTCTCTCGCGCATCTCCGTCGCGTGCGTGATCCCGCTCGTGGCCGCGCTCGCATTCGTGCCGGTCGCGCTCTCGGCCAACGTCACCGACAAGCTGACCACCCTCTTCGTCTACCTCATTCTCGCGGCGATGTGGAACGCGCTCGCGGGCTATGCAGGGCTCGTGTCCGTTGGGCAGCAGGCCTTCTTCGGTCTCGGCGCGTACGCCGCGATCCGGCTCACGCAGCACGGCGTGAACGTCTACGCCGCGCTCGTGCTGGGTGCCTTGCTCGCAGGCGCCACCGCAGTTCCGCTTTCGATCTTCATGCTGCGCCTAGGCGGCGGCGAGTTCGCGATCGGGATGTGGGTGGTGGCCGAGGTCTGCTTCGGCCTCGTGATCCTCGACACCTCGGTTCACGGACTGACCGGGGTGTCGCTGATCGCCCTGAACAGATACAGCGCGCACGATCAACGCGCCTACGCCTACTGGTTCGCGCTCGGCTCAGCCGTCGTCTTCCTCGGGCTCGTCTTCGCACTGCTCCGAAGCCGGACGGGTGCTTCGCTGCAGGCGATCCGCGACGACGAGGAGGCCGCTGCGTCGGTCGGAGTCAGCGTCCTGGGGGGCAAGCGCGTCGTCTTCGTCCTCGCCGCGCTCGGCTGCGCGACGGCGGGGACGATCTGGCTCGCCACCTCGATCACGTTCACACCGAGGTCGTACTTCGGCGTCGAGTGGACGGCGTACATGATCTTCATGGCCCTCGTCGGCGGCCTCGGGACGTTCGAGGGGCCTATCCTCGGAGCCGTCCTCTTCTTCGTCGTGCAGGACCAGTTCGGGGACAACGGCGTGTGGTACCTCGTCGGCCTGGGCGGCGCGGCGATCGTCTTCGCGCTGCTCTTGCCGCGCGGGCTCTGGGGCACGGTCGAAGAGCGTTTCGGGCTCCAGTTGCTGCCCGTCGGCTACCGGCTGCGTGGCCTAGAGTCGATCGCAAATCCAGAACCTGCCGAAGGAAGGAGACCCTGATGAGCACTGAGACGACCGGCGTCGAGGCGGCAGTACGAACCCTCGGCCAGTTCGTCGGCGGCGAGTGGGTCGCGGCCGCCGGCGGCGAGACCTTCGAGAACCTGGATCCGTTCACGGGCGACGTCGTCGCGCACGTCCCCGCATCGGGCCGGGAGGACGCGAAGCGGGCAATCGACGCGGCCGCTGCAGCGTTTCCCGCGTGGGAGCAGACGCCGCCTGCGGCTCGGCAGGGCATTTTCCTGAAGGCGGCCGACCTGCTAGAGGCTCGAGGCGACGACGTGATCTCCTGGCTCGCGCGCGAGACCGGCTGCACGTTCGGGTTCGGGATGTTCCAGCTCCACTTCGTCGCCGGGCTCCTTCGCCAGACAGCGGCGCTCGCCTATGCGCCGATCGGGCAGGTGATCCCGTCCGACATCGGCGCGTTCTCGATGGGCCTGCGCAGACCGGTCGGCGTCGTGGGCGCGATTGCCCCGTGGAACGCCGCGCTGATCCTGTCGGCCAGGTCGATCTCGTCGCCGCTCGCGCTCGGGAACACCGTCGTCATGAAGCCGTCGGAGCTCTCTCCGTACGTCGGCGGCCTGATCTGGGGCGAGATCTTCGCGGAAGCCGGGCTTCCTCCCGGCGTGCTCAACGTCGTCACGCATGCTCCGGGCGAGGCCGGCGAGATCGGCGACGAGCTCGTCGAGAATCCGCATGTCCGCCGGATCAACTTCACCGGCTCGACCGCAACGGGACGCAAGCTCGCCGAGGCCGCGGGTCGGAACCTCAAGCGCGTCGTTCTCGAGCTCGGCGGCTACAACCCACTGATCGTCCTCGCTGACGCCGACCTCGAATACGCCGTCAACGCGAGCGCGTTCGGCGCCTATCTCCACCAGGGGCAGATCTGCATGTCGGCGCGCCGCATCGTCGTCGAGCGTCCGATCGCCGATGAGTTCACGAAGCGGCTCGCCGAGAAGACGAACGGGCTCAAGCCGGGCGACCCGAAGGAGCAGGACACGATCATCGGGCCGCTCATCACCGAGAGCGCGCTTCAGCTCGTGAAGGAGCGCGTCGACCAGGCGGTCGCAAAGGGAGCGAAGGTGCTCGCGGGCGGCGAGGCGGTCGGCCCCGTCTACAAGGCGACACTACTTGCCGACGTTCCGGAAGACTCCGATTTCGCCCGCGACGAGACGTTCGGCCCCGTTGCGGCGATCGAGGTCGTCGACAGCGCCGATGAGGCGGTCGAGCGGGCGAACGCGACCTCGTACGGCCTGGCCTCCGGGATCATCACGAGCGACGCCGACAAGGGGCTCGCGCTGGCGCAGCAGCTCGGGGCGGGGATCGTGCACATCAACGACCAGCCCGTCGGCGACGAACCGCAGATGCCGTTCGGAGGCGTCAAGGACAGCGGCTGGGGGCGCTTCGGTGGGACGGCCGCGATCGAGGAGTTCACCGAGCTGCGCTGGATCACCGTCAGCAAGCCACACCCGTTCCCGTTCTGAGCGACGGCGTGCGTGGCTGAGATCGTCTCCCTGCAAAGCGCGGTGGCGGAGCTCGTCTCTGACGGCGACGTCGTCGCGCTGGAGGGATTCACGCACCTGATCCCGCACGCAGCCGGGCACGAGCTGATCCGGCAGGGCCGGCGTGACCTGACGCTGATCCGTATGACGCCGGACGTCGTCTACGACCAGCTGATCGGCGCGGGCGCGGCGAAGAAGCTCGTGTTCTCGTGGGGCGGGAATCCCGGGGTCGGCTCGCTCTACCGGCTTCGCGATGCGGTCGAGAACGGGTGGCCCGCCGCGCTCGAGCTGGAGGAGCACTCGCACGCGGGCATGGCGGCGGCCTACTGGGCCGGAGCCGCGAACCTCCCCTTCGGGACGCTCCGCGGTTACTCCGGCACCGATCTCGCCGCCCGCACGACCGTGCGCGCGATCACCTGCCCGTTCACCGGCGAGGAGCTGGCGGCGGTGCCAGCGCACCGGCCCGACGTCGGTGTCGTCCACGCGCAGGTGGCGGACCGTAGCGGCAATGTCCAGCTCTGGGGCATCACCGGAGTCCAGAAGGAGGTCGTCCTCGCGTCGGCGCGCAGCATCGTCACGGTCGAGGAGATCGTGGACGAGCTCGAGCCCCGGCCGGGGGCGATCGTGCTGCCTTCGTGGACGGTCGACGCGGTTGCGGCGGCGCCGCGCGGCGCTCACCCGTCGTACGCCCACGGCTACTACGAGCGCGACAACGACTTCTACGTCCGCTGGGCGGACATCAGCCGAGATCGCGACGCGTTCACGGCCTGGATCGACCGGCATGTGCGCGGAACGAAGGACGTGGAGGAGTACCACCGCCTCCTCGCCGAAGAAAGCGTCGCCGCATGAGCGCGACGGCGACCTACACGGCCGACGAGATGATGGCCGTGGCGGCGGCGCGCCGCCTTCGCGACGGCGACGTCTGCTTCGTCGGCATCGGGCTGCCGAGCCTTGCCGCCAACCTCGCGCGCGCGACCCATGCGCCCGGTTGCGTGCTCGTCTACGAGAGCGGCACGATCGGCGCGAAGCCGAGGTCGCTCCCGCTTTCGATCGGGGATGGGGAGCTGGCCGAGACGGCGGACGCCGTCGTCTCAGTCCCGGAGATGTTCGCGTACTGGCTACAGGGGGAACGCATCGACATCGGCTTCCTGGGCGCCGCCCAGATCGACCGGCACGGGAATTTGAACAGCACGGTCATCGGCCCCTACGACCATCCGAAAGTCCGGCTGCCTGGAGGAGGCGGCGCACCCGAGATCGCGCGGTCCGTGCGCGACGTCTTCGTGATGCTGCGGCAGTCGCCGCGCACGTTCGTGGAGAGGCTCGACTTCGAGACGAGCGTCGGCGACCGGGTGCGCGTCGTCGTCACCGACCTCGGCATCCTCGAGCCCGGCACTGACGGCGAGCTGTCGCTCACCAGCGTGCACGCGGGTGTCGATCCGGAGCAGGCGCGCTCGGCGACGGGCTGGGAGCTCCGCGTGTCGGAGGGTGTGTCGGAGACGGATGTCCCGACCGACACGGAACTTGAAGCGCTCAGACGGCTCGAACCGAGAGGTGGGGGCGAGTGGGCGAAGATGTAGCGGTGTCTGCGCCGCTGGACGAGATCGACCCGCCGCTCGACTATCCCGACTACCGCTCGACCGCGCTGCGCGCGCCGAAGCGGCCGCTCGTCGTCGCTCCTGACGGCTTCCGCGATCTGGCGGGCCCGGTCTTCGGCGGCGACGACGTCGGCGAGCTCGACCACGACCTGACACGGCAGCATTCCGGCGAGCCGCTCGGAGAGCGGATCACGGTCAGCGGCTGCGTGCTCGACGAGGACGGACGTCCCGTGCGGAACGCGCTCGTCGAGGTCTGGCAGGCCAACGCCGGCGGTCGCTACCGGCACGACGGAGACCGGCATCCGGCACCGCTCGACCCCAACTTCAGCGGCGCCGGGCGCACGCTCACCGACGACGAGGGCCGCTACGAGTTCGTCACGATCAAGCCCGGTGCGTATCCGTGGCAGAACCATCCGAATGCGTGGCGGCCCGCGCACATCCACTTCTCGCTCTTCGGCCGAGCCTTTTCGAGCCGCCTCGTGACCCAGATGTACTTTCCGGGAGACCCGCTGTTCGAGCTCGACCCGATCTTCCAGTCCGTGCGGGACCCGAAGGCGCGGGAGCGCCTGATCGCCGGTTTCGAGCTCGGCCTCACGCAGCCGGAGTGGGCGCTCGGCTACCGGTTCGACATCGTCCTGCGCTCGACGCCCTTCGAGTAATGCCGCAGCGTACGCCGTCACAGACCGTCGGACCGTATTTCGCGATCGGGCTCACGCGCGAGTCGCAGAACGAGATCGTGCCGGGGGGAGCCGTGAGGATCTCCGGGCGGGTGCTCGACGGCGGCGGCGAGCCCGTCCCCGACGCGGTCGTCGAGATCTCGCAGCAGTCCGGGGACGGGACGCTCTGGGGACGGTGCGGCACGGACGCGGGCGGTAGCTTCGAGTTCGTCACCGAGAAGCCCGTCGCCGCCGCGCGCGAGGCCCCGAGCCTGGACCTGATGGTGTTCGCGCGTGGCTTGCTGAAGCACCTCGTCACACGCTTGTACTTCCCCGACGAGGCGGAGGCGAACTCGACCGATCCCGTCCTGTCCGCGCTCGACCCGCGCGACGCCGCGACTCTTGTCGCGGAGCAAAGCGACGGAACCCTTCGCTTCGACATCCACCTTCAGGGTGATCGTCAGACGGTGTTCTTTGCCGTTTGACGCGCTGTTCACGCCGCCCGAAGTGCTGGCCACGGTCTCGGACCAGGCCTGGCTGCGCGCGATGCTCGTCGCCGAGCGCGCCCTTGCGGTCGCCGAGGCGAAGGTCGGCGTCATTACCCGGGAGTCCGCCGGGGCGATCACCATTTGCTGCGACCCCGACCGCTTCGATCTTGCCGCGCTCGTCTCCGAGGGCAGGCGCGTAGGCAATCCGGCCGAGCCGCTCGCGCGCGCGCTGCGGGAGGCTGTCGGGGGCGATGCTGCGAAGGATGTTCATCTCGGCGCCACGAGCCAGGACGTCCTCGACACGGCAGCTGCGCTCGTCGCGCGCGAGGCGACCGCACTCATCGTCGCCGACCTGGATGGCGTCGCGGCGACTTGCGCGGAGCTCGCGGATCGACACCGCTCGTCCGTCATGGCCGCGCGGACGCTGCTCCAACAGGCCGTCCCGACGACCTTCGGCCTGAAGGCGGCGAGCTGGCTGGTCGGCGTGCTGCACTCCCGCGGGCGCATCTCCGCGGCGCGTCTGCCCGCGCAGCTCGGCGGTGCCGGCGGCACGCTGGCCGCGCTCGGGGACCGCGGGCCCGAGGTGTTGCACGTCCTTGCCGCGGAGCTCAGCCTGTCGGAGCCGGTGGTGCCCTGGCACACACGGCGTCTGCCGTTGGCCGAGCTCGGGAGCGCGCACGCTGTCGGAGCAGGCTGGGCCGCCAAGATCGCCCTCGACCTCGAGCTGCTGGCGCAGACCGAGGTGGGGGAGATCCGGGTGCCGGCGAACGGAGGCTCCTCCACCATGCCGCACAAGCGGAACCCGGTCGGGCCGGCGCTCGTGCGCGCGAACGCGATGCGGACGCGCGCCGCGGCCGACCTCCTGGTCGCCTCGCTGCCGCAGGAGCACGAGCGCGCGGCCGGCGCCTGGCATGCGGAGTGGGGAGCGCTCTCCGACGTCCTTGCCGGCAGCGGCGGCGCGGCTGCGTGGCTACGCGAGACCCTCGCCGGGGTCGAGGTCGACGTCGAGCGCATGCGGGCGAATGTCGGCGAGGACACGCTGTCGGAGGCGCACCGCCTCGGGATCGAAGTGTCCGGCCCCGAGGACTACCTCGGGGCGGCCGACACGTTCGTCGACCGTGCGCTCGCCTTCTACCGCGAGGCGTGAGCCTCCACTACCGGATCGAGGGCGAGGGGGACCGCGCGGTCGTGCTGTCCGGCTCGCTCGGCTCGACGCTGGCGATGTGGGACGCGCAGGTGACCGCGCTCACCCATGAGTTCCGTGTGCTCCGCTACGACCACCCCGGTCACGGCGGCTCGGCACCTCCCGAGAGTGCGAGCATCGAGAGCTTCGCATTGCAGCTGTCGGCGCTGCTCGACGAGCTCGGCCTCGAACGCGTGAGCTTCTGCGGCCTCTCGCTCGGCGGCGCCGTCGGCATGGCCCTCGCACGCGACCTGCCGGAGCGTGTCGACCGCCTTGTCCTCTCCTGTACGGCGATGCGATTCGCGACGCCGGAGTCCTGGGAGGACCGTGCAGCAACGGTGCGAACCGAAGGCCTCGAGGCGATCGCGGACGCCGTCCTCGAGCGCTGGTTCACGCCCGGCTTCCCCGACGTGCGACGCTACCGCGAGATGCTGACCTCGACCTCTGCCGAGGGCTACGCTCGATGCTGCGAGGCGCTGCGCGACTGGGACGCTCGAGGCACACTCGGCTCGGTGCGGGCGCCGACGCTCGCGATCGCCGGCGCCGACGATCCGTCGACGCCGCCCGCGGAGCTCGACGCGATCGCCGCCGAGATCCCGGCCGCGCAGCTCCACGTCATCGACGGCGTCCGCCACTTCGTCAACGTCGAGCGCCCGGACGTCTTCAACAACCTACTCGTGACGCACCTCACGGCATGAGCGACGAGGCGCACGAGCGCGGCATGAAGATCCGCCGCGAGGTCCTCGGCGACGAGCACGTCGACCGCGCGATCGAACGGACGACCGAGCACACCGCGGACTTCCAGGACTTCATCACGCGCTACGCCTGGGGCGAGATCTGGGCACGCCCGGGGCTCGACCGGCGCGCACGGAGCTGCATCACGCTGACGGCGCTCGTCGCGCTCGGCCGCTTCGACGAGCTGGAGCTGCACATCCGCGCCGCGCGACGGAACGGGCTCACCGCCGAGGAGATCGGGGAAGTCCTGCTCCAGTGCGCCGTCTATTGCGGCGTTCCGGCGGCGAACAGCGCGTTCGCCGTCTTCCAGCGCGTGCTCGACGAGGGGTGAAGGCGGAGCGCACGCAGGTAGGGATCGTCGGCGCCGGGCCTGCGGGACTGACGCTCGCGCGGCTGCTCGAGCTCGAGGGGATCGAGTCGGTCGTGCTCGAGAACCGCAGCCGTGACTACGTCGAGCACCGCATCCGCGCCGGCGTGCTCGAGCAGCGCACCGCAGATCTCCTCGTCGCGGCCGGTGTCGGCGAGCGGCTGCAGCGCGAGGGGATCGTCCATCACGGGATCGAGCTGCAGTTCGAAGGTGAGCGCCACCGCATCCCGCTGAGCGAGCTGGCCGGCGGCCGGACGATCGTCATCTACGGCCAGACCGAGGTGGTGAAGGACCTGATCGCTGCACGGCTGGAGAGCGGGTTGCCGCTTCTGTTCGAGGTCGAGGACGTCAGC
>DASUXI010000222.1:0-8658 GCA_036377995.1 Gaiellaceae bacterium
TCGCCTACCCGATCAGGTTGAAGACGAAGTCGAACTCCGTGCCTGCGGGATTGCGGTACTTGAGCTGCATCGACCCACGGACATTGCGGTAGGCGCCGGTGCCGCCCGTGATCGCCACCGTGCTGTCGCCGGTGTCGAGGAACGGGCCCTCGACCGTGATCTGGCCGCCGGGAAGGAACGTCGTCCAGTTGCACTCCCACGACTTGCCGACCTCGATGCGCACGCAGTAGCCCTGGTCGGTTCCGACCTTCTTCGTGTTCGAGCTGTCGAAGACGTCGTTGGCGAACGTGAGGATGTTGCCGGCCGAGTCGCCGGCCGTCCCGTTCGTCACGGCGTCGCTCGTCGCGTGCTCGATGACGTGGATCGTGCCGCCTTCACGCGACCGAGAGCTGCCTGCCGTCGCGTTCACGACGGCGAACGTGAGGATTGCCGCGGCCAGCACCGCGGCGGGAACGAGCACCCGCTTCATCTCTCCCCCTCCTTGTCAGTGCTCCCCTATGTGGGGATCGCTGCGCGGAGTTTGGTCCCACCACCCGCAGGGCTGTCAAGTGCCAGCGTCCCGCCGAGCGCCTCCACCCGGTCGGCGAGGCCCCGGAGACCGCTTCCGGCGGACATCGAGGCACCGCCTCGTCCGCGGTCGGCGACCTCGACGATCGCAACCGAGCCCTCCAGCCTGATCGAGACCTCGGCTCGGTCGACCAGTGCGTACTTGGCGGCGTTCGTGAGCGCCTCGGCAACGAGGTAGTAGACGGCGACCTCCACCCGTTCCGGCAGCCGCTCTGGGGGTAGCGCCCCGATTGCGACCTCGATGGGAGAGCGCTCCGCGAGCGCGGTGAGCGCGTCGCCGAGCCCTCGCTCCGACAGGACGGCGGGGTGGATCCCGCGCGCGAGCTCGCGCAGCTCTTCCATGGCCAGATCGAGGTCGCGCCGGCTCTCGTCCAGCAGCCGGCGTGCGCGGTCGGGCCGGGCCTCGAGGCCGGAGGACGCGAGGCCGAGCTTGAGCGAGAGGCCGACCAGGTGCTGCTGAGCGCCGTCGTGCAGGTTCCGCTCGAGCCGTCGGCGCTCCGTGTCCGCGCTCTCGACGAGCCGCGCCCGTGACGCGGCGAGCTCCTGCTCCGCGAGCTTTCGCTCGGTGATGTCGCGGATGAAGCCGGCGAACACGGGCGAGCCGGGCAGGTCGATCTGCGTGATCGTGAGCTCGACCGGGAACTCCGTTCCGTCCGCGCGCAGGCCGGTGATCTCGACCCGGCGGTCGAGGTAGTTCCCCCCGCCCTCCTCGAGATAGCGGGCCAGCCCGCGGCGGTGGCCCTCCCGCAGGGAGGGCGGGACGATCAGATCGCCGAGGTCCGCGCCGACCACGTCGTCTCTGGAGCGGCCGAACATTCGCTCGGCGGCAGGGTTGAACTCGAGCACGCGGCCCCATTCGTCCATGGTGATCACCGCGTCGAGGGCCGATCTGAGGATCGCCTGGGTGAGCGCCTCGTCCTCCCGGGCCGACGCCTCCGCGCGGCGGCGGACGACGAACTGCCCGACCAGGCTGCCGAGGACCGCGGTACACGCGAGCAGGGCATCGTCCGGCTCCGACAGCTCGCGCGTGAAGAACTCCATCGTGCCGACGATCTCGTGCGGGCTGCGGATGGGGAACGAGAGGGCCCCGCGGAGCCCGACGCCCGCGGCCGCCCGGGCCCGCGGGAAGTTCTCGTCGTCGGAGATGTCGACGATCCAGGCAGGCTCGCCGGTCTCCCACACTCGGCCGGGCAGCCCTTCCCCGCGGGCCAGCGTGATCCGCTCGCTGAGCCTCCTGAACTCACGCACGTCCTCCACCGATGCCTCCCAGATGGCGACGCAGCGCAGCGCTTCGCCGTGCGGGAGAACCTCCCAGACCGCGCCGAGGGGCCAGTCGAGGGCGGTCCCGATCTGGGCCAGGACGCTGCCGTAGGTCTCAGACGGGTGCACCGCGTCCGCGAGCGTGCGCGCGACGGCGAGCTCGATTCCGGAGAGCTCGGAAGACCGAGTCGTCACGCCGAGACTGTATCCCTCGTCTCGCGTCGCGAAGAGACGCCCGCGTGGTGGGCGCCGTGTCTATCATCGAGTCGTGGCCACGAACGGCAAGCTCACGGCCAAGGACTTCAAGACCGACCAGGAAGTCCGCTGGTGCCCGGGCTGCGGGGACTACGCGATCCTCGCTGCGCTCCAGTCGTTCATGCCGGAGCTCGAGGTCCCGAAGGAGAAGATCGTGTTCGTCTCCGGGATCGGCTGCGCCGCGCGCTTTCCGTACTACATGGAGACGTACGGGATGCACTCGATCCACGGCCGCGCGCCCGCGTTGGCGACCGGCCTGGCGACGTCACGCCCGGATCTCTCCGTCTGGGTCGTCACGGGCGACGGAGATGCGCTGTCGATCGGGGGCAACCACCTGATCCACGCTCTGCGCCGGAACGTCAACATCAAGATCCTCCTCTTCAACAACGAGATCTACGGCCTGACGAAGGGGCAGTACTCGCCCACCAGCCCGCTCGGGACGCGGACGAAGTCGACGCCCATGGGGTCGCTCGACTGGCCGTTCAACCCGCTTTCGCTCGCGATCGGGGCAGAGGCATCGTTCGTCGCCCGCGCGATCGACACCGACCGAGCGCACCTGACGGACGTCCTGCGTGCCGCGGCGGCTCACAGGGGGAGCGCGTTCGTCGAGATCTTCCAGAACTGCAACATCTACAACGACGGTGCGTTCGACTTCGTTCGGGAGGACAAGACGAACCGCATCTACCTCGAGCACGGCAGCCCGATCCGGTTCGGCGAAGAGGGGGCGCGTGGCGTGAGGCAGCGCACCGACGGGAGCGTCGAGCTGGTCGACGGGGCCGACGAGTCGGAGTTGCTCGTCCACGACGCGCACCACGCCGAGCCGAGCGCGGCGTTCGCGCTCAGCCGTCTGACCCAGGCGACGGTCGGAGCCACGCCGGTCGGGGTCTTCAGGGACGTCGAGCGGCCGGTCTACGACGATCTGATGGCCGGGCAGATCGAGGCCGCGCGGGACCAGCACGAAGGCGATCTCGCCGAGCTGCTGCAGGCCGGCGACACCTGGACGATCTAGCGGCGGCGTTGTCCACAGGCAAGGCCGGACGCCGCCCGATTCAGGCGGCGGACAGCTGTGGAAAGCCTGTGGATGCGGGGTTATTCAGCGATGCGAGAAGCGGAACGCGCTCAGCCGCTCGCGGAGCTTGACGCCGACGTCCCCGTCGTCCGACTCGGCGCTCTCGACCGGCGCTTCGGGCTCGTCGGGCAGCAGTGCCGGCTCGGCCGGCACCGTCGCGCCCTCGCCTCTTCGGTCGTTCGCGTGCCAGAGCTCGATGTGGAGCGACTCGATCTCCTCGCTCAGCATCAGGATCGCGCGACCGGCCGCGCGCACTTCCTCGCGGTCGTCGCGAGTGAGGCCCTCGCCCCACCGCTTCATCAGTCCGAGCTTCTGTTCGTCCAGGCGTTCCGTGACAATTCCCCTGGCACCACCCTAACGCGGATTCGGGGGAACCGAACGGCCGGCGATGCGCCCGCGCGCTAGCCCGGGGCGCCCTCCGGGGCCGGAGCGGCCGGATCGGTCTGCCAGAGCCCGAACGCATTCCCTTCAGTGTCCTCGCAGAGCGCGAACCACCCCATCTGCGGCACGGGCTGGGCGTCCTCCGCCTTGCCGCCGAGGTCGCGTACCTGCGCGGAGCCCGCGCTGATGTCGTCGACGTCGAAGTAGACGCGGATTCCGCTGCCGCTGTCCTCGCCGGCCGGGTAGATCGCCCCGCCCATGCTGTCGTCGATTTGCCCCATGTGGTACTCGACTGGGCCCGGCATGTCTTCGAGCTTCCACCCGAACATCTGCCCGTAGAAGTTCAGCGCCCGGCTGCTGTCGCCTGCGGGGATCTCGAAGTGAACGATCTTTCCGGCCATCTCTGCTCCTTTCGGACGGGTGTCCCGACCATAGCGGCGTGCGCGAGGGCTATGCGAGCGCTCGATTCAGCCGCTCCGGGTTCGCCACCACGTCGATCTCGGCGATGCGGCCGTCGACGACGGTGAAGCCGATGACGGCGATCGGGCGCCTGCCGGGCATGACGACCGCACCGGCGGCACCGTTGACGATCGCGGGACGCGCGAGCGGAGCAAACGGGCGGCCCCGCTCCAGGATCGTCCTCGCGACCGCCTCGGCGCCACGCACGGGTACCCGATCTCCCGGGGCTGTGTCCACGCGGAAGACGACCTCGGGATCGAGCACCGTGATCAGCGCGTCGAAGTCACCCTCGCGTGCGGCGGCGAGAAAGGCGCTGACCACCTCGCGCTGGCGGTCGAGGTCGGGGTCGGGAGCAGGTGCGGCGCCGCGGACGCGTCGTCTCGCCCGGCTGGCAAGCTGGCGCGTCGCGGAGGGTGTGCGGTTGACGATCGGCGCAATCTCCTCGAACGGCATCCCGAACATGTCGTGCAGGACGAAGGCGAGGCGTTCCCCGGGCGCGAGCGTGTCCAGCACGACCAGGAGCGCCAGTCCGACCGAATCCGCCAGCAGCGCCTCGTGCTCGGGGCTGCTCTCGGTCTCGAGCGACACGACAGGCTCGGGTAGCCATGAGCCGACGGATTCCTCCCGGCGGGCACGGCGCGTTCTCAAGATGTCGAGGCAGACGCGCGCGACGACGGTGGTCAGCCAGGCGCCCATGTCCTCGACGGCGCCCGCGTCGGAGCGATTGAGCTTGAGCCAGGACTCCTGGACCGCATCGTCCGCCTCGCTGAGCGAGCCGAGCATGCGGTAGGCCACCGCGTGCAGGTGGGAGCGGTGTTGCTCGAAGACCTCTGTCTGCCAGTCGTTCGCGTTCACGGTCACATCCTTGCGTCGGGATCCGTCAAAGGGATGACGCATGAGAGACAAAGAGTGTGACCAGGAGGTGTGTGTCCGTGATCGAAGTCCGAAATCTTCGCAAGGTCTATCCCGGAGGAACCGAGGCGGTCCGGGGCATCGACTTCGAGGTCGAGACGGGCGAGGTCTTCGGCTTGCTCGGCCCGAACGGTGCCGGAAAGTCGACGACCATCGGAATGCTCACGACCACCGTCGCCCCGACGAGCGGCACGGCGATGCTGGCGGGATTCGACGTCACGCGCCAGCCGCTGGCGGCGCGGGCGGTCAGCAGCGTCGTCTTCCAGGACGCCGTCGTCGACCGCTCGCTCAGTGGGAGAAGGAACCTCGAGCTCCATGCGCGACTCTGGCGCGTGGACGGACGCGAGGCGGCCGCGCGGATCGACGAGATCGCGGCCGGGCTCGGCCTGTCAAGGCTCGTCGAACGCGAGGTAGGCACGTTCAGCGGCGGCGAACGGCGGCGGCTCGAGCTCGCCCGCGCGCTCGTCTCGAGGCCTCGCGTTCTCTTCCTCGACGAGCCCACCGTCGGGCTCGATCCACGGATCCGCGCCGAGCTGCTCGACGTCATCGCCGATCTCCGCGCCCGTTTCGAGACGACGATCCTCGTCACGACTCACTACCTCGACGAGGCCGAGCGGCTCTGCGACCGGATCGCGGTCATGCATGCCGGCCGGATCGTCGCGCTCGACACACCCGACGGGCTACGGGCCGAGCTCGGCCCCGAGCTCGTCGAGATGCGCGCCCGCGGGAATCCCACAGCCGCGCTGGATGTGCTCCGCGCCCGCGGCGTGGCCGGTGACGACGCTTTCGCCCTCGGCGCGACGCTCACGATCCCGCTTCACGGCGTCGGCGCGAGTGCTGCTATCTCTGTCATCAGCGAGCTCGACCTCGCGTCGGCGATCAGCACTCGCGAGCCGACGCTCGACGACATCTACCTGCAGCTCACCGGCGATCGACTCGCCGAAGCCGCCTGACCCCGAAAGGACGACCATGTCTGCCATCTCACCCGCTTTGCACGCGCCGACTGCGCTCAGCCTCCGTGCCGGGATGCTCGACCCCCTCGGCACGCTCGCACGCCGCCGCTTCCAGCTGACCGTGCGCACGCCGCGCGAGCTCGTCGTTCCGCTCTTGACTCCCATCATGTTCGCGCTCGTCATTGCGCCGGCACTCAGGGTGGCGCTCCACACGGCTGCGAGCTACGAGTCCTTCGTGGCGATCGGGACCGCCGGCCTGCTGATCCCGCTCAACACGATGTTCGCCGGGATCGGGGTGATCGTCGACCGGCACGAGGGCGCACAACGCGAGCTGCTCGCAGCGCCGGTGCCCCGAGCGCTTCTCGTCGTCGGAAACCTTCTCGTCGCGTTCGCGGTGACCGCCCTGCAGCTTGCGGTCCTGATCGGCGTCGCCGTTGCCCGCGGGATTCACTTCGACGCAACGGCATCAGGCATCGCGTGGTTCGTCGCGGCCGCCGGCCTGTTCACGATCGGGATGTACGGGATCGCGGAGATCCTCGCGAGCCGCGTGCCGAAGCAGGAGGAGTACATCGCGAGAGTGCCTGCGATCGCAATCCTGCCCTGGTTCCTCGCAGGGTCGCTGTTCCCGATCTCGGCACTGCCGGTCTTCCTCACCTGGGCGGCGAAGTTCTTGCCTCTCACCCACGGCCTGGCGCTGATGCGCTACGGGCTCCTAGGTGACGCGAGTGGCCTCCACAACATCTGGGGAATGAGCAGCACCACCGGCATGGCGTCCCTCAGCCTCGCGGTCGTCGGGGTGTTCGCGCTCGCGCTGACTGTCGTGGCGATCCGTGTCTTCACGCGATCGGCGGTGAACTAGCTCTTCTTCGAGAGGAAGGCGGCGAACGAGCCGGCAACCGTCGCCACGACCGTGATCGCCCAGAGCTCGAGGAAGAGGTCGACGATCCGGCCGGCGGTCGTGACGGGGTTCGGCATTTGCGACGAGACGGTCAGCAGCTGTGCCGTCACCCAGAAGAACGCCTGGAACGGCGAGGTGATGTCCGAGCGGTGGTTTCCGTGCTCGAGGACGTACATCAGGACGCTTGCGACGACATCGACCGCGAGCGTGACCACGATCGCCGTGGCGAGGCGCTTGCGGAGCGTCGCATGCTCCTCCGTCGCGCCGAGCGCGAGCTTGTGGAGCTCGAGAGCGAGGTCCCGCAACAGACGGGCGAAGAACACGTCTGGACTATTGCGACGGTCTCGGACGCGTTAGAGCACTCGTTCTGCCTTCGTCACGGCAGGATCAGGTGGCTGTCGCCGAACTCGTGCCAGAGGTAGCCGTGCTCAAGGGCTCCGCGGTACGACTCGTCCAGGAGCTCCTCGCCCGCGAGTGCCCGCAGCATCTCCAGGTGCGTCGCCTGCGGCTCGTGCCAACCAGTGACGAGGCCGTCCACGGCATGAACGCCGCGCTCCGGGGTCACGACGAGGTTCGTCCAACCTTCGCCTGCGGTGACGACGCCGTCCGGGCCGGCAACTGTCTCCAGCGCACGCACGGCCGTCGTTCCGACAGCGATCACGCGACCGCCCCATTCGTGCGCGGCGTTGACGAGCCGAGCCGTCGTCTCCCGCACGCGATAGCGCTCGGGGTACGGAGCCTCACCGCGCTCGGGCGACGACACGCCCGTGTGCAGCGTCACGGGAGCGAAGTGGACGCCGTGCGCGACGAGCGCCGTCACGAGCCTCGCCGTGAACGGGCGGCCGGCGCTGGCCATCTCGGCGCTGCCAGGCTCGCTCGCGTAGACGTTCTGGTACATCGCAAGCGGCCACTCCCGCGGGACATAGCCGTAGCGGATCGGGCGGCCGTGGCGGCCGAGGTAGACCAGCAGCTGCTCAGGCAGCTCGAGCCGGGCGAGCCACAGGCGCCGGCCGCCCATGTACGGCGCGACGATCTCGGCGCTGCCGCCACCCGGAAGAGCCAGCTCCTCGCCGGCACAACCGGCCGGAAACGGCTGTTCGTGCGCGCGCAGCTCGACGATCCACCAGCGCTCCGCCACGTGGTGAGGCGCGGGAGTGGACAGTCGCAGCTCCAACTCCGATCCACCCGGCCGGCGCGCCGGTAGCGAAGCGGGAAGCGTCGCCGACCTGTTGATCACGAGGACGTCGCCGGACGCGAGAAAGCGGGGCAGATCGGAGAACCGGCCGTGCGAGACGCGGCCGTCCCGCTTCCGCGCGACGAGGAGCCGGACGCCGTCGCGGGCCAGGCCGCGTGCCTCCGGCGGCTCGTGCGCCTCGAGCCTGCGGGGAACCTCGAACTGCAGGGCGGTGCTCACACGCTCAGCGCTGCGAGCTCGCGAGCCTTGTAGCGCCCGCTCGGAAGCTGCCCGCCGATCAGCTCGAGCAGGCCCGGCACGCTCTCTGCCGGCGGAGGCCGGTCGGAGATGTCCTCCCCAGGGAATGCGTCCTGCTGCATCTGCGTCCGCATGTCGCCAGGATCCACGGCGTAGACGCGCAGCTCGGGATGCTCCGCGGCGAGCACCGCGGTGATCTGTTCGAGCGCCGCCTTTGACGAGCCATAGCCGCCCCAGCCCTCGTACGCTTCGACCGCGGCATCGGAGGTGACGTTGATGATGCGCGCGCCTGTTGCGAGCCTCGGCAGCGCGAGCTGGATGAGCGCGAGGGGAGCGTGGACGTTGACCTCGTAGAGCCGGCGCAGCTCGTCGAGGGGATATTCGCCGAGGGCGGGCAGCGGAGTTGCCCCGAGAGAGCTCGCGTTGTTGACGACCATGTCGATCGAGGGCCCGGCGGCCTCGACCAGTGCGA
>DASUXI010000223.1:0-8617 GCA_036377995.1 Gaiellaceae bacterium
GGTCCGAACCGGAACCAAGTCGGCTGCGAATGAGTCGCGAGCAGTTACATCTCGACGAAGGGAGCTCTCGATGCGTTTCATCCCGACGAAGGTCCATGCGCCGCTCGACTACATCGTCGGCGCTGCCCTCATCGCCGCTCCGTGGATCTTCCAGTTCTCGGAGCACGCCGCCGCGACGGTCGTCCCGATCGTCCTCGGGATCGGGCTGATCCTCTACAGCCTGTTCACCAACTACGAGCTCGGCGTCTGGAAAGTCGCGCCGATGGCAGTTCACAATCTGATCGACATCGCAGCCGGCGCACTCCTGGCAGCCTCGCCATGGATCTTCGGCTTCGCGGACGAGACGGCGAACGTCTGGGTGCCCCATCTCGTGGTCGGTCTGGCGGCCGTCTTCCTCGGCCTTACGACGAAGCAACGAGGCGGGTACAGCTACCGCAGGGTCGACACTCCGCGGACTGCCGTCAGCTAGGCCGGCTCCGCCACGCGCGGCGGGCACTTAGCGCCCGCCGCGCCGGCCCCAAAGAGTGGTGTCGGCCGTACCACCTAGCCCGCCCGACAGCCCGTAGCGTGGAGTCATGGTTTCCAACACGCGGTCCGTCAACGACCCGGCCTGTCCCCAAGACTCGCAGCTGGTCACGCTCGGGGACGGGTCGCGCGTGGTCATCCGGACGCTCTGCTCCGGCGAGGCACCCGTCGTGCGGGAGATCTTCGAACGCATGAGCGAGCAGTCGCGCCGACAGCGGTTCGTCGGCCCGAAGCCGCGACTGTCAGAGAAGGATCTGGGGTTGCTTGCCTCCGTCGATCACGAGAACCAGGTGGGGGTGATCGCCTTCGACGCGGAAACCGGCCATGCCGTCGGCGAGGCGCGCCTCGTCCGGGATTCCAACGATAGCGCTGTCGGAGATGTTGCGTTCGGCGTCATCGACGCCTGGCAGGATCGCCGGCTCGGGACGTGCCTGGCCGAGCGCCTCGCGCGGCGCGCGCGCGAGCTCGGCATCTCCCGGGTGCGCGCGACGCTCTTCTCGGAGAACATCCGCTCGAATGCCCTGCTGCGGCGGCTCGGCCCGGTCGTTGGCACACGCTTCGAGGGTGCGGCGATCGAGCTCCTGATCGCCCTGGGCTAGCGGATTTCGGCCACCTGACTTCGGCCACCTGGAGAGCGCGGCGCAAGTTTCCGCCCCGGGCGGCGACTCCTTGCCGTAGGACGCTTTTTCCGACAGAAGGGATGCCCAGTGCCCAGATTCGCACGCTATAGCCGCCGGTCGGTCGCCGTCGCGGCCGTAGGCCTGGCGTTCGCTGCAGCCGCGGGCGTCGGGCTTGCGCAGATCACCGCCAACTCGTCGTCGAGTCTGGCGGTCGACACGACGACTACCAGCGCGACGACGACAGGCCAAAGCACGACGACCATCTCGACGACGACCTCGACGACCGGGACGACGACCACGGGTCAGACGACCACGGGTCAGACGACCACCGGTCAGACCACGACCGGTGAGACCTCCACGACCGGCCAGGGTCAGGAGAAGGTCGACGTCTGCCACCACACTGGTTCGATGAGCAACCCGGAGCACACGATCAACATCGCCGCTCCGGCGGTTCCGGCGCATCTCGCGCACGGCGACACGCTGGGGGCATGCACAGTTACGACGACAACCGGGACGACCTCCACGACCGGCACGACGACGACCAGCACCACGACGACCGGCCAGACGACGACTCAGGCCTCGGCGAGCACGCGCCAGTCGAAGCCGAAGAAGGTCAAGCCGTCGAAGACTCCGCAGACGGCCGGCGTCACGAGCGGGTCGACTCACGGCCGCTCGGGCCAGCACAGCACGACGCACCGCTCGAGCAGCTCGAGCCATGGCAAGTCGGGGCAGCACAGCCCGAAGAAGGGTGCGACCACGAGCCACGGCAAGTCGGGCAGCCACGGGAACTCCGGCAGCCACGGCAACGGCAAGTAGATCCGGGTCGCTTCCACCTCACGAGGGCCCCGCACTGCGGGGCCCTCGTCGTTTCGGTAGTGATTAGGCTCCGTCCGTGATCCGCGAGCTGCTCGAAGGCCGCGCCGGCGAGGACTACGAGCTCTACGCGCGCACGATCAACCCGAAGTTCATGCGCGTGCTGCGGACGATCGGCTTCGACCGCGTGTGGGTGCGGGCGGATGGGCAGTACCTCTTCGACGCAGACGGAAACCGGTTCCTCGACCTCCTCGGCGGTTTCGGGATGTTCAACGTCGGCCGGAACAACGCGCGTGTCCACGCCGCGCTGGTGGAAACGCTCGAGCTCGGCACGCCCGGGTCGGTGCAGCTCGGCGTCTCGCTGCTGCCGGGGCTGCTCGCCGAGGAGCTCCTCAGGCGTACTCCAGACCGGCTCACGCGCGTGCTGTTCACGAGCTCGGGCACCGAGGCTGTGGAGGCGGCGCTCAAGCTGGGCCGCGCGGCAACGGGGCGCTCGCGCGTCGTCTCGACACGGCACGGCTTCCACGGGCTGACACTCGGTTCGCTGTCCGCGAACGGCGATTCGCACTTCACCGATCGCTTCGGACCGCTTCTGCCGGGATTCAGCCAGGTGGCTTTCGGCGACCTCGACGAGCTCGAGGCGGCTCTCCGCACCGAAGAGGTCGCACTCTTCCTCGTCGAGCCGGTTCAAGGAAAGGGAGTCAACCTGCCGCCGGACGGTTACCTCGAGGGAGCGCAGGAGCTCTGCCGCCGCTACGGGACGCTCTTCGCAGTCGACGAGGTCCAGACAGGCTTCGGTCGAACCGGACGGCTGTTCGCGTTCGAGCACTGGGGGCTCGAGCCAGACCTCGTCCCGGTCGCCAAGTCGCTGTCGGGCGGGTACGTCCCCGTCGGCGCGCTGCTGATGTCCGAGCGCGTCTACGAAGGGGTGTTCGACTCGCTCGAGCACTCAGTCAGCCACGGCTCGACCTTCGCCCCCAACGATCTCGCCATGGCCGCGGGCCTGGCGACGCTCCGCGAGCTGGACGACGAGCGGCTGATGGAGCGGTCGGCGAAGCTCGGCGAGCTGCTGCTCGAGCGGACGCGAGCCCTCGCCGAGCGCCACGACGTCGTGCGTGAGGTGCGCGGGCTCGGGCTGATGTGGGCGATGGAGTTCGGAGAGCCCGAGGAAGGCAGCCGCGCGTGGCGCCTGATGGAGCGCATGCAGGCCGGCCTGTTCGCGCAGCTCGTCGTCGTCCCGCTCTTCACCCGGCACCGCATCCTGTCGCAGGTTGCGGGCCACGACCTGCCCGTGCTGAAAGGCCTGCCGCCGCTCGTGCTCTCGGAGCAGGACGTGGAGGAGTTCGCCGCTGCGCTCGACGACGTGATCGCGAAGGCGACGCGCCCCGCGCGGGTCGCCGGGCTGGCGCTCCGGGCCGCGCGCGCCCGCTGAGTTCCGAAGAGCTCCGCTAGAGGTCCGAGATCTCGGCGTGGCGCTGGTGAATGCACTGGCGCGCCCAGATCTCGGCGAGAGTGACCAGGCGCTCGCAGAACGTCTTTCGTTCGGCGCGATCGTCGGGCACGTTGTCCGGCGGAACCGAGACGCGCACCTGATGAAGGACAAGCTCGACCTCGCCCGACAGATCGTGCCGCTCCTCTCCGACGATCGAGACCTCTCCGGCCTCGGGGATCAGCAGCTTGCCGAGCTCCTCCAGCTCGGCGCTCGTGGCATCCCGGCCGGCGAAGACCCCGAAGTTGATCTGGATGTCGAGACCTGCGGGCTCTCGTTCCGAGACGAACGCGATCGTTTGCTCGACTGCCACGGGACCCGTATTACCGGTCAGGCCGAGAGCTAACCCTCCCGTGGCTCCCAGCGGAAGGTTCGCTGGGCGACGGCCAGGCCGACTGCGCCCCAGCCGGCGAGGACGGCGATCGCGGTGGGCTGATCCCAGAGCTGCTGGCCGTGGAGATAGATCGCGTTGATCGCGTCCAGGAGATGCTTGAGCGGGAAGATGTCCCCTATGGTCCGGAGAGCGGTCGGGTAGTGGCGGGTCGGCCCGAACGACCCGGAGAGGAACGCCATCGGCAGCACGATCAGGTTGACGACGGCCGACGATCCCTCGAGGGAGCGGATGAATCCGGTGATCGCGAGCCCGAGCCCCGCAAACGCCGCAGCTCCGAGAGCGAGTGCCAGCACGAGCGAAAGAGCGTGCGTGGGCCAGGGCGTCGACTTCAACAGTCGCCCGAGCAGGAACAGCGCGACCGACTGCAGGGTGAAGACGAGCATGGTCGACACGAGCACGGCGACGAGGTACGTCGGCGACGGAAGAGGCGTCGCGCGGATCCGCTTCAGGATCCCCATCTCGCGCCTTGCGACGAGCAGGAGCGCGAGCCCGGCGAAAGCCGTGTTCGCCGCTCCATAGCCGAGCATGCCCGCGAGGAGGGCCCACGACGCGGGTTTCCCGTAGATGCGGCCGTTGTAGACGGCGGTGAGCAGCGTGAACAGCAGCAGCGGGAACAGGAACACGAACACCGCCGCTTCGCGGCTGCGCCAGAACACGAGCTGCTCCCACCGCAGCTGGTGCCAGAAGAGCCTCATTCCTCGTCGCCTGCGGTGATGAGCAGGTAGACGTCCTCGAGCGTGGGCCGCCGGACCGTGAGCCCCTCGAGCTCGCGGCCCTCGGCCACCGCCTTCGTCGTCAGGTCGTGCAACAGGCGTGTCGGCTCGGTCGTGTGGATGATCCGTTCCGTCCCGTTCTCGCGAAAGCGGATCTCGGTCTCGTTCGTCTCGCCGGTCAGCTCGGCGGGCGTCCCCTCGCGGATGATCAGGCCCTCGCGCAGGACGGCGACCCGGTCGGCGAGCTGCTCGGCCTCGTCGAGGTAGTGCGTCGTGAGGAGGATCGTCTTGCCGAGCGAGCGGAGCGAGCGGATCATGTCCCAGGCCGCGCGGCGCGCCGCCGGGTCGAAGCCGGTTGTCGGCTCGTCCAGAAAGATCAGCTCGGGATCTCCGACGAGCGCGACGCCCAGGTCGAGGCGGCGCTTCTGTCCGCCCGAGAGTGTCTTGATGCGTGCGTGCCGCTTCTCGTCGAGCCCGACGAGGCTGATCACCTCGCCGACGTCGCGCGGGTGCTCGTAGTAGCCCGCGAACATGCGGTGCGTCTCGTCGACCGTGAGGTTCGCCCAGAGCTGGGAGTGCTGCAGCACCACCCCGATGCGCTCGCGGAGACCGCGCGGTGAGCCGGCCGGGTCGTGGCCGAGCACCTCGACCTCGCCGCCGTCGCGCGCCCGGTAGCCCTCGAGAATCTCCACCGTGGTGGTTTTCCCGGCGCCGTTCGGCCCGAGAAGGCCGAAGACCTCGCCTTCGGCGAGCTCGAAGCTGATGCCGCGCAGGGCTTCGTGCGCGCCGTAAGACTTGTGCAGGTTGCGGACGGTGATCGCGCTCACAGCTCGAGCACGTGCATGCCCGCGGGCGGAAAGGCGGGCTCGGCGCCCTCCTCGAGCTCCGCCACGATCTGGCTGCAGTCCGGCTGGTGGCCGACGACGATCACGGTCTCCCCGCGTCCGGCGACGGCGGCCAGGACGTCCTCGGCCGTCGTGCCGGGCGCGAGCCCCTCTTCGGTCTCGGGCTCGCCGAGCCCGAGCTCCTCCGCCGTCTGGCGCGCACGCAGAAGCGGGCTCGAGAGGACCGCGTCGGGATCGAGCCCGTCGGCGCGGAGGCGTTCGCCGAGCCGGCGCGCCTGCTCCCGTCCCTCAGTCGTGAGCGCGCGGAGCTCGTCCGGGCTTCCCGGAACGGACTCCGCATGGCGAATGAGCACGAGTCTCATCGAGCTGGCGCCGTAGGCTACCTGCGTGGGCCCGCTGCGCTATGTCGTCGCCGACGTCTTCACAGACACGCCGCTGACCGGCAACCAGCTCGCGGTCTTCACCGACGGCCGCGACGTCGACGACGCGACCATGCAGGGCCTGGCGCGGGAGATGAACCTCTCCGAGACCGTATTCGTGCTGCCGCCGCAGAATGGCGGCCACGCGCGGATCCGGATCTTCACGCCCGTGAGCGAGCTGCCCTTCGCCGGCCACCCGGTCCTCGGCTCGGCATTCGTGCTGGCGCAGCCGCTGCAGCTTGGCGAGATCCGGCTCGAGACGGAGTCGGGCATCGTTCCGGTCACGCTCGAGCGCGAGGGCCCGAAGATCACCTTCGGCTGGATGCAGCAGCCGATCCCCGAGTGGGAGCCGTTCGCGGAGGCCGAGGAACTGCAGGAGGCGCTCGGTGTCCGCTCGCTTCTGCCGGTGGACTTCTACCGCCTCGGCCCGGGGCACGTCTATGTCACGCTCGGCAGCGAGAACGAGGTCGCCGCGCTCAAGCCCGACTTCAACCTGCTGGAGCGCTTCGACGCCGGCATCAACTGCTTCGCCGGCGAGGGCACGCGCTGGAAGACGCGCATGTTCGCGCCGGGCAGCGGCGTCGCCGAGGATCCGGCAACCGGGTCGGCGGCCGGCCCGCTGGCGATCCATCTCTGCCGGCACGGACGGATCGAGTTCGGCGACGAGATCGAGATCTCGCAGGGCGTGGAGCTCAAACGCCCGTCGAAGCTCTACGCGCGTGCGGAGGGATCCGGTGAGAAGGTGGAGCGTGTCGAGGTCGGCGGTAGCGCCGTGATCGTGGCGCGCGGCGAGTTCCGCATCTAGTCGAACGCGACCGCCTGGATCTCCGGCAGCTCGGGGACGAGCGCGCGCCAGAAGATGCCGCCGTTCTCGGAGAGGTAGAGCCGGTTGCGCGCGGCGAACAGCATGACGTCGGGGTTGTCGTCGTCGATCGTGACGGCGAAGCCGGGCGGCAGCCCGCCGCCCGACTCGTGCCAGGTGCTCCCGGCGTCACGGGAGATGGCGAGCGGCGGGCGGCGGTCGACGACCGCGACGATCGTCGCGCCGGCGGCCGCGGCCGCGACGACGCGCGGCAGGGCGACCTCGACGGCGGGCACGTCGAAGTCGTCTCCCGGCCCGAGCACCTCCTCGTCTTCGAGGTCGACCACGTAGGTCCCGGTCGCTGTGCGGACGGAAGCTGTCACGGGACTCTCTTGCTGAGCACCGCACCGACGACCGCCGTCGCGCGCCGTGCCGCGGAGGACGGGCTCAGGCCTTTTGCCCTGCCCGCCAGATACGCCGCGGAGAACGCGTCGCCCGAGCCGGTTGGATCTGCCGCGATCGGCCACGCGCCGACGTCTTCGGCCCGGCCGTCGTAGTAGATACACGAGCCCCGCGGCCCGAACGTGACGAGCACCTCGGGCACGCCGAGCCTGTCGATCGCACCGATCACCTCGGCCTCTTCCTCCGCGAGCTTGAGGATCTGAACGTGCTCGAGCATCGCGGGATCGAAGTCTGCATCGAGCCGGAGCGGGCCGGTCTCGGGCGAGCGCACGAGGCCCTGGCCGTCGAGTGAGAGATGGCGGCCGCGGGCGAGCGCGGCGAGCGTCTCAGCGGGAAAGTCCGAGCGAAGGAGCGGGGCCGCGTGAACCCATGCGCCGGCGGGGATGACCTCGGTGTCCTCGGGCGACCAGGTGTCGCCCGGCTGGTCGACGGTCATCACGCGTACCGAGTCCTCGTAGTAGAAGGCGAACTCGGTCGTCCGGGTTCCCTCGAGGACGACAACCGGGAGGCCGAGCGAGCTCAGGTGGCGGACATACGCCTCGCGCTCGTCCGGGCCGCAGCGCGTGAAGATGGTGCCGAGCACGTGCATCTCGCGCCACCCCTGCGCGGCATAGAACGGCGCGCCGCCGATGCGCGGCGGCTGGCCGTCAACGAGGTCGCGGGCGAGGTTCCCGACGAGGGCCAGCGGCAGCACGCGCCGAGCCTAGCTTGACCGCCGCGCCCGTCAGCAGGAACGCGACGAGGAATCCGGGGAGCGACGCCCCGGTTTGGTACGCGGGGGTCGGGAGCCGATGGAGCCAGTCGGACCAGAAACCGAGCTCGGCCGGCTGCGCGAGCCACTCGTAGACGATGAAGCCGGCGATCCACGCGACGATCGGGCCGGGGCGTAGGGCGGGGCCGTCGAAGACGTCCTCGGGCTCGTAGTGAGCGCCCCGCGCGAGCCAGTCGGCGACGAGGACGCCGAGCAGAGGGACGAACACCGCGCCGAGCAGCAGCAGGAACCGCTGGTAGCTCCGCATGTCGATCGCGAGCGCTCCGGCAGTCGCCACGATGGACGCGGCCGCGATCAGGAGGCGGGGCGGAACGCGCGGCACGAAGTTCTGCGTCGAGACGGCCGTCGAGTAGACGTTGGCGAACGCCTCGTCGGTCTCGTCGACGGTGAGCGCGAGCAACGCGAGCGCTGCGGCGACGCTGCCTCCCGCGATCGCGGTCAGGATCAGCTCCGGATGGTTCGGGTCGACGCCTCGTGAGAGGACGAGGATCGACCCGAAGCCGAACTGGAACAGTGTCGGCAGGAGGTAGCCGACTCCCGCTCCGAGGAAGGCGCTCCGCCGATTGCGTGAGAAGCGTGTGTAGTCGGCGACCAGTGGCGCCCAAGAGACGGTGACAGCGACGACCGTGTCGACCGCGACCCAGAAGGAGCCGTGGTGTCCGTGCTCGTTCCAGATCCTCGTGAGGTTCGCGCCGTTGACGATCCACCAGGCGAGGTAGACGACCGACGCCAGCACCGCCCAGATTGCGAACTTGCGGACGAA
>DASUXI010000224.1:0-3137 GCA_036377995.1 Gaiellaceae bacterium
TCGTGAGCGACTGGTTCGTCGCCGCGCTGAGACCGGCGACCCAATCGCTCGGGATGAGCGAAACCTTTGCCGGCCTCGTCGTCGTCGCGATCGCCGGCAACGCGGTCGAGAACGTCGTCGGCGTGCAACTTGCGGCCGCCAACAAGCCGGACTTCGCCATCTCGGTGATCATCAACTCGGCTCTTCAGGTGGCGCTCGTCCTCACGCCCGTGATCGTCTTCGCGAGCCTGTTCTTCGCGACAAACCTGACACTCGTCTTCTCGCCGCTGCTCGCCATCTCGCTCTTGCTTTCGGCGGGCCTCGGCGCCCTGGTCGTGTACGACGGAGAAAGCACGTGGGAGGAAGGAGCGATCCTCGTGGGCCTCTACATCGTCGTCGCGGCCAGCTTCTGGTGGGGTGCCTAGGCCCGGATCCCCTGCCTCGGTCGAGTGATCTTCACCCGCAAGAAGCAATACGGATATACCATTCGAGTCGGAACGGTGCAGCGCTGCGGCCGCCGCTTCCGCCGACGATGAAGACCGCGCAGCCCACCGCAGATCTCCTTCCCGGCGCCAGACGCCGCATCCTCGTGGTGGACGACGATTCGTCGCTCCGCCTCCTGCTGCGCGAGACGCTGGCCGCCGACGAGTTCGAGCTCGAGGAGGTCGCGTCGGCCGAGGAGGCGCAGGAGGTGGCCAGGTTCTGGCGGCCTGCCGTCGTCCTCCTGGACGTGACCCTCCCTGGTCTGGACGGTCTGTCGTTCTGCCGCGAGCTGACACGAGGGGGAGAGGCCGACGAGCCCAGCGTGATCCTGCTCACCGGCACGGCGATGACCGACCGTGAGGCCCGCGACGCAGGCGCCAAAGCCATGTTGCGGAAGCCGTTCAGCCCGCTCGAGCTGATCGGGCTGATCGACCGCCTGAACGAATCGTCGGCCGAGCTTCTCTTCGACCGGAGCGAAGGGAGCGCCGAGCAGCTCCTCATCTACGCGCGCGACCTGAGTCGCGTGGTCGAGGTCGAGCGGACCCAGCGCCGGCTTCTCCAGCAGGCCTACCGGCAGACCGTCGCCGCACTCGCCGATGCGCTCGAGGCGAAGGACCCCGGCACCGGCCTCCACGCGCAGCGAGTCCAGCACTACGCCCTCACCCTCGCCGAGGTGGTGAGCCCGAGCCTCCTGGACGATCCGAGCCTCGAATACGGGTTCCTGCTCCACGACGTCGGCAAGATCGGGATCGCCGACCGCGTGCTCAACAAGCCGGGCCCGCTGACGCCTCCCGAGCGCGAGCTGATCGAGCTGCATCCGACGATCGGCGCCGAGATCCTGGGTGGGGTGGCGCTCCTTCAGGGCGAGGGCGTCGGGATCGTCCGGTCACACCATGAGCGCTGGGACGGCACCGGCTACCCGGCAGGGCTCGAGGGGGACGAGATCCCGCTCGGGGCCCGTGTCTTCGCGCTCGCCGATGCGCTCGACGCGATGACGAGCGACCGGCCCTACCGCAAGGCGCTCAGCTGGGATGAGGCCACCGACGAGATCTTCTCCGACCTCGGTCAGTTCGACCCGAAGGTCGTGCGGGCGTTCTCGATACGTGAACGGCGCCTACGCCGGATCTACGGAGAGCTCTCCGCCGTCGCGGTTTGAGCCTGCGGGCTCCGCCAGAGCTTCATCGCGAGCCAGCCGAAGAGCGCCAGGATCAGGAACGCGTTCAGCGGGTGGAACGCTCCGACCCACCGCCCGCCGCTCGGAAGGATGCCCTGGATGAAGAGGATGAACGGCAGCGCGATCGACACGACACGCACGCGCTTGTCCGCATGCCAGGCAAGCAAGGCGACGATGAGCAGGAGGAGCGCGCCGAAGTCGGCGAGGAAGAAGCCGAGGCCGCGGTGTGCGTCGAGCGACTTCTGGTCGTCGAGTTTCGGCCCGGCCTTGATACCGAAGATCCCTTCGCCGGCGAGGAAGATCTGGACGACGATCGCAATCACGTAGAGAGCTACGAGATAGCGGAGAAACGCGCGCGCGCCTATCCGTACCTGGTCCATGCATCCTCCTTCGTCGTGTTGTGCCCGCCCGTGCCGCCGTATTAGAGGCATGCGCGCCGGACGTGCCCGCTGTCTGGCACCGTGCAGCTCGAGGCGATGCAACCCGACCAGATTGCCTATCGGCGACTTGCCGCCGCCGATCTCGGTCGAATCGACGAGATCGACAGGACCGAGCGCATCGAGGCCCTGTACGTCCAGCACGGCGCCGACCTGGTCAGACGCGAGGGCGATTGGAGCTCGCCGCCGTGGCGTGAAGGGACGGGCGAGCATTCGATCGCCCACCAGCGGGCCCAGTGCGAGGGGTATATCGCGGCGGGTGCCCTCGGGCTCTCCGCGTTCGATGGTGAGCGCCTCGTAGGGATCGGGCTCGTGACGCCGCACGTGCGCCCGGGCATCGCGCAGCTCGCGTTCCTGCACGTGAGCGACGGCTACCGAGGGCAGGGCGTGGGCAGCCACCTGACCGCGGAGCTGGAGCGCCTCGCGTGCGAACAGGGTGACAAGCTGATGGTCGTCTCGGCGACGCCCTCCGAGAACACCGTGCGCTTCTACCTCCGGCGCGGGTTCGTGCCGATGGCCGACCCGCTGCCCGAGCTCCTCGAGCTCGAGCCCGAGGACATCCACATGCGCAAGGCCCTCGGCTCCAACTCGCCCGGTCGGTCTACAGTGCGTGCGCACAGAAACCAACGTCAGTAAGGGGAGACCATGACCACACTCGAGAACCGGCCGAACACCGCACTCCTCGTCATCGACGTGCAGAACGGCGTCGTCGAAGGAACGCACGAGCGCGACGCGGTCGTCGCGAACGTCGGCAGCCTGGTCGAGAAGGCCCGGCGTGAACAGGTGCCCGTCGTCTGGGTACAGCACTCCGACGACGAAGGGCTCGAGAGAGGGAGCGACAAGTGGCAGATCGTCCCCGAGCTGGCTCCGGACGACGCCGAGCCGCTGGTCGACAAGAACTACGGCGATTCCTTCGAGGACAGCACGCTCGAGACCGTCCTGTCGGGCCTCGGAGTCGGGCGACTCCTCGTCGTCGGCGCGCAGACCGACGAGTGCATCCGCTCGACGCTCCACGGTGCGCTGGTGAGGGGTTACGACGCGACCCTCGTCAGCGACGCGCACAC
>DASUXI010000225.1:0-4395 GCA_036377995.1 Gaiellaceae bacterium
CGTTGATCAGAACCTGTTCGGAGCCCACGGAGATTCCGCTCACCTGGAAGCGCGATAGCCGTCCGCTGACGACGCAGCCGTCGGTCGTCGCGCCCGGCGGGGTCGGGCAGGCGTCGCCCCAGGTCGGCGGACTTCCCCCGATCGGCGCGTCATAGGTGTAGAGGACGTAGATGTACGGGGTGGTCGGGAAGTTCGGGTCGAGCGCGAATCCGAGGAGCCCCCGATCCCAAAAGTCGTTCACGTTCGCACCGAAGTCGGCAATCGTCGTCGGGGTCGTGTCGGTGAGGCTGTCGAAGACCTTGATCGCGCCGCCCTTTTCCGCGACGAACACGCGACCGTCCGGCGAGAAGCGGAAGTTGGTCGGATGAGTTAGGCCCGAGAAGACGATCGACTCCTGGAACCCGGTTGGAAGCGTCGCAGCCTGAGACTGCGCGCCGAGCACGAGAGGAAGGGCGGCCAGAGCCGCCAGTAGCCGCAGTTTTCGCCGCATGCGCCGACTCCTTATGACAGCTGGCGCCCGGGCGGCCCATGGCCGAACGGCTAGGTTTGCCTCTCCACACCGTTAAACGAGCCGTCCGTGCACCGATGAGTTGTGTCGCAAGGCCCGGTCTGATCAGGGAACCGACGACCGAGGAGGAGTCATGGCACGAGTGAGCTGCGACATCACGATGTCCCTGGACGGTTTCATCGCAGGGCCGGAGCCGACGCTCGAGAAGCCGCTGGGTGAAGGCGGCGAGCGGCTTCACGAGTGGCTCTACGGACTGGAGAGCTTCCGCAGGCACCACGGGCTCTCCGGCGGGACGACCAATGCAGATTCAGATGTCCTCGAGGAGGCTATGGACGGGGTCGGCGCGTCGGTGATGGGCCGCCGGATGTTCAGCGGCGGAGCCGGCCCGTGGGACGACGACCCGCGCGCAGACGGCTGGTGGGGTGACGACCCTCCCTTCCACACCCCCGTCTTCGTCGTCACGCATCATCCGAGGGAGACGCTCGTCAAGGAGGGCGGGACGTCGTTCGTCTTCGTCACCGACGGGGCCGCGGCCGCTCTCGAACAGGCCCGCGCGGCCGCAGGCGACAAGGATGTGGCCGTCGCGGGCGGCGCGAGCTGCTTTCAGCAGCTACTCGGCGCCGGGTTGATCGACGAAGTTCAAATCCACGTCGCCCCGCTCTTCCTCGGCGGCGGCACGCGGCTTTTCGGCGACCTCGACGGGGGCGTGATCGACCTGGAATGCACGAGAGTGATCCAGTCGCCGTCGGTGACTCACCTCAGGTATCGCGTCGTGAAGTGACCCACTCGTGATTCTCCCCTTCCCTCCGGCCCGACACCTGCTGCGCGCGAAGGATTTAATCGACGCGCGCTACCGCGAGCAGCTCGTCGTCGCGGCGCTCGCGCGGACGGCGCATCTCTCCCCCGCTCACTTCAGCCGGGAGTTCCGGCGCGCGTTCGGCGAGACGCCGCACCAGTACCTGCTGACCCGCCGACTGGAGCGTGCCGCGGCGCTCCTCCGCAACACCGACCGGTCGGTGGCGGATGTCTGCTTCGCGGTCGGGCTCCGCAGCGTCGGGTCGTTCACGACGAGCTTCGGCCGGGCCTACGGCATGTCGCCCACCGCGTACCGGGCGGCCCACCCGCCGGCATCGAAGCGGGTCCAGATCCCGACGTGCGTGATCCAGGCCTACGCGCGCCCTGCGTCCAGCAGTTTTCGAGAAGACAAGCCACGGGGGGCGCCGCTAGCTTCGGAGGGGATCGCACTCGACGAAGGAGGCTGAAGAATGCTCAAGCAACTCACGCACACGCAGGTCTGGGTCAACGACCAGGACGAGGCGCTCGCCTTCTACACGGAGAAGCTCGGCATGGAGCTCCGCGAGGACGTCACCGTGCCGGAGCTGGGCAATTTCCGGTGGTTGAGCGTCGGCGTCCCTGGGCAGCCCGACGTCGCCATCACGCTCATGTCGGTGCCCGGCCCGCCCGTGTTCGACGAGGACACGCGCAACCAGGTCCAGAAGCTCCTGGCCAGGGGTGCGTCGGGCGGCCTCTTCTTCTCGACCGACGACTGCCAGAGAAGTTACGAGGAGCTCACGTCTCGCGGCGTCGAGTTCCTACAGGAGCCGACAGAGCAGCCCTACGGAATCGATGCCGGGTTCCGTGACCCGTCGGGGAACCAGTTCCGGATGTTGCAGCGGAGCTAGGGAATCGCGTCGAAGCGCCCCCTCACGAGGGGGCGCTTCATCCGATCAGCGACCGAACCAGCGCGCACGGCGACTCGAGCCGAATGTGCGTTTGTCCTCGACGAGGGCAGCGCTCGGCTCGGCGAAAGTGCCGGTCGGCTTCGGACCCGAGAAGAAGTCGACGTCGACGCGGCCGACCTGCCCGCCGCCGAACTCGATGTAGCAGGAGCCGCGACCGTCATAAGGATCCGGGTCGGGCTCGTCGCGCAGGTGCGCGAGCAGCCTCCGGGCGACGACACGCGCCGCTCCTTCGGAGAACACTCCGGCCTTCGGCACGCCGACCGTCGTGACGTCGCCGACGGCATAGACGCCGGGCACCTTGGTCTCGAGCGTCTGCGAGCTCACCGGTATGTACCCGTCCTCCGCGAGCCCGCTCTCGAGGACGACGTCGGGAGCACGGTGCTTCGGGACGCCCAGGAAGAGGTCGTACGGGAGCTCGGCGCCGTCGTCGAGCACGGCGACGCGGCGCTCCGGGTCGAGCGAGCTGACCCCGCGGTTGGGGACGAACTCGATGTGCCGTTCCGCGAAGACGGAGAGGAGCGCCGCCGACGTGTCGGGTGACGGTGGGATCGGGATCCCGAACGGGATCACGAACTGGATCTCGCAGTCCCCGCGGATCCCCTTCGCCGACAGGTAGTCGTGCAGGAGCAATGCGCACTCGCTCGGAGCGGGCGGGCACTTGAACGGCGCCCCGCAGACGCCGACGATCGCGCGGCCTCGCGAGAATGTCGGCAGTACCTCGGCCAGCCGCTCGGCCCCGGCGACGGAGTAGAACTCGCTGCCTCCGTCGGTGAGGCCCGGTGTCGCATCGAAGTCGTAGTCGGCGCCAAGGGCAATGACGAGCTGGTCAGCCTCGTGAACACCGGCGTCCGTGGTCACACGCCGCGACTCGGGGTCGATCGCGATGATCGTCTCCCGCAGGAAACGAACTCCCGGCTTTGCGAAGTCGCGGTAGGAGTGACGAACGGCTTCCGGTGTCGTCCTACCGAACATCACGTCGAGCTTCGAGTACCCGAAGACGAAGGCGTCGCTCTTGTCGATCAGGGTCACATCGATGTCGTCGCCGAGCGCCTCCGACAACGTCGTTGCGAGTTCGAGGCCTCCGAAGCCGGCCCCCAGAACGATGATCCGTGGCTTCACGGTTCGGTCGCGGCCACGGCGAATCCCAGCGCGAGCGCCGCCTCGGTGACACACGCTTCATCCTGTTCCGCCGTTCCCCCACTCGCGCCGGCCGCGCCGACGAGGAGGCCTTCGGCGTAGAGAGGCACACCGCCCGCGTAGACGACGATGCGCTCGTCGGTCGTGTTGAAGCCCCAGTCGTCGCCGCCCGGATGGGTGCTCGCCATGAAGTCGCCGCTCCGGACTCCCCAGAGAACCGCGGTGTACGCCTTGCCGACCGCGAGGGCCATCGCGCCCAGCGCGGCTCCGTCCATGCGCTGGCTCGCCACGACCCGTCCCGCCGGATCGACGACCGCGAGCGCGAGCGCGAGCCCTTGCGCATCGGCCTCGGCCCGGATGCCCGCCGATAGCTCGAGCGCGAGCCCGAGTGACAGCCGCCGCTCTTCGATCAGCCCGTCCACATGGCCATCCTAAGACGCCGCGTGGTTGATTTGGGCACAACCACCCGTTAGTGTCGTTTCAGATTTCTTTGACGGCATCTAGGGCAACTGCGACGAGAATCACGGGGCCCGAGGCCCAGAACGGGATCGAGGTCGGGGAGCGACTCCGGGCAATCCGTCGCCTCCGCCGCGCGACGTTGCATGCGGTCGCAGAACGTGCCGGACTCAGTGAAAGTTTCCTGAGCCAGGTCGAGCGCGGCAAGGCGAACGCGAGCGTCGCCTCGCTGACGCGGATCGCCGCAGTCCTAGGCGTCCACGTCGCCGACCTGTTCGAGCCTGGCCCGTCGCGGGCACATCCGCGCGTGCTGCAGCGAGACAGAAGACCCGCACTCGAGTTCGGCAACCTCGGCCGCAAGTTCATGCTCACCCCTCGTCCGCTCGAGCACCTCGAGGTCTTCGCGGTGGAGCTCGATCCGGGCGGGTCGACCGGGGACGAGCTCTACACGCACGGGGACTCCGAGGAGCTGATCGTCGTCCTCGGCGGAAGGATCCATCTCCAGCTCGACGAGCAGGTCTTCGAGCTGGAACGCGGAGACAGCATCGACTA
>DASUXI010000226.1:0-15442 GCA_036377995.1 Gaiellaceae bacterium
GAACAGCTTGGGCCGGGATCTCGGCCGAGTCCCGATACACTTCGTCCGCCGGAAGCCCGATGCGCTTTCGCAAGCACGGTTCCTCTCACCACGGCGCCAGGAGACCCATGCCAGAGAAGACTGCCCCGAAAGCCGGTCGCATCATCGAGATCAAGGGCGTCGTGATCGACGCGGTCTTCCACGAGGGTCTCCCGGAGATCTACAACGCGCTCAGGATCGACATCCCGGAGCGGGACGGCCAGGAGGCGCGCGGACTGATCGCCGAAGTTCAGCAGCACCTCGGCGACGACCGGATTCGGGCGGTGGCGATGGATTCCACGGACGGGCTCGCCCGCGGGCTCGAGGTCGAGGACACGGGGCAGCCGATCTCGGTTCCTGTCGGCAACGCGACGCTCGGCCGGCTCTGGAACGTGCTCGGCGAGCCGATCGACGAGAAGGAGGCGCCCGCCGACGGCGAGCGCTGGCCGATCCACCGCGACCCGCCCGCGTTCCGCGATCTCTCTCCGACGACCGAGATCTTCGAGACGGGCATCAAGGTCATCGACCTGATCGCTCCCTACGTGAAGGGCGGCAAGATCGGCCTCTTCGGCGGGGCGGGCGTGGGCAAGACCGTCTTGATCCAGGAGCTCATCCACAACGTGGCGATGCAGCACGGCGGTGTGTCCGTCTTCTCGGGCGTCGGCGAGCGCACGCGCGAGGGCAACGACCTCTGGCTCGAGATGCAGGAGTCGGGCGTGCTCGACAAGGTGGCGCTCGTCTACGGCCAGATGAACGAGCCGCCGGGAGCCCGCCTCAGGGTCGGCCTGTCCGGCCTGACGATGGCGGAGTACTTCCGCGACGAGGGGCAGGACGTCCTTCTCTTCATCGACAACATCTTTCGCTTCGTCCAGGCGGGCTCCGAAGTGTCGGCGCTCCTGGGCCGCATGCCGAGCGCGGTCGGCTACCAGCCGACGCTCGCAACCGAGATGGGGCAGCTGCAGGAGCGCATCACCTCCACGCGCACCGGATCGGTGACATCCGTGCAGGCGATCTACGTTCCCGCAGACGACCTCACCGACCCCGCGCCTGCGAACACGTTCGCGCACCTCGACGCAACGACAGTGCTTTCCCGCGCGATCGTCGAGCAGGGGATCTACCCCGCAGTCGATCCGCTCGACTCGTTCTCACGCGCGCTGCAGCCGGGGATCGTGTCGGACGAGCACTACGCGACGGCGACGCGCGTGCAGGAGATCCTCCAGCGCTACAAGGACCTGCAGGACATCATCGCCATCCTCGGAATCGACGAGCTCTCCGACGAGGACAAGCTCGTGGTCGCGAGGGCCCGCAAGATCCAGCGCTTCCTCTCGCAGCCGAACTTCGTCGCGGAGCAGTTCACGGGCACGCCCGGCGAGTACGTGAAGACGGAAGACACGATCAAGGGCTTCCAGGAGATCATCGACGGGAAGCACGACGACCTCCAGGAGCAGGCCTTCTACATGGTCGGCACGATCGACCAGGCCGTGGAGAAGGGCCGGCGCCTCTCCGGCGAGCGAGAGACCGAGACGGCGGGCGCCGCAGCCTGATGGCCGACGGCAAGAAGCTCTTCGATCTCTCCCTCGTGACGCCCGACGGTCCGGTCTTCGAGGGCGAGGTGGAGATGCTCGTCGTCCCGGGAGCCGCGGGCGACATCGGCGTCCTTGCCCGGCACGCGCCCCTGATCGCGACGCTGAGGGCCGGCTCCACCCGCGTGTATCTCGACCGCGACAGCGAGAACGTCAAGGAGTACGCGACCGGGCCCGGTTTCTTCAAGGTGGAGACCGACCGGGCGATCGCGCTCGTCGACGACGCCGTCTCCGCCGACCAGATCGAGGAGGGCCGCGCGCGGGAGCAGCTCGAGGCGGCGCAGCAGGAGCTCGAGAAGGTCGAGCGCGGCGAGTCGAACGCCGACCGCTGGCAGCTCGAGCAGCGGATCAAGCACGCCGAGAATCAGCTCACCGTCTCGGGTCGAGGATAGGTCGGGGCGATCCACCCGGATGGGTGTCACGCGGGCTTTCGTAGGGGTCGACTATGAGACGAAGCATGGTTAGGCGCCGTCCGCCCCTGAGGCTCGAACGCCACCGGCTCGGGCCCAGGGTGTTCGTGCTCGGCCGCCGGATCCACGAGTGGCACCTCGGGCTCGCAGTGGCCGCGGCCTGGCTGGGAGCGATCGGGCTCGGCCGCCTGCACCTGCACTCTTCCGGAGCGCTCGCGTTGCCGGCTCTTGCGCTCTGGCTCGTCGCGAAAGACTGGCGCGACGTCTTTCCCTCGTTGCGCGACACAGCCTCCTGGCAGGTCGGGCTCCATCGCAGCATGCCGCCGCTCCGGGACGTGAGCCGCCTCGACTCTCTGCCGTCGCTGATGGCGGTGCTCGCCCTGCTCGCCGCGATCGCCAACGCGGTCTCGGCAGTGTTCGACGGCCCGTGGCGCAGCCACCTGCTCTTCCACCTCCGGCCGCTCAGCTCTCTTCCGGTCTACCACTCCCTCGCCGTGCCGGCCGCGGCGGGTCTCGCGCTCCTGGCCGTGAGTCTCCACGGCCGCCGCCGCAGCGCCTGGGCGCTGGCGCTCGCCGTTTTCCTGACGGTCGCCGCCGTCGAGCTGGTGCGAGGAGGCCTGAGGGAAGCCTTGCTCTGCCTCGGCTTCACCGTCATCGTCTGGCACGGGAGGGCGGCCTTCCCGGTGCGCTCGGACGCGCGCTCGCTGCGCGCTCTCGTCCTTCGCCTCCCGACGGCCGCCGCCGGCGTTCTGCTCGCCGGCTTCGCCGCGCTGTGGGTCGCCGCGCCCGACGCGACGCCCCCGACTGTCGTCGCGCGGGAGACGTTGGGGCTGATGCTCTGGAATCAGGGCCCGATCGCCTATTACGACGAGGCGGGAGTCCTGCCGCTTCTCATCAAGGCCACAGGGCTGCTGATCCTCTTCGGCGCCGCGTACTACCTCTTCCGCCGGCCCGCGCGGAGCCGGGCACTTCCAGGCCCGGAGTCGAGACGGACGGCCGCCGCCCTCGTGCGCGCCCACGGCTCCGACACCCTCGCCTTCTTCAAGCTCCGCAGCGACACGCAGTACCTCTTCAGCCCCGACCGCCGTGCCTTTCTCGCCTATCGCGTGGAGGCCGGGACATTGCTCGTCTCGGGCGATCCCGTCGGGCCCGAGGATGCGCTCCCGAGCCTGGTCAGGACGACGTGCAGCTTCGCCGACAGATGCGGGCTCAAGCTGGGCGTCATCGGCGCCGGCAGCGAGACGGCATCACTCTTCGCCGGTGCCGGCCTGAAGGGGCTGTACCTCGGCGACGAGGCAATCGTCGAGACGGCCCGGTTCTCGCTCGAGGGCCGGGCGATCCGGAAGGTGCGGCAGTCGGTGAGCCGGCTCGAGAAGGCGGGCTACCGCGTCGAGCTCCATGAGCTCGGCACGCTCTCCGACGGCAGGTGCGCGCGGCTCGAGCGGCTTGCCGCCGAGTGGCGCCGCGGCGCGCCCGAGCGGGGTTTCTCGATGGCACTCGACTCGCTTCGGGGCGACCATCACGGCGAGACGGTGGTCCTCGTCGCGTACGACGAGGCCGGGGAGCCCCGCGGGCTCCTGCAATTCGTCCCGAGCTACGGGCGAGCTGCGTTCTCGCTCTCGATGATGCGACGCGACATCTCGACGCCGAACGGCTTGACCGAGTACATGGTCGTCAAGGCCGTCGAGCAGTTCAAGGAGCGAGGCATTGCCGAGCTCTCGCTGAACTTCGCCGCGTTCGCGCGCTTCCTGCGCGAGCCGAGCTGTGTCCGCGAACGGTTGCTCGGCCGGCTGCTCGGGGTCGCAGACGCGTATTTCCAGATCGAAAGCCTCTACCGTTTCAACGTGAAGTTCGAGCCGCGATGGGAGCCCCGCTATCTCCTCTTCGACCGGATCGTCGACCTGCCGCGCACGGGCCTTGCCGCGTTGTGGGCAGAGGGCCAGCTCGCGAAGCCCGCATCTCTCCGGCTGGGTCGCACCCGGCCCGCCTTGGTCGCCGAGTAGAACAGCGGAGGCAGCCGCCGGCCGCGTGTTCGTCCCGGCACTGCTTTGCTACGCTCAGACAACCCGGAAAGCTTTGACAGGCAGCTTGGCGACCGGGTTATCAAACGCCTAAAGAGCCCGCGCGTCTTCGAGGAAGGCGGCATCTCTTCAGGCAGAACGGAGCGGTGATGCACGACGCGCGCGCACGACTCGAGGCAATCCTGAAGGAGCGCGTCGCCGTGCTCGACGGCTCGTGGGGCGTACTGATCCAGCGTGAGGTCCGCGGTGAGGACGCCTATCGCGGCGAGCGGTTCCGGGACCATCTGCGGGACGTCGCAGGCGATCCCGACCTTCTCAACCTGACGCGGCCGGAGATCGTGCTCGACATTCACCGCCAGTACTTCGCCGCCGGCGCCGACATCGCGACGACGAACACCTTCACCGCGACGACGATCGGGCAGGCCGACTACGCCCTCGAGGCGCACGCCTACGAGATGAACGTCGAAGGCGCGCGGCTGGCCCGGCAGGCGGCCGACGAGGCCGGCGGCTTCGTCGCCGGCTCCGTCGGCCCCCTCAACGTCACGCTCTCGCTCTCACCGCGCGTAGACGAGCCCGCCTTCAGGACGCACACGTTCGACCAGGTTCGCGATGCCTACGCCGAGCAGGTCCGCGGGCTCGCCGAAGGCGGCGTCGACTTCCTCCTGATCGAGACCATCTTCGACACACTCAACGCGAAGGCGGCGATTGCCGCGGCGCTCGACGAGACGCCGCAGTTGCCCCTGTGGATCTCGTTCACCGCGATCGACCGCAGCGGCCGGAATCTCTCGGGGCAGACCGTCGACGCATTCTGGCTCTCGGTCGAGCATGCGAGGCCCTTCGTCGTCGGCGTCAACTGCTCCCTCGGCGCGGCCGAGATGCGCCCCTTCGTCGAGGACCTCGCGCGGGTTGCGCCGACCTGGGTCGCATGCCACCCCAACGCCGGCCTTCCGAACGAGATGGGCACGCACGACGAGCAGCCCAGGGACACGAGTCGCGCGCTGCGCGAGTTCGCCCAGGACGGCCTGGTCAACATCGTCGGCGGCTGCTGCGGCACCACGCCAGACCATGTCAAGGCCATCAAGGACGCGACCCGGGGTCAGACCCCAAGACGTGTCCCGGGCGGAGAGCACGTGACGCGGCTGAGCGGGCTCGAGCCGTTCCGGATCTTCCCCGACGCCAATTTCGTCATGGTCGGGGAGCGCACGAACGTCACCGGCTCGGCCCGCTTCCGCCGCCTGATCGAAGCGGGCGACTTCCAAGAGGCCGTCGCCGTCGCGGTCGAGCAGGTCCGAGGCGGCGCCAATATCCTCGACGTGAACATGGACGCCGACCTGCTCGACTCCGAGCAGGCGATGACCACGTTCCTGAACCTGCTCGCCACCGAGCCCGAGGTGGCTCGCCTGCCGATCATGGTCGACAGCTCCCGCTGGACCGTGCTCGAGGCGGGTCTGAAGTGCCTGCAGGGGAAGGGTGTCGTCAACTCGATCAGCCTCAAGGAGGGGGAGGGACCTTTCCTCGAGCAGGCGCGGCGGATCAGGCGCTACGGCGCCGGCGTCGTCGTGATGGCCTTCGACGAGCAGGGACAGGCGGACACAGTCGAACGCAAGGTCGAGATCTGCGAGCGGGCGTACCACCTTCTCCTCGACCATGGCTGGGAGGCCGAGGACCTGATCTTCGATCCGAACGTCCTCGCCGTCGCAACCGGAATCGAGGAGCACGCGGAGTTCGCGCGGGCATACATCGAGGCGATCAAGCAGATCAAGCGGCGTTGCCCCGGCGCGAAGATCTCCGGCGGGATCTCGAACCTCAGCTTCGCGTTCCGCGGGAACGACGCCGTCCGCGAGGCGATGCACGCCGCCTTTCTCTACCACGCGATCACGGCCGGTCTGGACATGGGGATCGTCAACGCGGGCCAGCTCGCCGTGTACGAGGACATCCCTTCCGAGCTCCTCGAGCGTGTCGAAGACGTCATCTTCAACCGCCGGGAGGACGCGACGGAACGGCTGGTCGAGTACGCATCGACCGTCCAGTCGGGCGGGACGAAACGCGAGCTCGACCTGTCCTGGCGCGACGCCCCGGTCGGGGAGCGTCTCTCGCACGCCCTTGTCCACGGCATCGTCGACTTCATCGAAGAGGACACCGAGGAGGCCCGGCAGCAGATGGCCCGCCCGCTCGACGTGATCGAGGGCCCGTTGATGGACGGTATGCAGATCGTGGGCGATCTCTTCGGCTCCGGGAAGATGTTCCTCCCGCAGGTCGTGAAGAGCGCACGCGCGATGAAGCGTGCAGTCGCCTACCTCGAGCCGTACATGGAGCAGGAGAGGGCCGAGGGCGGGGGAGGACGCCGCTCTCAGGGACGCGTCGTTCTCGCCACGGTCAAGGGCGACGTCCACGACATCGGCAAGAACATCGTCGGAGTCGTGCTCGGCTGTAACAACTACGAGGTCATCGATCTCGGCGTCATGGTGCCGGCGGACCGCATCCTCGACACCGCGCTGGCAGAGGACTGCGACGTCGTGGGGCTCTCCGGCCTGATCACTCCGTCGCTCGACGAGATGGTCAACGTCGCGAAGGAGATGGAGAGGCGCGAGCTTGCGCTCCCGCTCCTGATCGGCGGGGCTACCACCTCGAAGCAACACACCGCGGTCAAGATCGCGCCGGAGTACTCACAGCCCACGCTCCACGTTCTCGATGCGTCACGTGTCGTCGCCGTCGTATCGAGCCTGCTGGACGAAACGCGCAAGGCGGGTCTCGACTCCGAGAACCGTCAGCTCCAGCACCGCTTGCGCGAGCAGCACGCCGACAAGGAGCGCAAGCCGCTGCTCCCCATCGCCGACGCGCGCGCCAACCGCGAGCGCGTTCCGTTCGACGACCTTCGAGAGCCGCCGTTCCTGGGCCCGAGGCTCGTGGAGCCCGATCTGGCGTCGTTGCGCGAGCTGATCGACTGGCAGTTCTTCTTCCATGCCTGGGAGCTGAAGGGCAAGTTCCCGGCGATCCTCGAGACACCGGCGGCGCGTGAGCTCTACGACGACGCGCTCGAGCTGCTCGACGAGATCGAGCGCGAGCACCTGCTGCAAGCGCGCGGCGTCTATGGCTACTGGGCGGCGCATGCGGACGGGGACGACATCGCGCTCGACGAGGGCACGCGGTTCTCGTTCCTGCGGCAGCAGTCGGACTACGGCGACTCCCGTCCGAACCGCAGCCTGGCCGACTACGTCGCCCCGTCGGGCGACCACATCGGCGCCTTTGCCGTCGCGGTTCACGGCGCAGACGAGCTGGCGGCGCGCTACGGAGCAGAGCACGACGACTACCGCGCGATCATGGTCAAGGCGCTCGCCGATCGCCTCGCCGAGGCATTCGCCGAGCTCCTCCACCGCCAGGCGCGTCAGGAGTGGTACGAGCCCGGCGAAGCGCTGTCGACCGAGGAGCTGGTTGCCGAGAAGTTCCGGGGCATCCGGCCCGCGTTCGGCTACCCGGCCTGTCCCGATCACACCGAGAAGCGGAAGCTCTTCGACCTTCTCGGCGCTGAGCTGGCCGGGCTCGAGCTGACCGAGTCCTTCGCGATGACGCCTCCCGCGGCGGTGAGCGGGATCTACCTGGCCCATCCGCTCTCGCGCTACTTCTCCGTCGGGAGGCTCGGACCCGACCAGGTTGCCGACTACGCGGCCAGGAAAGGCCGTCCGGTCGAGGAGGTCGAACGGTGGCTCGGCCCGAACCTCGGCTATGTGCCTCGATCGAGGGAGGAAGCACTCACGACCTGAGGCCGATGGAAGGTGCATGCCCGGGCGCCTGGCCCTCGCCGTCCTCGCTGTCGCCGTTCTCGCCGGAACGGCGTCGGCGGCAGCGACGAAGCCGACCGACCCGCAGAAGCGCCACAACGCCGCCGACCAGGCGTGGGCCGAGAGGATCAGGGTCCAGCGGTCTGACCTCGGCGCCGGTGACTGGCGGGTGGAGCCCGGCGACAGCAATAGCTCCCTGGTGCCGAAAGACTGCAAGGACCCCGACCTGTCGCGCCTGGTCGAGACGGGGAGCGCCGAGCAGCCGAACTTCAGCCGCAACGGCAGCGTCGTGGCCTCCGGCTCGATGATCCTCCAGGACACTCGGCAGGCGGGCACGGCATGGCGCCTGATCTCCACGCAGCCCCTGATCCGCTGCATCACCCAGTCGTTCCAGCAGGGCCTCCACAGCACCGCGGCAACTGCCCGGGTGCGCGTCCTGTGGAGCGGGAGCGTCCCCGGGCCGGCTCTCGCGCCGCATTTCGAGTCCGCACGGGTTCGGCTCGTGATCAAGGGGCCGGCAGCAACGATCACGGGGCGGATCAGCATGTACCTCGCGGGCCGAGGGCGGGCAGTGGCGATGCTGCTCGTGATGTCGTTCGACCGGCCGCTCCACCCGATCTCGGACTCGCTCGAGCGCCGTCTGGCCGCGCTCGTTGCAAACCGCCTGAAGCGGTAGAGCCCCGACCCGGGGGTTCTCCCGTGGGATAGCCGGGAGGTCGGCTATCCTCGGGAGCGGCTGGCGCCCTCCATCGGGCGCCGCGCTGTTTCAGGACCGTATGAAGACCACGCTCAAGAGAGGAATCGGGCGCGGCGCAGCCGTGAACGGCAACGGCCGCGCGATCTTCCCGCCCGGCGTTCACACGCCGATGCGGCGGTACCGCCAGCCGGACCCGGTTCCCCGCGGTGCCTGGCGGATCGTCCGCTCGGTCGCGCTCTGGACCGTCGTCGCAGCGCTGATGGTCGCCGGGGGCGCAGCCGGCGCGGCCTACCTGCGAGCCCACCACTTCATCGAGAGCGTGGCCCCGCACACGAAGGCGGACAAGGCCGCCGCCAAGGCGGCGGACGTCGCCATCCCCGGGCAGCCGACGACGGCACTCGTGATCGGCACCGACAAGCGCAAGGGGTTTCAGGCCGATCTAACAGGCCGTTCCGACACGCTCATGCTCGTCCGCGCCGATCCCCAGACGGACTCGATCTCGCTCCTCTCCTTCCCCCGGGACATGATCGTGCCGATCAGGTGCCCCGGACGCCCGGTTCACGACGACCGGATCAACGCCGCCTTCGCCGAATGCGGCTCGGTCGGGAGCCTCGAGACCGTTCGTAGCTTCACCGGCCTGCCGATCAACTACTTCATCACGGTCAACTTCCGTGGCTTCATGGACCTCGTCAACAACCTCGGGGGCGTGTGGATCGACGTCGACCACCGCTACCTCTGTGACGCTCAGACCTGCCCCGACGTGACACCGATCGACCTCCAGCCCGGCTACCAGAGGCTGCGCGCGATGCAGGCGCTCGCCTACGTGCGCTTCCGTCACCTCGACTCGGACCTGTATCGCGTCGTCCGTCAGCAGCTCTTCCTGAAGGCGCTCAAGCAGCAGATCACGAGCTCGCTCGGTCTGCAGACCGTCCTGGACATCATCGACGCGGTCGAGAAGAACGTGGTCATCGGTCGGGGAGGCAACAAGCCGCTCGACCTGCAAACGATCAAGGACTACGTCTACTTCGCCCGTTCCCTGCCACCCGGTCACATCTTCCAGTCGAGGATCGAGGGGCTGACCGGCTACTCGGAGCTCACGACGGCGCCGGCGAACATCACGAATGCGGTCCGCGCCTTCGTCCAGCCCGACATCCACTCACCCGAGAAGGCCAGGGACGTGGCGTTCGGTATCAAGCGACGATCCAAGGCGCCGCTGCCGAAGAACGTGACGATCACGGTGCTCAACGGCAACGGGGTCGCGGGCTCCGCCGCGAACGCCGCCTACGAGCTCGGCCAGCGCGGCTACCAGATCGTCCTACCGACCAGCGGGAAGCCTCAGAACGCGCCCCGGTTCAACTTCTTCCAGACCACCGTCTACTACGATCGCTCCCAGAAGGGGGCGCGCGCGGCCGCGGTTCGACTGGGGGATCTGTTCGGAGATGCTGCGATCACGCCTCTCGGGGCCGGCCCGATGGCATTGCTCGCGAACGGGGCGATGACGACCGTGGTGGTCGGCCAAAACTTCCACGGCACCCTCGCGTCGGCCCCGGTCGACACGACGCCGAAGAAAGAGCCGCCGCAGGTGGTGCCGAACGTCGCGATGACTCGCTCGCTCCTCCTCGCCGTGCGGCGGCGGGTTCGGTTCAGGCTCGAGGTGCCCCGGCTGATCGAGCGCAACTCACGGCTCGACTACCAGTCACCCGTCCACGTCCACACGATGAAGAAGGGCCACAACGCGGTCAGGCTCACGTTCCGCACCGGCGGCAACGAGTACTGGGGCATCGAGCAGACCGACTGGACCGATGCGCCCGTCCTCGCCGATGCGAGCTACCTGCACCGCATCGGCGGCCGGGAGTTCTCGTTCTACTACTCCGGCGCGCACCTCCACATGGTCGTGCTGCGGCAGAACGGTGCCACCTACTGGGTCGTGAACACGATTCTCGACTCGCTGTCGAACTCGACGATGCTCGCGATCGCGCGCGGCCTGTCTCCGCTGCCCAAATAGGGACGCGGAGGACACTCTCTGTCGGGCGCTAGGCCCGGACCGCGGCAACATCCCCTGCAGGCGCACTAACCTTCCCGCGGCATGGCTGAAACTCGGACGATCGGCGTCTTCGGCGCGGGCTGGGTCGGGCTGGTGACCGGCGGCTGCTTCGCGGACCTCGGCCACGAGGTGATCGTGCGGGACGTCATGCCCGAGCGGATCGAAGCGCTCCAGGCGGGACGGATGCCGTTCCACGAGCCGGGCCTGCCCGAAGTGCTGGCCCGCAACCGAGGGCGGATTCGCTACACGCTCGACCCGGGCGACCTGGCCCCGGCCGACGCCCTCTTTATCTGCGTCCAGACGCCGCCGACCTACTCCGGCGACGCCGATCTCTCGTTTGTCTGGAGCGCCCTCGACGACCTGCCCCGCGTTCCGCACCGACAGATCCTGGTCATGAAGTCCACCGTGCCGGTGGGGACGGGTGACAAGGTGCGCGCGGCCCTCGAAGCCCGGGGCCTCGCGAACGTGGGCTACGTCTCGAACCCGGAGTTCCTCGCCGAAGGCAATGCGGTTCGCGACTTCCTCGACCCCGACCGTATCGTGATCGGGGCGTTCGAAGAGGACGACGGGATCGCGGTCGAAGCGCTCTACCGGGAAATCGAGACGGAGGTCGTGCGCACGGACGTGGCTTCCGCTGAGATGATCAAGCTCGCCGCGAACGCGTTCCTGATGACGCGGATCAGCTTCATCAACGAGATCGCGAACGTCTGTGAGGCGGTCGGTGCCGACGTCGTCGAGGTCGCGCGCGGGGTCGGCCTCGACCACCGGCTCGGCCCCCATTTCCTCCGCGCGGGCATCGGCTACGGCGGGTCGTGTTTTCCGAAGGACTCGCTGGCGTTGAAGCAGCTCGCGTCGAACTCCGGCTACCACTTCCAGCTGCTGGCCGCCGTGATCGAGGTGAACGAGCTCCAGAAACGCCGGGTGATCCAGAAGCTTCAGAAGCATCTCGGCAAGCTCAGCGGGAAGAAGGTCGCGCTACTCGGCCTCGCCTTCAAGGCCGGCACGGACGACATGCGCGAGGCTCCCTCCCTCGTCCTCGCGTCGCGCCTGCTCGCGGAGGGGGCGGAGGTCCGGGCCTGGGATCCCGTGGCACGGCCCGGCGAGCTGATGAAGGGCGCGATGCTGTTCGACTCGGTGCTCGAGGCCGTCAGCGGAGCCGAGGCGGCCGTGATCGTCACCGAGTGGGAGGAGCTGCGCCGGCTCGGGTCTCCGGAAGTCCGAGAAGCGATGGCCCGGCCGCTGATCATCGACGGCCGGAACCTGCTCGACCCGGCCGAGACCCGGCGCGCGGGCTTCGCGTACGAGGGCATCGGTCGCGCGAGCTCGGCGTTCGAGACGCTGCCGGAAACGGCCGAACAGGACTCGCAGACGAAGGTTCCGCGCTGAAGGCTCCGCGCTAGTGGAGGCGATCATCCTCGCCGGCGGGCAGGCGTCCCGCCTCGGCGACGCGGCGAAGGGCCAGCCGAAGGCGCTGGTGCCGATCGCGGGTCACCCGCTGGCGGAGTATCAGGTGGAGCAGCTCGTTCGCGCCGGCGTCGAGCGCGTGATCATCAGTTGCAGCGCCGGCCAGTCAGGGCTGTTCGAGGCGAAGCTGTCGGGGCTCGGCGCCGACGTCGTCGCCGTCGGCGAGCCCGAGCCGCTCGGACGCGGGGGAGGGCTCCGTTTCGCGGCCGGGCGCCGCGAGGAAGAAGGCCCGGTCTTCGCGCTCAACGGCGACGAGCTCAGCGACGTCGACCTTGCGGCCCTGCTCGATGCGCACGAAGGAGGTGGGGGAGCCGCGACGATCGTCGTGGCGCCTCTGATGTCGCAGTTCGGCGTGGTCGACCTCGCCGACGGAGATCGCATCACCGGTTTCCGCGAGGCTCCACGCCTGCCGCATTGGGTCAGCGAAGGGGTGTACGTCCTCGACGACGAGGCGCTCGCGCGGCTGCCCGAACGCGGCGACCACGAGCAGTCGACGTTTCCCGAGCTCGCCGGCGAGGGGAAGCTGTTCGCCTTTCGGCACGAAGGGCTCTGGATCACGGTCAACACGCCGAAGGACCTGCAGCGCGCCGACGAGCATTACGCGGCCCATCCCGAGCTCCGGCCGACTCTCGCCCGCAACCGGGGTTAGAGTCGCCGGGTGAGCCTCGACTCGCCCAACCTGACGGGCCTCGACCCCTGGGCGGTCGAGCCCCGCAAGGTGGAGAAACCGTGGGGGCACGAGTTGATCTGGGCGGAGTCGGACGAGTACGTCGGGAAGGTGCTGTTCGTCAAGGCCGGTGAGTCCCTCAGCCTTCAGTTCCACCGTGAGAAGGACGAGTCGTGGCTCGTCCACGACGGGCGCGCCAAGCTCGAGCTGGGCTCGGCCGGGGATGCCCTCCTCAACGAGGAGGTGGTCGGCGCCGGCGCATGCTTCCGCTTCCGGCCGGGCACCGTCCATCGCGTGACCGCGCTCGAGGACACGACGATCCTGGAGGTGTCGACGTCGCAGCTCGACGACGTCGTCCGCCTCGAGGACCGCTACGGGCGGGAGGGCACCTCCACGCCTTGAGCAACGTGCGCGTCCTCGCGTGGGACGGCTGTGTGAACGTTCGGGATCTCGGCGGGCTACCGGTCCTGGGCGGAGGAGAGACGCGGTTCGGGTCGATCGTCCGCGCCGACTCGGTCCGCCATCTGACGAGGGCGGGGTGGGATGCCCTCGCCCAGTACGGGACGAAGCTCGTCATCGACCTGCGGAGCCGGCGCGAGCGCGACGAGGACGAGCCCGGCGACACGCCCCTCCCGGTCCTGCACATCCCGATCACTCCCGACGACGTCCCGGACTCGTGGAGCTGGCCGTCGATGCGGGCGGCATATCTGGGGCTGCTCGAGACGTACGGAACCGAGTACGGGGCCGTCGTCGACGCCGTCGCGACGACGGAGGGCCCCGTGGTGATCCACTGCGCCGGAGGGCGCGACCGGACGGGCCTGGCGGTCGCGCTGATGCTGTCGCTCCTACCCGTGGAAGATGAGGCGATCGCGGCGGATCACGCGCTCAGCGACGAAAGCTTTGCCCCGTACCAGCAGGAATGGATCGACCGGGCCGCGGACGAGCGCGAGCGGGAGCGCCGGCGGCGAGTCTCGGTGCCGGCGGGACGGACGATGGTGGGCATTCTGGCCGAGGTCGGTCGCCGCTATGGGGGCGCCGAGGCCTACCTACGGGCCGGCGGCGCGAAGGCCGAGAGCCTCGAGCTGGTGCGCCGGCGCTTGCTGCCGAATCCTTGACACAGATGTGTTAAGGTCTCGGATGTGCAAGAGCTGACCGTCGGGCAGGCCTCCGCCCACACCGGGTGGTCGCCGCGAATGCTTCGCTATCTCGAGGCCGCCGGCCTGGTCGTCCCGCGCCGGAGCCCGGCCGGGTACCGCCTGTACGGCCTGCTCGAGCTGAACCAGCTCCGCTCCCTCCAGGCGCTCCGGCGCCGCTACGACGTCGAGCTCAGCGACGTGGCATTCGCAGCCAGGCTCGACCGTGAGCCCGATCTGCGGGCCGCCGTCGTGACGTGGCTGGCCGGCGCGCAGCTCCATGCTCTCGACTGGGAGCAGCGCAAGCACGAGCGCCTGCTCGTCGCGTAGACAACTCCGACACCTACCGGAAGGACTGAATGGCCACGACGAAACGACATGACGTGAAGGATCTCGCGCTCGCGTCCGAGGGCGTGAGGCGGATCGAGTGGGCCGACCGGCAGATGCCGGTCCTCGCCGCGATCCGCGACCGCTTCGCAAGCGAGCAGCCGCTGTCGGGGTACCGGATCTCGGCCTGCCTCCATGTGACGACGGAGACGGCGAACCTGGCCCGCGCCTTGCAGGCAGGCGGGGCCGACGTGGTGCTCTGCGCGTCGAACCCGCTCTCGACGCAGGACGACGTGGCGGCCGCGCTCGTCGACGAGTACGACATCTCGGTGTTCGCGATCAAGGGCGAGGACAACGACACCTACTACTCCCACATCGAGGCCGCCGTCGATCACAAGCCGCAGCTGACGATGGACGACGGCGCCGACGTGATCGGCGTTCTCCATTCCGCTCGTCGTGAGCAGCTCGGGGACATCATCGCCGGCACCGAGGAGACGACCACCGGTGTGATCAGGCTCAAGGCGCTCGAGCGCGACGGTGCGCTCGGCTTCCCGGTCATCGCCGTCAACGACGCGCAGACCAAGCACCTCTTCGACAACCGGTACGGCACGGGCCAGTCGACGGTCGACGGGATCATCCGCGCGACCAACGTCCTGCTCGCCGGTAAGCGCTTCGTCATCTCGGGCTACGGCTGGGTCGGACGCGGGGTGGCGCTTCGCGCCAAGGGGCACGGTGCCCACGTGATCATCACCGAGGTCGACCCGATGCGGGCGCTCGAGGCGACCATGGACGGCTACGAGGTGCTGCCGATGGAGCAGGCCGCGCCGATCGGCGACATCTTCTGCACGGCGACCGGCGACAAGTCGGTCATCCGCAAGGAGCACATGCAGCGGATGAAGGACGGTGCCATCCTCGCGAACACGGGTCACTTCAACGTGGAGATCGACATCCCGTCGTTGAAGGCACTCGCCGCCGAGACGCGTGAGGCGCGCGCGTTCGTCGACGAGTACACGCTCGAGGACGGGCGGCGGCTCTACCTGCTCGGCGACGGACGCCTGATCAATCTCGCGGCCGCCGAGGGACACCCGGCGCTCGTGATGGACATGTCCTTCGCCAATCAGGCGCTCTCTGCCGAGTACGCGATCCAGCACGCGGCGGAGCTCGAGCGGAAGGTGTATCCGGTCCCGGTCGACATCGACAAGGAGATCGCCCGGCTCAAGCTCGAGACGATGGGCGTCACGATCGACCAGCTGACCGAGGAGCAGGCCAAGTACCTCGCCTCCTGGGACGAAGGGACCT
>DASUXI010000227.1:0-17174 GCA_036377995.1 Gaiellaceae bacterium
CACTCGTGCGCGCCCGCTGACGCGCCGTGGCCGGGCCACGATCCGACTCCGTTCGAGCATGCCGCCGCTCCTTCCTGGGAGCCCCTGATTGCCGCCGGGCGCTCGCCGCCGCAGTTCCCCGTGAAGCTCTGGGTAGATCGGACTGTAGGAGCCGCTCTGCCGGCCGCTATACCGAGAAAGGGGTACCCATCGGCGAGGCTTCCGGGCACGAGCGGACTACACTTCGGATAGCGATGCGCACCATGAATCCCGTCCACGAGGCGACGTCATGCGCCGTCGCTGCGTGCGCCGAGATCATCGGCGCCAAGTGGACCGCGCTGCTGGTGCACGACCTCTCTGAAGGCCCGCGTCGCTTCTCCGAGCTGGAGCACTCGTGCGCGGGGATCAGCCCGCGGACACTCTCCGAACGGCTGCGCGCGCTCGAGGAAGAAGGACTCGTCGAGCGGCGAAGCTACGCCGAGTCGCCGCCCCGCGTGGAGTACGAGCTGACAGAGAAAGGCGCCGCGCTGCTGCCGATCATCGCGGAGATGCGGCGGTTCGGGCACCACTATCTGACCGGCTAGCCCACTCGGCCTCCGACCAGAGCTTCACGAGCTCGACGATCGTCGCCGCCGACGCGGCCATGTCCTGCACCGACGCCCACTCGAGAACGGAGTGGAACTGGTGGGCTCCGGTGAAGATGTTGGGGGTCAGAAGCCCACGGGCGCTGAGGATCGACCCGTCGGTCCCGCCCCGGATGGGCTCGCGCCACGGCTCGATACCCACGCGTCTCGCCGCCTCGTCCGCGGCCTCGGCGATCGCAGGGGCCGCGGCCAGGAAATCCTTCAGGTTGCGGTAGCTCTCGACGATCGAGACGGTGATCTCGGCGCGCGGCTCCTCCTCGGCCACTTCGTCCGCAAGCTTTCGTAGCAGCTGCTCGTGCTCGGCCAACGCTCGCGAGTCGAAGTCCCTGGCGATGAAGCGGAGCTCGGCCTCGGCGGTGCTGCCCGTGATCCTCGTCGGATGAACGAACCCTTCCCGGCCGTCCGTCGTCTCGGGCGAGCGCGAGTTCGCCGGCAATCGCTCGACGATCTTCGACGCCAGCTTGATCGCGTTGACCATCTTGTCCTTCGACGTCCCCGGATGGACGTTGTAGCCCTCGATTCGAATTCGGACCTCCGACGCCGAGAAAGTCTCGTCGTCGATCCGCCCGAGCTCGGAGCCGTCGAGTGTGTACGCGAAGTCCGCTCCGAAGCGCTCGATGTCGAAATGGTCGACGCCGCGGCCGACCTCCTCGTCCACCGTGAAGCCGACCCGGATCGGCGCGTGCTCGATCTCAGGATGCTTCGCGAGATAGGCGACGGCGGCGACGATCTCCGCCAGCCCGGCCTTGTCGTCGGCCCCGAGCAGCGTCGTTCCGTCCGTCGTGACGATGTCGTGGCCGGCCCGCTCTGCCAGCAGCGGGTTCTCGCTCGCCCTCAGCACCTTGCGCGTGTCGCCGGGCAGGACGAGGTCACCCCCGTCATAACGCCGCACGACCTGCGGCCTCACACCGGTGCCGGATTCGTCCTCGCTCGTGTCCATGTGCGCGATCAGCCCGACCGTCGGGCCGCCCCTTCCCGGCAACGTCGCGAAGACATACCCGTGCTCGGTCAGCTCGACGTCCCGGAGGCCGGCCTCGCCGAGCTCGGCCGCGAGGATCTCGCCGAGATCGAGCTGCTTGGACGTGCTCGGATAGGTCTCCGAGTCGCTGTCCGACTGCGTGTCGACCTGGACGTACCGCAGGAAGCGGTCGAGGACGTCCTCGGCCAGCTCGGCTGCGAGCGGGCTCGCGAAACGGGTGTCAGGCAAGGGCGCCGAGGCTGGTGTAGAGCTCGGAAGCCGTGGCGATTGCCCGGTCGAGATCCTGCACGCGCATCCGCTCGTTCGGCGAATGAACGTTGCTCTCGCGCAACGCGAAACCGGTCCCGATCGTGGGGATGCCCTTCGCGGCAAGCGCCGGGTAGATCGGCAGTGTCCCGCCGACGCGGACGAGCAGCGGGCGGACGCCGAGCGCCCGCTCGAACGCATCCATGCCGAGCTGGATCACCGGTGAGTCCGGGGAGAAGACGCCGGGAGGCGCAGAGTTCTCCTGCACGAGCTCGACCTTCGCGCCCTCCGGTACCGCGGCCCGAATGAGTCGCCCGGCGGCGGCTGCGATCGTCGTCGGGTCCTGTCCCGGCGCGAGTCGGATCGTGAAGCGCGCCTCCGCCTGGACGACGAGCGTCGTGTTGACGAGCGAAGGCTTCCCGCCGAGGATGCCGTTGACGTCGAGGGACGGCTCGGCCCACGTCCGCTCGTAGAACGACTCGGCGGCTTCTGGATCGAGGGGCGTGGCGCCTGCGTCCTCGAGCAGCTCCCGTCCGGACGGCAGGCTTTCGAGGCTCGACGTCTCGGCGTCCGCGAGCGGCGTCCGGCCGACGCGGAGCTCGTCGGGCAGGAGCCCGTCGCGCGCGACGACGGCCTCGAGGGCGTGCATCAGCACGTGGATGGCGTTGAGGGCCGCGCCGCCGTAGTAGCCGGAATGCATGTCGCGCTCCCCGGTGCGCACGGTGAGGTGGAAGCCGACGAGGCCGCGCGTCGCCAGGCCGAACTCGGGCTGCTCGGGTCTCGTCATCCCGCCGTCGAAGATGATGCAGGCGTCGGCGCCGCGCTCGTCTTCCTCGATGAAGTCGACGATCGAGTGGCCGCCGATCTCCTCCTCGCCGTCACAGGCGATGCGGAGGTTGACCGGCAAGGCGCCTTGTTCCCGCAGCTGCTGGGCGGCCTTCAGGAGCGTGAACAGCTGGCCCTTGTCGTCCGCGATGCCGCGCGCGTAGTACCAGCCGTCGCGCTCGACGAGCTCGAACGGCGGTGAGTCCCAGAGCTCGAGCGGTGCCGGCGGCTGCACGTCGAAGTGCCCGTAGATCAGGACGGTGGGGGCCTTCGCCCCGTCGACGCTCGCGGGGATGTCGCCGACGACGAGGTCACGCTCGCCCGTGCGGACGAGGTCTGCATCTCCCCCGGCGCGCTTGACGAGGTCGCGCACCCACTCGGCCGCCCGGCGAACGTCCTCCTGGTGAGCCGGGTCGGCGCTGACGCTCGGAATCGCGATGAACTCGCGCAGCTCGGACAGCCAGGAGGGATCCACGGGCGGCGAGTCTAGATGGACCGGCTTCGCTGCCGCGGGCGCCTAGGCGACGTCGCGGAGCTTGATTGCGTCCGCGAGAGCACGCAGCTTCTTCAGGCTCTGGTTCTCGATCTGGCGGATCCGCTCGCGGGTGACGTTGAACGTACGACCGACCTCGTCGAGCGTCCGTGGATGCTGGCCGTCGAGCCCGTAGCGGAGCTCGAGCACCTGTCGCTCGCGGCTCGAGAGCGTGCCGAGGATCTTGCGGAGCGTCTCCTTGCGCATCGTGATCTCCGCCTCCTCGTCCGGAAGCGGGAGGTTCTCGTCCGTGAGAAAATGGCCGAACTCGGATTCGTCCTCGTCGCCGACGGGCTTCTCCAGCGACACCGGCGTCTGCGCGCTGCGGCGGATGTGCTCCACCTCGTCGCCGCTGAGCTCGAGGTCGACGCCGATCTCCGACGACGTCGGCTCGCGGCCGAGCTCGGCCCGCAGCTTGCGCTCGGACCGGACGATCTTGTTGAGCTTCTCCACGACGTGGACTGGCATGCGGATCGTCCGCGCCTTGTCTGCCAGGGCGCGCGCCACCGCCTGTCGGATCCACCACGTCGCGTACGTGGAGAACTTGAAGCCCTTGCGGTAGTCGAACTTCTCCGCGGCACGAACAAGGCCGATCGTGCCCTCCTGGATCAGATCGAGGAAGGGCAGGCCCTGGTTGCGGTATTTCTTCGCGATCGAGACGACGAGGCGGAGGTTCGCCTCCACCATCTCCTGCTTCGCGCCGTGGTCGCCTCGCTCGATACGCTTCGCCAACTCGACCTCCTGCGCGGCCGTGAGCAGGTCGACCTTGCCGATGTCCTTGAGGAAGAGCTGCAGCGCGTCCGTCGAGACCTCACGCGGCTCCTCGACCGGCTGTTCCTCCTCGGCCGCACCAGACACGACCTCGATGTGCAGCTCCTCGAGCGCGTGGTAGAAGTCGTCGATCTGAGCCGCCTCGAGATCGAGCTCGTCGAGCGCGACGGCGATCTCGTCGGCCGTCAGGCGGCCGTGCTCCTTCCCGACCTCGAGAAGCGCTCTGGCGTCGTCCGACTCCAGTAGCTCCGCGACGCCCTTCGGTGCGACCCTTTCCTCGGTTGCGCTCACTCCGTTCCCCCCTCGTGGACCGGCGTTTCGGCGATGCCGCACTGTGCCAGCTACCTGCACGGGGCGCCATAGGCCGAACGGCTCATCTTTATTGCAGCGGGTCCTAGGCCGCCACTCTAGCCTTTTCGAGCAGCCCGAAGGAGGGTCTCAGCCCTCTTTCCAAGCAGGGTTCTCGGCCCTTCAGCGCGGGCCAGGGACAGCTCGCGGCGGGCCCGGCCAAGGTCGCCGAGATAGATGAGGAGGACGCCGAGGTGGAACCGAACCGTCTGGGCGCGCGGAAAGCGGCGGGCGAGGGGGCCGAGCTGCGAGAACGCGAGCGCCGGACGATCCTTGTCGTAGAGCCCGACCGCCCGAGCCGTCAGTGCCTCGGGATTGCTCGGCGCGGCCTCCGCGGCGGCCATGAACTCGCGTTCCGCCGAGACCGGGCGAAGCGCCCTCTGAAACTCGGCGCCGCGGAGGAGCCTGACCTGCGCCGCCGACCGGGCCGACACGAAGCTCGGCACGAAAGGAGGGAGGCCGGGCGGCGTGTTCCGGTGCCGCAGGTCCTCGGCGCGCACGGCCGAGGGAGAGTCGGGCTGCACGCGCTCTGCGTCCCGCCAGGCGCGCTCGGCGTCCGCCTCCTGTCCGGACAACGCGAGGGCGAGGCCGAGCTCGAGCCGGACCAGCGCGACGTTCGGACGCCGGGCAGCGACGACGCGGAGCCGCCGCACGGTCCCGGCCGGCCAGGCCGCGAGCGCAGCCCGCACATCCCGCGACACACCCGCCGGCGCGGTCGGGTCCGGGGCGAACGGAGGCGGCTTCGAGCTGGAATGGGTCACCTCGGACCGCGTGGCGAGCGTGACGCCGACCGCGAGCCCCGCGGCAAGGGCGGCGGCGGCGGCAACGACCAGGATCACGCGACCGCGGGGCGACAAGGAGGACACCAGGCGCGCGCTGCGCGCCTCCACGGGCGCCTCGGCCGATCGGCCGACATCGTGATCGCGAACTCGCACGCCGGCCGGAACTATGCCCGCGAGTTCGGCGTCTCGGAGGAACGGCTGCCTGTCATCGGCAACAGAATCGACGCAGACGACTTCGAGCTCGTCTCCGTCGTGTCATCTCGGCCGGCACGCAGCCGCTATATTTCGGAAAGCAATGCCTGGCTACCGAGAGCTCCTCCAGCAAGTCCGCACCGAGATCTCCGAAATCGACGCCGCGCGCGCGCGCCAAGTGGTCGACGCGGGCGACGCACTGGTGGTCGACGTGCGCGAGCAGGACGAGTGGGACGAGGGGCATATTCCCGGTGCCGTGCACATCCCGCGCGGCAATCTCGAGTCTCGGATCGAACGGGCCGCTCCCGACCGAGACAGCGCGATTCTCCTCTATTGCTCGGTGGGAAACCGCTCCGTCTTCGCCGCGAAGACGCTCGCCGAACTCGGCTACGAGGACGTCGTGTCGCTCTCCGGCGGCTTCACCGACTGGAAGCGAAACGGGTTCCCGGTTCAGCTCCACACAGGGCTCGACGCCCCTCGGCGCGCGCGCTACAGCCGCCATCTCCTGATCCCCGAGGTCGGCGAGCAGGGGCAACTCAAGCTCCTCGACTCCAAGATCCTGCTGATCGGCGCCGGCGGGCTCGGGTCGCCCGCCTCCCTCTACCTCGCCGCCGCGGGTGTCGGAAGGATCGGGATCGTCGACGCGGACGTGGTCGACGAGTCGAACCTGCAGCGGCAGATCGTGCATTCGACGGACCGGCTGGGCGAGGCGAAGGTCGAGTCGGCCAAGCGGACGATCGAGGCGCTCAATCCGGACGTCGAGGTCGTCGCCTACAAGGAACGACTGACCTCTGAGAACGTCGAGCGGATCCTCGCGGACGGCTGGGACGTCATCGTCGACGGCGCCGACAACTTCCCGACCCGCTACCTCGTCAACGACGCGTCGGTGTGGCACGACATTCCTGTCGTGCACGGCTCGATCTATCGCTTCGAGGGCCAGGTGACGGTCTTTCGACCGCACGCGGGGCCGTGCTATCGCTGCCTCTTCCCCACCCCGCCGCCGCCAGAGCTCGCTCCCTCGTGCGCCGAGGGCGGCGTGCTCGGCGTGCTCCCGGGCGTAATCGGGTCGCTGCAGGCGAACGAGGCGCTCAAGCTCGCGCTCGGGATCGGCGAGCCGCTCGTCGGCAGGCTGCTCCTCTTCGACGCGCTCTCTGCCGAGCTCAACGAGGTGAAACTGCGGCGCGACCCGGAGTGCCCGGTTTGCGGCGAGCATCCGACGATCACCGACTACGTGGACTACGTGGAGTTCTGCTCGGGGACGAGAGAGCCGGCGTGACGACATGACGAAAATCCGCATACCACCGACGCTGCGCGAGACGGTGCAGGGCGAGCGTGAGCTTCCGGCCGAAGGCGACACCGTGCGCGAGCTGCTCGACGACCTCCTCGGGCGCTTTCCGGCACTGCGGCCGCAGCTCGTCGAGGACGGAGACCTCGCCCCCTTCGTGAACGTCTATGTCGAGGGCGAGGACGTTCGGACCCTCGAGGGCCTCGAGACCGAGGTGCGGCCCGGCTCGACCGTGATCCTCCTGCCGGCGATGGCCGGTGGAGCTCAGCTGACACCGCCGGCCGGTGGCTGAACCACACGCCGCGCGCAACCTCCTCGAGCTCGTAGGGAACACCCCGCTCGTCGAGATCGAGCCCGTCGGAGACGTTCGCGTCTACGCGAAGCTCGAGGGGCAGAACCCGACCGGATCGATCAAGGATCGCGTCGCCAAGGCGATGATCGAGGCAGCGGAGGCCTCCGGGGAGCTCGAGCCCGGCCGGGAGCTGCTCGAGCCGACGAGCGGGAACACCGGCATCTCACTCGCGCTCGTGTCCAAGCTCAAGGGTTACCCGCTTACCTGTGTCATGCCGGAGACGGCTACCGAGGAACGCAAGCGCCTGCTTCAGCTCTACGGTGCACGGATCGTCTTCTCGCCCGGCGCCGAGGGCTCGAACGGCGCGGTCCGGCTCGCCCTCGAACTGGCGGCCGGCGAGCCCAGCTACTTCATGCCCTTCCAGTACGCAAACAAGGCGAACCCCGATGCGCATTACCACGGCACGGGGGCGGAGATCGCCGCCGCGCTCGACCGAGTCGATGTTCTCGTGGCGGGCCTCGGCACGGGCGGCACGCTGATGGGTGCAGGCCGCCGCCTGCGCGAGAGCTTCCCGGACCTCGTCGTCGCGGCCGCCGAGCCACTGCCCGGTGACCCCGTAATCGGCCTTCGCTCCCTCGACGACGGCTACGTTCCGCCCATCCTGGATGTGTCCAAGCTGGACAGGAAGGTGCTCGTCACCAACGAGGAGTCCGTGCGTGAGGTGCGCCGCCTGCTCGACCACGACGGCATCTTCGCCGGTGTGTCCTCAGGGGCCGTCGGCCACGTTGCGCGCAAGCTCGCCGGGGAGCTCGACCACGGCGTGGTTGTCGCCGTCCTCGCGGACGGCGGCTGGAAATACCTCTCGGCGAGCTTCTGGGAGACGGAGGACGTCGAGCAGGCGATGGAGAGCACCGTCTGGTGGTGATCCCCGCGGACGTGCGCGCCGAGCTCGTCGCGCACTCCGAGCGCGAAGCCCCCAACGAAGCCTGCGGGCTGGTGCTCCTTCGGGACGGCGTCGCCGAGCGGTACGAGCCCGGGCGCAATGCCGCCTCGTCGCCGTACCGCTTCGAGCTCGAGTTCGACGACCCCGAGATCTGGTTCGCTGAGGACGACGGCTACGAGCTCGCAGTCTTCCACTCACACATCTCCGCGCCGGCACGCCCGTCTCGCACGGATGTCGAGAACATCGGGCTCTGGGCCGGGAAGCCCTACCTCGTCTACTCGATGCAGAAAGACGATCTGGCCGCCTTCCGCATCGAAGCCGGCCAGATCGAGGCGCTTCCGATCAGGTGACCCGGAAGGTGCCCTTCATGCCGCTCGCGTGATGCGGGTCGCACTGATACGTGTACTTGCCCTTCTTGAGCTTGATCGTCCACGTCGTCTCGCCCATGAACGACACGCCCGTCTTCTTGTTCAAGCCCGGGCCGAACAGATGGAAGTTGTGGATCGATGCCTTGTCCTCGACCTTGATCTTGTAGGTGCCGGCCTTGATCGTCTTCAGGTCCTTTCCGCCCTTCTTCACCTCGATCGAGAAGCTGGGACCGACCTCGCCGGTGAGAGCGGTGGCGGTGGCCGCGCCCTGTGCGGGGACGAGGAAGACGGCCGCCGTCAGGACGGTGACGCCGAGAGACGAGAGTGTCAGACGGATCATGGAGCTCCTTCTCGTAGTTGGCCTTTACCCGACCGTGTACGCGAAGGAGCCCCGAGCGGATTGGCTATGAGGTAACGGTGAGCTTGCCCTTCATTCCGGCCGCGGCATGCCCCGGCACGGTGCAGATGTAAGCGAGCTTGCCCTCCTTCAGAGTCACGACCAGCTTTCCGGACTTCCCCGGCTGGATGAGCTTGCTCTTCTTGCCGGCGATCTTGAAGTCGTGCGGCAGCTTGCCCTTGTTCACGAGCTTGAAGGTCACCACGCCGTGCGGGACCTTCGACTTGGACAGCGTGAACTTGAACTCCTTCATCGTCACGGTGACCGTCGTCGCACTGGCGGCGGACGAGCGGGCCCCGACGGGAGCGGCAACGACCAGTGCCGCCAGCGCGACCCCGAGCGCGAGCGTGATTCGTCTCATGAAGCTCCTTCCACAGTTGTCTGTCCTGCCCCTGGTTGTCAGCGCGCCATCGTAGCCAGGGCCGCCTGAAGCGCGGGCCTGCAACAGGGCCGGCAACGTTCAGTTGTCGGCGTCGAAGAGCTCGGCCTCGAGGTCGTCCCGCTCGACGGCGTCCCGGTCCTTCTGCTCCCGCCGGCGCTCGAACGTGACGGCGAGCTTGTTGATCCGCGACCCTTCCACCTCGAGGACGTCGAAGCGCATCCCGTCGTGGGAGACGTCGTCGCCGACCTCGGGCTGGCGCCCCAGGAGGCCGAAGACGAAGCCCGCGAGAGTGTGGTAGTCGGCGTCGGGCAGGTCGGTGTGGAACCGCTCGTTGAAGTCGTCGATCGGGAAGGTCCCGTCGACGCGCACGGTGTCGTCGTCGACCTGCTCGACCGACTCGTCCGGGAGGTCGAACTCGTCCTCGATGTCGCCGACGATCTCCTCGAGCAGGTCCTCGAGCGTGACGATCCCCTCCATGTCGCCGTATTCGTCGACGACGATCGCCATGTGCTGGTTCGTCCGCCTGAACTCGGCGAGCAGCGCCGCGAGGTCCTTCGTCTCCGGAACGATGTGCGCCGGCCTGATCAGGTCCTCGATCGAGACCTCGTGCATGCCGCGATCGCGTAGCGCCGCAAAGAGATCCCGCACATGGAGGATCCCGACGACGTTGTCGAGCGTGTCGCGGTACACCGGATAGCGCGTGTACGGGGAATCCATCACCGCCTCGAGACACTCCTCGGGCGGGAGGTCGATCGAGAGCGCGACGACCTCGGGACGCGGGACCATCACGTCCGATGCCTCCTTGTCGGCGAAGTCGAAGACCTTGTAGAGCATCTCCTGCTCGCCCTGCTCGATCTCGCCGTGCTGCGTCGATTGCGAGACGAGCATCCGCAGCTCCGCCTCGGAGTGCACCGACTCCTCCGCGCCCGGAGGATCGAGGCCGAGGAGCCGCAGGACGAGCTCGGTGGCACGCTGGAGGACCCAGATCAGCGGCCAGAAGACGACGAAGAACACGCGCACCCCAGGGGCTACCGCCAGGGCAGTTCCCTCGCGATGCCCGAGCGCGATGCCCTTCGGGACGAGCTCGCCGATGACGACGTGCAGGAAGGTGAGGATGAGATAGGCGAGGGCGACCGCGAGGATCGTCGCGACGTAGTTGTCGAAGGCGTGCGACAGAGCCTGCTCGCCGAGCGCCCCGATCGCCAGGGAGGTGAGCGTCACAGCGAGCTGCATGGCCGAGATGAACCTCGGCGGGTCGCCCGTGATCCTCAGGACGTCCCGCGCACCGCGGTTCCCCTGATGGTGCAGCTCGACGATGCGCGTGCGCCGCGCGGTGACCAGGCCGTATTCGGCCGCGACAAAGAAGCCGTTCAGCAGAATGAGAGCGGCGACCGCGAGGAGCTCGAAGAGGAGCGTCACGCCCCGACCCCGTGGGCGTGGGTACTAGGCGGGATGTCTTCGTCCAACTACGCGCCAGTATAGGTAACGCGCTCGACGTTCCCGCTCCGCCGGGCCCGCCCCGTGCGGACGAGCCGCTCGAGGTGGGAGAGCGTCTCGGCCACGGCGAAGCGTCGCTGGGTCGGGCCGAGCTCTCTCCCGAAGAGGGTGAGGGACACCTCGTAGGCAGACTTCGCCCCGTTTGCCAGCGCAGCGTCGGTCTCGTCCAGCCGACGCGCGTGGTGCGCGATCAGCTCGCGCGCGCGCCCGGCCGCGTCCTCGATCGGCTCGCCGTGTCCCGGGTAGACGATGCGAGGCGCCAGCTCGATCGTCCGCTCGAGCGAGGCGAGGTAGTCGCCGAGCGGATCGGGCCGGCTGTCCGGGTAGAGGCCGACCGCCGGCGAGATCCGGTGTAGAAGATGGTCACCGCCGATGAGGACTCCGTCGCGCAGGAAGCCCAGGTGCCCGTCCGCGTGGCCCGGCAGCTCGATCACCTGCCACGACTCGAGCGGGCTTCCCTCGTACAGGAGCTCGGGGTCGATGGCGTAGCGGATGAACGAGGCGAAGGCGTGGCCCTGGGCGATCAGGTCGGCGACGATCGCCTCCGGGACGCCGTGCTGTCTGAACCACTCGGCGATCCGCTCCGGCCAATCCTTGCTCCCCCAGACCCGCTCGCACTGTGCATAGTCGAGGCCGCCCTGGTACACCGGAGCCCCCGTCGCGGCCGCGGCGCCGGCCGCTCCCCCGACATGGTCGGGGTGGAAGTGGGTGATGGCGATCCGCTCGACTCCCGCCGAGCCCCACGGGGCGTCGCCCACGCCGAGCCCTGTGTCGAAGAGGGTCCCGTCGACGAGGTAGCAGTGGACGTGCTTCGGCCCGGTCGGGAGCGGAAGCGTCAGACGGCTGACACCGTCTGCAAGTGATACGAACGTTTGTTCTATCATGCCGGGGAAGTCGTGCCGATCGAGTATCGCGAAGAGCCCTGCAAGTCGGCCCTGAATCCGGTCAAGGGCATGGGCTTCAGGTGGTCCCTGAATCCCTACATGGGCTGCGTCCACCGGTGCACGTTCTGCTACGTCCGGCACTTCGAGCATCGCTCGGACCGGCCGTCGGACGACGAGTACGGCACCTCGATCCGCGTCAAGACCAACATCGCCGACGTGCTCCGCCGTGAGCTCGGGCGAGCATCTTGGGCTCACGAGAGCGTTGTCGTCGGCGCCGCGACCGACCCGTATCAGCCGGCCGAGGGGCGCTACAAGCTGACGCGCTCGTGCCTCGAGGTGCTCCGAGACACCGCGAACCCGTTCTCGATCATCACCCGCGGCCCGATGATCGTCCGCGATCTAGACGTGCTCGTCGAAGCCGCGCTCCGCGCCGACGTCTCGGTGACTTTCTCGATCCCGACACTGGACGAGAACGTCTGGCGGAAGACCGAGCCGTCGACGGCGCATCCTCGCCAGCGCCTCAGAGCACTGCAGGCGCTCGTCGCGGCCGGGATCAAGGCAAGTGTCGGCATGGCCCCCATCCTCCCCGGGATCTCGGACCGGCCCGAGCAGCTGAGAGAGGTCGTCCGCGCCGCACGGGCCGCCGGTGCGACAGGGATCTGGGCCAACCTGCTCTTCCTTCGTCCGGGGACGCGCGAGCACTTCCTCGCGCACCTCGAGGAGGACTGGCCGGAACAGATTCCCCTCTACGAGCGCCTGTATGCCGGCAGGGCCTATCTCGGGGCCGATGTCGCCAAGCCCGTGCGCCAGGAGGTCTCGGCGCTGGCGCGGGAGCACCGGATTCGCGACCGGCGCGAACGGCGCCTCGCACCTCCTCCGAAGCCCGAGCAGCTTTCGCTGTCTGTATAGCCGCATATCATCCGCCCGGGTGTCCACCCCGACCGAGATCACGTGCCTGATCGTCGACGACCACGAGGTCGTCCGGGAAGGGCTACGCCTGTCGCTCTCGCGGGCCCCGCACATCCGCGTCATCGGTGAGGCGTCCGACGGGGCGAGCGCGGTCGCGCTGGCCGAACGGCGGCGGCCGAACGTCGTGATCATGGACGTCCGCATGCCCGGCATGGACGGGCTCGAGGCGACGAAGGTGTTGACGGAGAAGGTGCCCGACGCCGCCGTGCTCATCTTCACCGCCTACAGTGAGCGCTCGCTGCTCGGCCGCGGGCTCGAATCCGGCGCCAAGGGCTACATCCTCAAGGAGGCGCCGCACCAGACGCTGCTGCGCGCGATCGAGAAGGTGGCCGCCGGGGAGGGCTACGTCGACCCCGCGCTGATGCCGGCGTTCCTCACCGGCAAGGACAAGGACGAGATGCTCACCGGGCGCGAGCGCGAGATTCTGCAGCTGCTTGCGGACGGCATGTCGAACCAGGACGTCGCCTCGAAACTGTTCATCAGCCAGGAGACCGTGAAGAGCCACGTCCGCCATATCCTCGCCAAGCTCGAGGCGGACACTCGCACGCAAGCGGTTGCGATTGCGCTTCGCGAAGCGATCATCGACTAGCCCGGCCCGGGCGACCACGGGCTGCGGCACGACGTGATCGCGCGTCCCAAGCAGGCGCACCTTCCCGGGAGGGGAGCCTGGGCGAGCCTGCTCGTGCTTGCGTTCTGCGCCGCGGCAGTGCTCACCGGCGTGTCGATCTCCGCGGGCAGCAACGGCCTGACCTTCACCGGCCTCGCGTTCGCGATCGCGCTCGTCGTGATCGCGGCCGCGTCGCTGGTCGTCGCCGAGCGGCGCCGCCATGAGGCGGCCGAGCGCGAGCTGTCGAGCGAGGCCCGCTTTCTCGAGTCACTCGTCGAGACGATGGGCTCGATCGCCGGCAGCGACGACGTGCTCGAGCGGACCCGCGAGGAGGCAGAGCGGTTGTTCGAGGCCCGCGCCCGCCTGCTCGAGCCCGGCGACAGGCCCCGCCGCGCGCCGGCGGAGAACGCCGTCGTGATCCCGCTGCGGGCGCACGACGAAGAGCTCGGCGCGCTCCGCCTGACCCGAAGACGTCCGTTCGAGCGCGAAGAAGTCGTGCGCGCCACCGTCCTCGCGGACTTCGCCGCGAGGGCGCACGAGAACGCGCGGCTCCTCGACGAGGCCCGCCTGCGCGAGGCGGAGCGCTCGAGGCTGTCCGATCAGCTCTTGACGGCCGAGCAGGACGAACGGCGGCGCCTGGCCAACGAGCTGCACGACGGCGCGGTGCAGTCGCTGTCGGGAGTCGCGCTCCTTCTCGACGCCGGCCTGAACTCGATCGCGCAGGGGCGCGACGACGAGGCGCGCGACATCATCGGGCGCGCGCTCGAGCGTCATCGCGCGACGATCGGGCAACTGCGGGACCTGTCCTTCAACCTCGAGCCCGTCGTGTTGCGCGACCAGGGCTTCGGCCCCGCGGTCCGCGCGCTCACCGATCAGATCGCGCTCGCGCACCAGGTGCACGTCGGTCTCGACGTGAAGGCGGCCGACCGGCTCGCCGAGAAGACCCAGGCGGCGCTTTACCAGATCATCCGGGAGGCGCTGAACCAGGCGGTCAGGCGCGGGCCGCCGGGCGAGCTGTCCGTGATGATGACCGAGACCGACGACGGCGGCGTCGAGACGGTGATCGCCGACGACGCTCCTGGCGAGCGCAGACGGGCGAGCCTCGAGGAGCTCGCGGAGCGCGCGCGCACGCTCAACGGCGAGCTCACCTCGTACCAGGGAGACGGAGGCGGCACGACGGTCCGGGTCATCCTTCCGGCTTATGCGAGGTGAGGGCGGCGGTAGGATCCCGCCGATGCACTTCGGCGGCGCGAAATACCTTCTGTTCGTCTGGAAGCCGAGCGGCTACGAGCTGCACGAGCTGGAGGGAGAGCCGCCCACGGTCGGCGCGTTCATCGAGGTCAACGAGGAGCGCCTGCAGGTGACCAAGGTCGCGCCATCTCCGCTGCCGCACGACACGCGGCCCTGCGCGTATCTGCAGGCCGCCTAGCGGCCCAGCGCTGACTCGGCGGCGATCCGCCCGAAGACGAGGGCGGCCGCGAGCCCGCTCGCGTACCCGCCGGTCGACGCCCCTCCCACGTCCGCGCCCGCCGCGAACAGATCGTCAGCGCCGACGACGCGCGCGCTCTCGTCGATCCTGATGCCACCGATCGTGTGCGTTATGCCAGGCGACACGCGAACCGCGACGCGCGCCTTTGGCGGCACGGTGAACGGGAGGCTCGACGGATCGATCTTCGTCGCCGCGAGGGCCACGATGTCCGCGACGCGCCGGTCGCCGGCTCGCTGCTCGAGAGCCTCGTCGTCGAGGACGTACCACGCGCAGGATCCCGGCTGCCGCGCGGTCGCCTGGACGAGGTCGTTCTCGGACCACGACACCTCGCGGCCGAAGAACTCATCGCCCAGCTCGTTGTACACACGGGCGAAGCGGCCGTAGAGCTGCGCGAGTGGGATGAACTGCGCCGGGCGGAAGTCGGCGTCGGGCATGTTGCGCCCGTAGAACTGGTCCATGCCCCCGGAGGTCTCTCCGCCGCGCTCGAGCGCGAGCCGCAGCCCGTCGCCGCTGCTCCAGGGATTCGCGCGCAGGCGAAGCGGCCGGTCGGGGCGGATGTGCTCCGACACGAGCGCAGCGTCACCCTGAAAACCTCCGGTGGCGAGAATCGTGACGTCACGGCCGGTCTCCCCCGGGCGAACGTCTCCGGCGGCGCGCACCAGCACCCTGGTCAACCCCTCCGGGTCGAAGCGTTTGCCAGAAGTGCGGGGGTTTCCCGTCTCGTGCCGGACGACCGGGGCACCCAGCGACTCGAGCCACGCGATCGCCTCGTCCAGGCGCTCCCATACAGCGCGCTGGATCCTCTCGTCGCCTGTCGGACACTCCGCGCGGTAGTCCTCCCATTCGCGGAAGCGCCAGATGACGCAGCTGGACAGGAGCATCGACCCGCCTGGCCGGTCTCCCTTCTCCAGCACGACAGGCGAGCCGCCGAGCTCGCGCGCGCGCGCGCCGGCCGCGAGCCCGGCCATCCCCGCGCCCGCGATGATCAGGTGAGCGCGAATCCCGGCTTGTGCTCGACGTACTCGATCCGAACGCGCTCCGGGCCCCAGACGAAGACGGCCCGCGTGTTCGCCGCATCGACGACGTTGTCGACGATGCCCAGCTCCTCCGCCTCCGTGATGTGCTCCTCGACGGAGTCGACGAGCACGGCGAGATGGTTGAGCAGGGGCTTCTCCGGATCCCCGGGCTCACCGGGATGGAACTCGACATATGCACCGCCGACCTCGACGCGCGGATGTCCGTCGACCGATGGTTCCGCGGCGCGGAACCCCAGTCGCGCGTACGCGCCCGCGGTTTTCTCCGGCTCCGACGAGTAGACCGCCACGTGGTCGAGGTCGTAGTCGACGTCCGTCGGCGCCTCGACCAGCCGCACCCGGACACCTTCGCCGAGCTCGACGTCTTCGCCGTGGCCGTTCGGCAAAGAAGCACGCGCACGCTCGACATCCGACACACGCAGGGCGACGTGCTTGAACGCGCCCTGCTCTCGTGGCGGGTCTGCGGAGAAGAGCGTCAGCTTCCCGCGGCGCGCGTCCGATCCGACGAGCGTGAAAGCGTCCTGCTCGTCGATCACGTGCATGCCGACGTGCGCCGTGAGGAAGTCGACGATCGGCCTTCGGTCGACAACCCAGAACGCAACGTGATCCAAGGTCTTCGGATCCACGCCGCCCAGAGTACCTGTGGCCATGACTCCTACCGCTTGCGCGCGTCCACGGCCCTCTGAAGCTGCTGTTTCGTCATCCGCGAGCGGCCGCGGACATTCATCCGCTTCGCCTCGTTGTACAGCTGCTCCTTCGTCCGTCCTTTCGCCCTGCGCGTGCCCGACCTGAGCCCGCCACGGCGACCGGAGGAGATGTCCCGCGTCGACGCTCGCGATCCGCCGCCTTCCGTCTCTCCTGCGCGGGCGCGCTCCTTGTTCACGGTGCGGGCGGCGATTTCCTTCGCCCGCTTCGGAGAACGGCCCTGCTCTCGCTCCGATTCGGCGATGTGCTCGTACTGACGCTCGCGCTTGTTGCTCCATGCTTTCGGCATGTGAAGAACCTCCTCGTCGACTTGAACGAGGGAGCGGGTACCCGTTCGGGCGCTACTTACACACGCGTGGGAGCGCCACGCTCGCTCGCGGCAGTTATTCGAGCGGCGGGTTCTGGACGTTGTGCTCGGTCGCGTATTCGTCGGTGAGCTTGTTCACGACGTCGAGCCCGTCGCCGTAGGCGTAGTTGATCTTCACGAACGGCTCCCACTTGTCCGGGAGCGCGTCCTCGGGGAAGATCGCCTCGACCGGACACTCCGGTTCGCAGGCCCCGCAGTCGATGCATTCCTCCGGATCGATCACGAGGATGCGGTCCGCCTGGTGGATGCAGTCGACCGGGCAGACGTCGACGCAGGAGAGATCCTTGATGTCGATGCAGGGCTCGGCGATGATGTACGTCACTGGCGTTTCACTCTAACGAGGGCGCAAGCCAACCGGCTGCGTCGACCGCATGTCGCATCGGTCACGTTCACTCGGCGGTCGCGATGAGGTCCTCGACGATCTGCGGCGCGCGCTCCTGGAGCGCGTTCTTGACCAGCACCTGGTCGAAGCCCGCCTCGTGAGCGCGACGCAGGCCCGCCGTGTCCGCGTGCCCACCGAAGCCGAGGATCGGGACCTCGGGATACGAGTCGGCGACGTCCTCCGGGTCGACGCGGCTGATGTCGGCGATCACGAGCTCGGGCCAATCGGCGCTGTCGCTGGTCACGAAATGATGACCAGGCAGAAGCGCCTCCAGC
>DASUXI010000228.1:0-4973 GCA_036377995.1 Gaiellaceae bacterium
GAGCCTCGCTCCGACGGTGTCTGGGTGCAGGATCTCGGGTCGACGAACGGGACATACCTCAACGGTGCCAAGCTCGAGTCGCCGCGGCGGCTCACGAAGGGTGACGTCGTGCGCGTGGGAGAGACCGACCTGAGGTTCGAGGAGTGAGCGGCCTCGGCCCCGTCGGCGCGATCACCGATCCGGGCCGGAAACGGCGCCGCAACGAGGACGCCTATGTGATCGAGCCGCCGTTGTTCGCGGTCGCGGACGGAATGGGGGGCGCGCAGGCGGGCGAGGTGGCCTCCCGGCTCGCTGCCGGCGCGGTCAAGGAGGGCCGCACGGAACGGGGCGGAGAGGCGCGGATCGTCTCGCTCATCCAGGAGGCGAACCGCCGGATCTACGACCGCTCCACCGCCGACCCGAACGTGTCCGGGATGGGGACGACGATCACCGTCGCGCTCGTGGAGAACGGACAGGTCGCGTTCGGACACGTCGGCGACTCGCGGGCGTACCTGATCCGCGGTGGCTCGCTGGAGCAGCTCACGGAGGACCACTCGCTCGTCGCCGAGCTGATGCGCAGCGGCAAGCTGTCGCCCGAGGAGGCCGAGACGCACCCGCAACGGTCGGTGATCACGCGGGCGCTCGGGACCGACCCCGACGTCGACGTCGACACGTTCACGATCGCGGCGGAAACCGGCGACCTTTTTCTGCTCTGCTCGGACGGCCTGACGACGATGGTGCCGAACAGCAGCATCCTCGACCTCGTCGAGAGCAATCGCGGGAACCTGGACGGCGCGCTCAGGGCGCTCGTCGGCGCCGCGAACAGAGGCGGAGGGGAGGACAACATCACCGTCGTCGCATTCGAGATCGCCGACACGGTGCTCGCCCGCGACGGCGACACGCGCGAGCAGGCGGTTCCTCCGGTCGAGCCGCACGCGGAGGACGAGGACACGCTCACCGAGGCCGACGGCGTTCCCGTCGTAGTCGACGCCGCACCGGCTCCCACCGGGAAGCGGCGCCGGCATTTCCTCCGTCGGCTCGTGGCCTGGCTCGTGGTCTCGGCGCTGCTGGCCGCGATCGGGCTCGTGCTGGTCCTGAGGTTCGTGCTCTGAGCCTTCGTAACCGCGAGCTCGCGTTCCTGATCGCCGTCGGCGCCTTGACGGCGGTCGGATTCGCCAGTGTCTACATCGCGCGCAAGTCCGTCGTCTCGACGGCCTCGCTCACCTATGCGGGGCTCTTCTTCGGTCTCTATCTCCTCGCGCACCTCGTGGTGCGGTACACCGTGCCGTTCGCGGATCCCTATCTGCTGCCGATCGTCGCGCTGCTGACGGCGCTGGGGCTCACCGAGATCTACCGGCTCCGCCCGAACGATGCGTTCCGGCAGGCCGGGTGGATCGTCGTCGGCGTCGTGCTGTTCACGCTCGCCCTTCTCCTTCTGCGCCACGACTACCGACGGGTCGAGTCGTACAAGTACCTGTTCGGCCTCACGGCCATCGCGCTCCTCGCGCTGCCGGTCCTACCGGTGATCGGGCTCACCGTGAACGGAGCGCGCCTCTGGGTCCACGTCGGTGGCCTGCGGTTCCAGCCCGGTGAGCTCGCGAAGGTGATGCTGATCGTCTTCCTCGCGGGCTACATGCGCGAGAAGCGCGAGGTGCTTGCGCAGGGAAGGCCGAAGGACTGGGGCCCGCTCCTGGTGATCTGGGTGATCGCGATGCTCGTCCTGTTGGAAACACGTGACCTTGGCGGCGGCCTTCTCTACTTCGGGATCTTCCTAGCCATGCTCTACATGGCGACCGCGCGGATCGGCTACGTCGCCGCCGGCCTCGGCCTGTTCCTCGTCGGAGCTGTCGGCGTGTGGCGCGTCACACCGCATGTCCGCGATCGCGTGACGATCTGGCTCCATCCGTGGACAGACCACAAGGTCTACTGCCCGCTCTCGGGCCAGCTGGACCTGCGTCAGAACTGCCAGAGCTTCCAGCTCGTCAAGTCGCTCTACTCGATCGGGAACGGGCAGTACGGAGGAACCGGCCTCGGCAAGGGGACGTTCCAGACTCTCGGCGGCACCCCGATCATCCCCGACCTCAACACCGACTTCATCTACTCCGCGCTCGCGCAGGAGCTCGGGCTGATCGGGGCCTCGGCCCTCCTGCTCGTCTACATGATCTTCGTCCTTCGCGGAATGCGCACGTCGCTCCTCGCCCAGGACGGCTTCTCGAAACTGCTCGCCGCAGGCCTCACGTTCGGGTTCGCGCTGCAGACGTTCATTATCGTCGGCGGGATCCTGAGGATCATCCCGCTGACGGGGATCACGCTTCCCTTCGTCTCGTACGGAGGCTCGAGCATCGTCGCCAACTTCCTGCTCGTGGCCGGGCTCCTGCTCGTCTCGAACCGCGCCAACCGGGAGATGCTGCGGTAGTGGCGGCCCGCTCCTCCCTGCCTCGCACTTGCCAGGGCGCTGCAACGCTCCGTCTCGGAGCGTCCTCGGTCGCACCCGTAGCCTCCGGCTACGAGCGCTCCCTGCGTCCTTCCGAGACAGGCGTTTCGCGGCTGGCGAGCACGATTCAGAGAGGAGCGGGCCTGTGAACAAGCAGGTCTCTCAGATCGCCGCCGTCGGCCTCGGCCTGCTCGCGATCCTCATCCTGGGCACGACCTACTGGCAGACGTGGGCGAACGCCGGCCTCGCCGCCCGGCAGGACAACGAGATTCGGCTCGTCGCGCAGTTCACGATCAAGCGCGGAAAGATCTTCGCCTCGGACGGCCGGACGCCCCTCGCCGTCAACGTCGCGACGAGGAGCAGCGGGCAGACGCTCTACTTTCGGCGCTACCCGACTGGCCCGCTCTTCTCGAACGTGGTCGGCTACTCGACGCAGACGCGCAACCGAACCGGCCTCGAACAGTCGTACAACGACTACCTCACCGGCTCGAACGCCAACCTCGACACCGTCTTCCGCTCGACGCTCGACAAGCTCAAGGGCTCGACGGTGACCGGGAACGACGTCGTCCTCACCCTCAGACCGAACCTGCAGGCGCTCGCGCGGCGCCTGCTGCAGGGGAAGTGCGGCGCGGTCGTCGCGCTCGAGCCCGCGACCGGCCGCGTCCTCGCGATGGTGACGAACCCGACCTACAACCCGAACCTGATCGAGAAGCGGTTCCGGGAGGCCACGCGCTCGAATGCGCCATGCGGCGCCCCGCTGCTCAACCGCGCGACCGCCGGCCGGTACCAGCCGGGTTCCACGTTCAAGATGGTCACCGCCGCAGCCGCCCTCGACACGGGCCGGTTCACGCCTTCGTCGCCCTTTTACGACCCCGGCTACTGCATCGAATACGGGAAGCAGGTTCGCAACGCCGGGAACCCCGAGGCTCCGGAGACGTTCGGCCACGTCGACCTGTCGACCGGATTCGAGCACTCGATCAACTCCGTCTTCTGCAACGTCGGCAAGGCGCTCGGCGCGGGCACGGTCCTGCGGTATGCGAAACGGTTCGGCTTCTACTCGCTGCCGCCGCTCGAGACTCCCGCGAACGAGCGGGTCGCGAGCGGGCTCTACGATCACGGCCGCCTGTTCGACCCGAAGCGGCCGCAGTTCCAGGTCGACCCCGGGCGGCTCGCCTTCGGCCAGGAGCGCCTGCAGGTCACGCCGCTCCAGATGGCGATGGTCGCCGCCGCGATCGCGAATCACGGCGTCCTGATGAGGCCGCAGCTGGTCGAGCGCGTCCTGTCTCCGTCCGGTAAGACGATCACCCACCTCAAGACGCGCGTCCTGAGCACCCCGATCAAGGCACAGACGGCCGCCGAGCTGACCCAGATGATGGAGCTGGCCGTCAGCGGCGGCACCGGGACGGCGGCGCAGATCCCGGGGATCCGGGTCGCGGGCAAGACCGGCACGGCGGAGATCGGGCACGGGAACTTCAACACCACCTGGTTCGCGGCGTTCGCCCCCGCAGACGCGCCGAAGATCGCGATCGCGGTGGTGGTGGAAAACCAGAACGGCGGGTTCGGCGGGACGGTTGCCGCGCCGATCGCGAGACAGGTGATGGAGGCGCTGCTCCGGTAGGGGCGAATCCCTACCCTGCAGGGACGCAGATATGGCCGTTTCGGACACGCTCATCAACACTCTCTTCGACGGTCGCTACCGGATCGTCCGCAAGCTCGGCACCGGTGGGATGGCCAACGTCTATCTCGCCGAGGACGAGGTGCTCGGGCGGCGTGTGGCGATCAAGATCCTGGACGACCGCCACGCGGGCGACGACCAGTTCGTCGAGCGCTTTCGGCGCGAGGCGAAGAACGCCGCCGGGCTCTCGCACCCGAACATCGTCTCCATCTACGACCGGGGCGAGGCCGAAGGCACCTACTACATCGCGATGGAGTACCTCGACGGGCGCTCCCTGAAGGAGTTGATCGTCGCGCGCGGGCCGGCGCCCATCCATCTGGCGATCGACTACGCGCGGCAGATCCTCGCCGCGATTCGCTTCGCGCACCGCCACGGCATCGTCCACCGTGACATCAAGCCGCACAACGTGCTGGTCGACGGCGAGGGACGCCTGAAGGTGACCGACTTCGGCATTGCGCGCGCCGGCGCCAGCCAGATGACGGAGGCCGGCTCGATCATCGGCACCGCGCAGTACCTCTCGCCCGAGCAGGCGCGCGGCGGCGCCGTCGACCGGCGCTCCGACCTCTACTCGGTCGGCGTCGTGCTCTACGAGCTGCTGACCGGCGAGGTGCCCTTCGGCGGCGACACGGCCGTCGAGATCGCGATGAAGCACCTCTCCGCGACGCCGGAGCCGCCCTCCGCGAAGCGGCCCGACGTCCCGCACGCGCTCGACATGGTCGTGCTGCGCGCGCTCGCGAAGGATCCCGCCGACCGGTACGCCTCCGCCGAGGAGATGGACGCCGACCTCGACCGCGTCGGCCGCGGGCTCGGCGTGGCGCCGGAGACCGCCGAGGCCGCCACGACGGTGCTCGCGGGCGTCGGGGCCACCTCCACCGGCACGGCGGC
>DASUXI010000229.1:0-2559 GCA_036377995.1 Gaiellaceae bacterium
GAGCCGGCTCGCCGTCGACGACGAGCTCGGCACCTACGCGAAACCGTTCGGCCACGTCGCTCGCATCCTCGACGACGAAGGAGCCGTCGAGTCCGTGCGACCGGCCGACGCGGCCGACGACCACCGTCGGACCGTCGTCAGGCACGCTCGCGCGAGACCCGCTCGAAGTACTCGGTCGCATCTTCTGGCGTTGCGCTCGGCCACTCCCCGGGCCAACCGCTCGCCGCAATGTCAGGCGGGTCGTACGGCGTCCGCCGCAGCTCGACCTCGGGGCCGAGCATGGCCCAGTACGCGCCGGGCTCGTGCTCGTACGGCATGCCGACACTCCCGGCGTTGACGACGCGGAGGTCTCCGACCACCCGATCGAACTGGACATGCGTGTGGCCGCAGACGATGACGCGCTCACGCACCATGGACAGAGCGGCCCGCCAGCGCTCGTCCGGGCTGATGCGCGTGAGAAGCTCGTCGTCGCTCCGTGGCGTCGCATGGCAGAAGAGCACCGCTCCGAGCCCTGCGACATCGAGGGATTCGGTGAGCGGCAGCCCGCCGAGGAACTCCACCTGCTCGGCGGAGAGCCGCTCGCGGACGAAGTCCAGGAGCTCAGGTGGCGGTCCTCCCTCGCGGGCCGGCTTGTCCGACTCCCCGATCTCGCGGTCGGCGTTGCCTCGAATGAACCGGACACGATCGCCGAGCCCGCGCAGACGTTCGAGCGTCTCGGCCGGCCACGGGCCGACAGCCACATCGCCGCCGACGAGGATCAGCTCCGAGTCCAACTCTGAGAGAACCGCGTCGAGAGCCGGCAGGTTGCCGTGGACGTCATAGAGCGCGGCGACCGAAGAGACCACCGCTTGCGCGCTCTAGTCGACGATTTCGAGCTGGATGCGGCGCCGCTCGCGCGCACTGCCCGCGCGCACGATGGTGCGGAGCGCGCGAGCGATGCGACCTTGCCGCCCGATCACCTTGCCAAGATCCTCCTGCGCGACATGGAGTCGCAGGACGACCGTGTCCTCCTCCTCGACCCGCTCCACGCGCACGGCATCCGGCTCGTCGACGAGCCGCCGCGCCAGATACTCGAGCAGCTCGGCCAAGCTACGAGATGTTCTTCGCCTTCAGGAGCTTCGCCACGGCGTCGGAGGGCTGCGCCCCCTTGCCGAGCCAATCCTTCACCTTGTCCTCGTCGAACTCGATCAACGACGGATCGTGCTGTGGGTTGTACCGGCCGACGATCTCGATGAACTTGCCGTCACGCGGCGAGCGCGAATCGGCGACGACGACGCGATACACCGGATTCTTCTTCGAACCGACGCGCGTCAACCTCATGCGTGTAGCCAAACCTACCTCCGTGTCCTGGATCGTTTCTTGCGCTTGTTGGACTTCGTTGCCTTGCGCGTACGTTGCTGGGACTGCCCCGGCGCAGCTCCTTCACCAGCTGCGAGGGCACCGAAGTCGGGCATCTTCCCGCGACTCATCCCCTTCATCAGCTTCTCCATCTCCTTGCGTGCATCGAGCAGCCGGTTCACTTCCTCGACGGTCGTTCCGGACCCGCCTGCGATCCGCCGGCGCCGGGAGCCGTCGATCACCCGCGGCATGGCGCGCTCCTGCGCCGTCATCGACAGGATGATCGCCTCGACGCGGCCGAACTGCCTCTCGTCGACGTCGTCGAGGCCGTCCAGTTGCTTGCCCACTCCCGGGATCATCTTGAGGACACCCTGGATCGGCCCCATCCGGCGAATCATCTTGTAGCTCTTCAGGAAGTCGTCGAAGCTGAACTGGCCCTTCAGCATCCGGGCCTCGAGCTCCTTCTGCTCGTCCTCCTCGACGGCCTCCTCGGCCCGCTCGATCAGCGTGAGGACGTCTCCCATCCCGAGAATGCGCGAGGCCATCCGGTCGGGGTGGAAGTACTCGAGCTGGTCGACCTTCTCACCTACCGAGATGAGCTTGATCGGCCGCCCGGTGACCGCTTTCACCGAGAGCGCGGCGCCGCCGCGGGCGTCGCCGTCGAGCTTCGTCATCAGCACGCCGTCGAACGCGATCCGCTCCTGGAACGCGAGCGCGACGTTGACGGCTTCCTGTCCCGTCATCGCGTCGAGGACGAGCAGGACGTTCGCCGGCTTCGCCTCGTCGCGGACGCGGGCGAGCTCGTCCATCAGCTCCTCGTCGACGTGGAGGCGACCTGCCGTGTCGAGGATGACGGTGTCGACGTCCTCCTCCTCCGCCAGCTGCCGGATCCCGTTTCGCACGACCGCGACCGGGTCGGAGCCGTCCTCGCGGTAGACCGGCACCTGGATCTGGCGGCCGAGCTGCTCGAGCTGGTCGATTGCGGCAGGGCGCTGGAGGTCGGCCGCGACGAGGCCCGGCTTGCGTCCATCCTTGCGGAGGAGTAGCGACAGCTTGGCCGCAGCGGTCGTCTTGCCCGAACCCTGGAGCCCGGCGAGGAGGATCACGGTGGGCGGCCGGCCGGTGAAGGCGAGCTTCGAGCTGCCGGAGCCCATGAGCTCGGTCAGCTCCTCGTGGACCGCCTTCACGACCTGCTGGCCGGGCGTGAGGCTCTTCAGCACC
>DASUXI010000230.1:0-8299 GCA_036377995.1 Gaiellaceae bacterium
GCGTCCGGCATCGCGCCGAGATGAACGGGGATGTGCTCGGCCTGCGCGATCATCCGCCCCTGCTCGTCGAAGATCGCGGTCGAGCAGTCGCGGCGCTCCTTGATGTTGGCGGAGAAAGCGGAGCGGACGAGGACCGCGCCCATCTCCTCCGCGATCGCGCGCAGAAGGCTGCCGAGGATCTGGAGCTCGATCGTCACGTTCTCGTGAGGAGGAGCATGCGACCATCCCTAACCCCCACCCACCCGGGGGGAACCCAGCAGGTGGAGCCGGGGAGCTCGACGACGGCGGGACCTTCGACCGTTGTCCTCGCCCCCGCGGGCAGCTCGAGCTCGGGGCCGGCACGGACTTCCGCCGTCCTCACGGCGACGAGCTCGATCGTCCGCTCGCGCTCTGCGAAGCCGTACTGCGCCTCGTGCGCCCGATGGAACGCACCGGCGAGGTCGTCCTGCAGCGGCACTGTCAGCTCGAACGACTGCCCCGCGTAGCGGAGGTCCGCCTCGCCGTCACGTGGCAGCTCGCCGGCATCGGCGAGCGGGACGAGGTGGGAGCGGACGAAATCGCGGCGCTCTTCGGACGCAACCAATCCGAGCGCGGACAGAACACCCGCCACCTCGGGCACCAGCACGGTCACGATCCCGAGCTCGTCGGCGAGCTCGCACGCGTGCAAGGGGCCTGCGCCCCCGAACGCGACCAGAGCAAAGCGCGCGGGATCGTGGCCGCGTTCGACCGAGACGACGCGCAACGCTCGCAGCATCTCCGCGTTGACGACGTCGACGACCGCCGCAGGGTCGACCCCGGCCAGTGCTCGCTCGGCCGCCTCACGGTCGAGCTCGACGCCGCCCGCGAGCCTCGCCGGCACCCGGCCCAGAAGCAGATTCGCGTCGGTGACCGTGCCGTCCGTTCCGCCGAGGCCGTAACAGGCCGGCCCGGGGCTCGCCCCCGCGCTTCGCGGCCCGACGCGAAGCGCTCCGCCCGCGTCCCGCCAGACGATCGAGCCACCGCCGGCGCCGACCGTGTGCAGGTCGACGGTCGGCAGCCGAATCGGAAGGCCGTCGATCGACCGCTCGCTCGCGCGCTCGGCACGTCCGCCGGTGATCACGCAGACGTCAGTCGACGTTCCGCCCATGTCGAAGGCGATCGCGTCCGTGATCCCCGCGAGCGCCGCCATTCGCGCGGCACCGACGACGCCGGCGGCGGGCCCTGAGACGAGGATCGTCGCCGGATGTTCGGCCGCTTCGGCCGGAGTCGCGACCCCACCCGAAGAGCGCATCACAAGCGGCTCCGGCAAGCCGGCGTCGGCGGCTGCCGCGCCCAGCCCGTGCAGGTAACGCGAGACGACCGGGCCGAGATAGGCATCGGCCGCGGTCGTCGACGCGCGCTCGTACTCGCGGAACTCGGGCGAGACCTCGTGCGAGGCGACCACGTGTGCGTGAGGGAGACGGCCGCGAAGCTCCGCGACGACCGCCTTCTCCTGTGACGCGTCCCGGTAAGCGTGCAGCAGGCACACGGCAACAGCGTCCGCGTCGATGTCCGGAAGGGTCGCGAGGTCGAGAGGCTCGAGCTCCCCGTCGGGGCCCATCCGGCCGGCGACGCCGTGGCACCGCTCGAGGGGGACGAGCGGCTCCGGCCAGGCCGCGCACGGGCGGTAGAGATGCGCGCGCGCCTGACGGCGCAAATGCAGGAGATGCTCGAACCCGGCAGTCGTGACGAACGCGGTTCGCGCGCCCTTCCGTTCGAGCAGCGCGTTGGTCGCAACCGTCGTCCCGTGGGCGAAGCGCTCGACCCCGGCAGCGCCCGCTCCGCCCGCCGCTGCGACGACCGATTCCTCCTGGCGCTCGGCGGTCAGCACCTTGGCCGTCCTGACACGCCCGCCGTCGAGCACGACCGCGTCGGTGAACGTGCCGCCGACGTCGACGCCGAGGACAACCATTCAGGAAGACTGACACCATGGCGATCCGCGGGCTCCTGTTCGATTTCGACGGGCTACTCGTCGACACGGAGAGTCCTTCGCGGCTCGCCTTCGAGGAGCTCTACCGCGACCACGGCCACGAGCTTCCGCTCGATCGGTGGGCGACGCTGATCGGGACGATCGGCGCTCCTTTCGACCCGGTCGGCCATCTCGAGGAGCTCGTGGGCCGTCCGCTCGATCGCGAGCAGATCGCGAAGGAGCGCCGCGACCGGGAGCACGGGCTCGCCGATCTCGAGGACCTCCGCCCCGGGGTCGAGGAGTACTTCTCCGAGGCCGAGCGGCTCGGGCTGAAGACGGCCGTCGTCAGCAGCAGCGACACGGCCTGGATCGAGCGTCACCTCGGCCGCCTGGGGCGGCTCGAAGGGCTCGACGCGATCGTGGCCGCGAACGGAGACACCGGCCGCGCGAAGCCGCGGCCCGATCTCTACGTCGAGGCGCTCGAGCGTCTCGGGCTCGAGCCCGCCGAGGCGATCGCGTTCGAGGATTCGCCGAACGGGATCCGGGCCGCGAAGGCCGCCGGCGTCGCCTGCGTCGCCGTCCCCGGCCCGATGACGGAGGCGCTCACGCTCGACGAGGCAGACCTCGTCCTCGACTCCCTGGCGGAAGTCCCGCTCGCAGAGCTGCTGGAGCGGTTCTGACGGTCGCGCACCAGCTGAGACTCGTCGGCACCGGCGGCGAGCCCGTCGACTTCGCGCGCACGATCGTCTCGCACGGAGTCGCCGAGCTGCCGCCGAACCGCGTCGACCTCGCAGCGCGGACGCTGGAAACGACGCTTCCGGTCACCAGCGGCGCGCGGACGGTCCGAATCACCGAGTCGGCGGGGCGCCTTCAGCTGGACGTCGTCGCCGGCCGCCTCTCCGCCCGTGCGGGCGCCGACCTCGCGAAGACCGTCGCGCACATGTTCCGGCTGGACGAGGATCTATCCGGCTTCTACGCCATCTGCGCGGCGGACGGCGAGCTCGGCTGGTGCGTCGACGGCGCGGGACGGATGCTGCGCGCGCCGACCGTCTTCGAGGATGTCGTCAAGACGATCTGCACGACGAACACCTCCTGGTCGGGGACGACGAAGATGACGAAGGCGCTCGTCGAGAGCCTCGGGATCGAGGCGCCCGGCGGCGGGCGAACGTTCCCGACGCCGAAGGCGATGGCCGAAGCCGACGAGCCCTTCTACCGCGACGTCGTTCGCGCCGGGTATCGCGGTGCCTACCTCAGGAAGCTGGCAACCGACGTAGCCGACGGGACGACCGACCTCGAGGCGCTGCACGACCCCGAGCTTCCCGACGACGTGGCCGTCGAGCGCCTCCTCGCCCTTCCCGGGGTCGGGCCGTATGCGGCGGCCCATGTCATGCTGACATCGCTCGGCCGCTACTCGCGTCTCGTACTCGACTCGTGGACGCGCCCCACCTACCAGAAGCTCTCCGGCGCGAGGGGCGCGCTCAAGGACTCGACGATCGAGCGCCGCTTCAGGCGATACGGCGACTGGGCGGGCCTGGCGTTCTGGCTCTACCTGACGCGCGGCTGGGTCGAGGACGGCATCCCGGTGTAGTTACCCTCAGCGGCGGAGCGGCTGGGGCCGGTGCCCCAACTGGTCTTCAAAACCAGTGCGGCGTCGTAGCCCGACGCTAGGCAGGTTCGACTCCTGTGCCGCTCCGTCAAGCCCGTCAACCCCAATAGCCACCCCACAAGCCACAGGAATTACCCTCGACAATCGTGTCCTGGCCGAATCTCCCTGGCGTCTCACGTGTGCTCTCCTCGGTCGAGAGGACACCACGGGCCGCTAACGATCTGCTGCCGGAACCGTCGGCGGCGACCAGACGTATGGCGTGCTGGACGTCACCCCGGTGAAGCCGAGACGCTCGAGTATCGGGCGGCTGTCGTCCGACGCGTCCGTCTCGAGGTAGCGGAAGCCGCGACCGGCGGCGAGGTTCGACCGATACACCACGGTTGCCCGGTAGATCCCGCGCCGACGCCACTCCGGGAGCGTCGCGCCACCCCAGAGGGTCGCGAAGTCGGTGCCGCGCTCAAACCGGATCCACGCAGCGCAGACAACCGTCGCGGCGGCCTCTGCCACGACGATCGTGAGGGCGTTCGGATCGGCCGCACGCTCCGACTCGAGCATGTCGACGAGCCAGTTCTGCTGATCCTCATCCCCCCACACCGCCTGCTCGAGCGCCGCGATCCGTTCGAAGTCGGGGCGGCTCGTCACCTCCCGCAGCAACACACCCTCCGGCAGTCGCGGCTCCCCGGCGATATCGGCGGCGTGCGCGATCACGATTGTCTCCGTCTCCTCCGGCACGAATCCCGCCGCGCGCAGCCGCTGTGGGAGGTCCCCAGGCCGGTCGTGCCCGTACAGCTTCCACTCGAAGCGCTCGCCGCGTTCGGCGAACGCGTGCACCTGGCGCGCGATCAGCTCATCGAGGCCCGCGTCCTCGAGCCCGCCCAGGTCGCGATATACGACGAGGCCACGCCCTAGCCAACCGAGGAAGCGCAGGAGCGGCCCGTCCCGCTCGACGGTGACGCCTCTCGGCAAGGGGTCGGGTATACGGTCGCGAACCTGCGCGTCGTAGGCGGCCAGCAGTTCCGCCACGTCGGGCACCGGCAGACCCTAACCGCCTGGGCTGCTCGACAACCAAGTCCGCCTCCGAGGGGCATGCGCGCAGGCACTGGCGCAGAGAAGTAGCTACAGGCTCGCGACACGGGCCCTTCTCTCCTTGGGCACACAAGATCAGATGGTGGGAGGGAGCCTTTGTCCGACCCCGATTCAGTCGATGGGGTGGGCATGTCCATACGAACGTCGAGTGCAGCCGCTGGTCGGCGCTCACACGATCCGATGTGTGGGCGGATGCGACTGCGGTCCGTCCGCCCACTCGTCAGGAGACAGGAGACAGGAGCAGGCTGGCGCAACCCGAAAGATGTCTCGGGGGTCGGGGCGCCGACCTGTGCCGCAGCGGGCGCGCCCCTTCCTCCGTCCTATCCTGGATTAGGCCGCCGCCTGGACGTTCCCACGACACCGTTCCCACGTCATCCCGGAGGGCGGCCTATCCCTCTCCCTGACTCACACAGAGTCGGCTCTTAGGGATCTTCAAGACCAGTACGGCGTCGTAGCCCGGCGCTAGGCAGGTTCGAGTCCTGTGCCACTCCGGTCCACCGAAACCCGTCTTGACCCTCTCTCCGCACCGGCGGATACTCCCGCTCTCAGATAACGGAGGGAGTGGACGTGGCCTTTGAGGAGTTGACGACGAAACACGCGCAGGTGTGGAGCTCTGCGCCGTTCGAGCGGATCGCCGAGGTGATAACCGAGATGCACGTCGCATTGGTCGAGCGCCTCGCGCCGCAGCCGGGTGAGCACTGGCTCGATCTCGGTTGCGGCACCGGCGACGTCGCGTTCCACGCGGCCCGCGCGGGGGCGATCGTGACTGGATCGGATCTCTCGCCCGCGCTGATCGAGACAGCGCGAGGACAAGCTCGCGAGCTCGGACTCGACCTGACGCTCGAGATCGCCGACGCCCAGGCCCTCCATTATGCGGACGCGTCCTTCGACGTCGTCTCTTCTTCGGTCGGTGTCATCTTCGCACCCGATCACGCGCGTATCGCCGCCGAGCTCGCCCGCGTGTGCAAGCCTGGCGGCCGCGTGGGACTCACCGCCTGGCGTCGGGACAGCGGCGTCGGCGACATCTTCTCGGGAATGGCGACGTTCATGCCGGCTCCACCGGAGGGCGCAGGATCACCGTTCCAGTGGGGCGAGGAGGCGTACGTCGAGGAGGTGCTCGGAGACACCTTTGAGCTGTCGTTCGAGGAGCTCGACACGCGGCACGACCACCATGATCCCGCCGAGATGTGGGAGCTCTTCCGGACGAGCTACGGCCCGTCGCACGTGCTTTGGAACTCGCTCGACGAGGAGCGACAGCGCGAGCTGGACGAGACGATGACAGCGGTGTTCGAGAAGCACCGCGTCGGCAATGAGATCAGCATGGAGCGGCGTTACATCGTGGTGACGGGAGAGCGGAAGGCATAGGGGACGCGGGAGTGCGTCAGTCCTCGTCGTACGGCTTGTAGCGATAGCGCTGAAGGATGGCGCCGACTCCTGTGCCGCTCCGTTGAGCCAACTTGTCGCCTGATCTAGTTGCGAGAGAGCGAAGGCGAGGTCAAGAGCCGCTGGAGAGAAAGACGGAGAATTCGCGGGCCTTCGGGTAAGGCAACTCCCACAGCTGCGAGCCGTCGCTGCGGACGACGTAGAGGCGGCCGGGAATCTTCGAGCCGCTGTTGGGAAGCTCCGGAAGCTCCTCGACCGCGACGTACTGTCCATTGCTGGACACTGCGGCGATGCGGTTCTCGCACGGTGGGTCGAGATCAGCCGTGCCGCATCGTTGCCGCGTAGTTCCGCCGATCAAACGGCGATGGCCGGTCTCAACGTCGTACGTGGCGACATCTGACCCTTCGGCGACCACAAGCTCGCCGGTCGGCAGCCACGCGAAGATGCCGGCCGCAGAGAAGCATCCTTCATCTACCCACGGGATGCCCACCAGCCGCCGGACTACGTTGCCGGACGCTGCCCGAATGAACACGGCACACGAGCGGTTGCCCCACCCTGACGCGAGCGCGATCCTCTTTCCGTTCGGCGACCACTTCGCCGGCCCGACCGCCGAGCCGTGGATCTTCGTCCGCATCGTTGCATCGATTCGGATCCGATACAGGACTGAGTCGATCATCTTGACGGTGTCGCAGCTGTGCTCGGCGTAGCGTTGCACGACGTACAGCAACGACCTCCCGTCGGGAGACAAGTCCGCCGGGCCGGCGTACGTCGTCGTTGCCGTCCGTGGCGTCACGGAGACGCGACGCAGTCCGGCCCCATTGGCGTCGCCGACATACATCACGACAGAAGCGACTTTCCAGGGGAAGCATGCGCCGCCTGGTGCCGCGAACGCGACCCGTCGACCATCGCGAGACCACACAGCCGCCAGACCGCCCGTCGCGTCCGTATCTGACGGTCCGATCTTGCGCAGATCGCGGCCATCGGCACGCACGACATAGAGCGTCCCGCGCAGAAGCTTCTGAATCCTGTAACGAATGAACGCAACCCACCGCCCGTCAGGTGACCAGGTCGGGTGACTGTCGTTCACGTCGCTCGGACTACGCGGCGGCGCCGTAAGTCGCCGCCGCCCTGCCCCATCGAGGCGCGCGACCTCGAGCCACGCTCGCTTCCCTTGGCCGACCTCGTAGACAATTCTCCCGGTGGGCCCTCCAGCGAGCGCATGCTGCGTCATCCCTGCCCGAACTGGCGCCCGCATAGACACCGCCAACGTCGCCAGGACCAGCAAGGCGATCAGCAGAGACATTCTGCGCACGAAGACACGCCCCGTGATTGGGAACTCTCACAGAGTTCCCCAGACGTCCCTGGCGCACATCAGGGCCGTCCCCGAATCACGCCGTCGGAAAAGTACGACCCATTCCCGCAAGCGATCTTGCGCGTCCTCGAACTAGTAGCTGCGAGGCTCCAAATGGGCTGAGTCGTGTCTCGGATGAGTTGGTGTGCGGGGCCCCCGGCGTTTTCAGGTCTCGTCGTACGGCTTGTAGCGATGGTGGAGAAGGATGGGGTTGCCGTCCGGATCGCGGATCCCGGCGCCGTGGCAGACACCCGAGTCCCACATCTCGTTGACCTCCAGGCCGGCCGCCTCCAGCTTCGCCTTCGCCTCGGCCACGTCGGGGACACGCAGCGCGATCGTCCCGGGAGGCAACGGCGTGAACTCGTAGTCGTGGGTGTGCGGCGTCATCACCGCCAAGGTCACGTTGCCGACCTCGTACTCGACCCAGTCTTCGTCCGGGGAGTTCGGGTTCCTCTCGAGGCCGAGCACCTCTCCGTAGAAGTGGTTCGCCTTCTCCATGTCCGTCACCGGGATGCGGATGTAGTCCACTCGCTGGACGTCAATCACGCCGCTCACCTTAGATGCGAGTCCACGTCACGGCTCCAGCACACTTGCGAGCCCGCCGCGGCCATGGTCGAGAACCGGGTCTCCGTGAGACGGAAGGACAATCTCGACCGGGAGCTCGAGCAGCGGGAGCAGGGCGCGGCGCATGGTGGAGGAGGCTCGCGACCGGCCGGTACGAGTCGTCGAGCTCGTCCTCCGTGGGCTTCCAATCGGGATGAACGCCGACCCAACGCTTCAGCCCGGGGCGCAGCTCCTCCATCAGCGGTGCTAGCCGGAGAAGCGGCCGATGAAGATCGTGACCTGGAGACCGCCCGGAATGTTCGAGCCGGCCTTCGGCTGCTGCTCGACGACCATTCCGTCCTTGCTCTGGTCCTTCGTCGGGCGATTGAGGACCGCGACGCGG
>DASUXI010000231.1:0-4117 GCA_036377995.1 Gaiellaceae bacterium
CACGGCGAGCGCGAAGATCTGACCGTCGCCGTTGCCGAGGTTGCGCGAGAAGCCGATCAGGGCCAGGTTGGCTCCGTTCAGCATGATCTCGAGGGACAGGAGGACGATCAGCGGGTTGCGGCGCAGGAGGACGCCGAGTGAGCCCGTGGCGAAGAGGAACGCGGCCACGCCGAGGTACCACGCGACGCCCGGGCCGCTCACAGGGGCGGTACCTCCTCGGGAGCGCCGCGCGAGTGCGCGCCGAGGATGACGCCGCCGACCGCTGCGACGAGGAGCACGATTGACGTGATCTCGAACGCGAGCAGGTGGTCGGTGAGGAAGAGGCGGCCGATGGTGGCCGGGCTGCCGAAGCTCCGGTGGATCTCGGCCGAGTGCGCGAGCCGCCCGCCTGCCTTCAGCCCGACGGCGACAATGATCTCGACGAGCAGCGCGGCGGCGGCGAGCACGGCGCCGAAGGCCTGCCAGCTCGGGCCTCCGGCCCACGGCGACTCGCTCCTCGGCCCGATGTAGGCGATCACGAACAGGAACATCACCATGACCGCGCCCGCGTAGACGAGCACCTGCCCGGCGGCGACGAACTCCGCCGAGAGAAGGAGATAGAGGACGGCGAGGGAGGCGAGGTTCCCGATCAGCGCGAGCGCCGAGTAGAACGGGTTCGAGAACGAGACGACCGCGACCGCGGAGCCGAGACACGCGAACGCCGCGCCGATCCATACGGCCCAGACGAGCACGTTCCCGAAGGTCGCGATCAACACTACGAATGCTCCCGGTAGTACGGGATCGGCGTGTCGTAGAGGTCGCCGTCTGCGACGGGCGTCTTCTTGACCGGCTCTGCAAGCAGCATGTCCTTCGTGTAGATGAGGTCGTCGCGCGAGTACTCGGAGATCTCGTACTCGTTGCCGAGCGTGATCGCATCGAAGGGGCACGCCAGCTCGCAGTAGCCGCAGAAGATGCAGCGGCTCATGTTGATCTCGTAGATGCGCGCATACCGCTCTCCGGCTGAGACCCGGTTGTCGGGCGTGTTCTCGTCCGCCACGACGCGGATGCAGTCCGCCGGGCATGCGGCGGCGCAGAGGGAGCAGCCGACGCACTTCTCGAGGCCGTTCTCGTGCTTGTGAAGCCGGTGGCGCCCGCGGAAGCGCGGGTAGACGGGCCGCTTGTACTCGGGGTACTGCTGGGTGATGGGCTTCTTGAAGAGTTGACGGAAGGTGACGGCGAAGCCCTTGACCGGCGCGAGCGCCATCAGACCCACACCACCAGGAGCGCCGTGACGACGGCGTTGACGGTCGCGACCGGCAGGAGCACCTTCCAGCCGAACCGCATCAGCTGGTCGTAGCGCAAGCGCGGGACCGAGGCGCGGATCCAGATGAAGGCCGAGACGAAGAGGAACACCTTGAGGAGGAACCAGAGCGGGCCGAGCGGCGCGTACGGACCGTGCCACCCGCCGAAGAAGAGCGTCACCGCCAGCCCGGAGAGAGTGATCATGTTGACGTACTCGGCCGTCTGGAAGAGCCCCCAGCGCATGCCGCCGTACTCGGTGTGGTAGCCGGCGACCAGCTCCGTGTCGGCCTCCGGCAGGTCGAAAGGAGGACGGCTCGTCTCGGCGATCATGCCGATCACGAACACGATCAGCCCCACCAGCTGCGGGATGAAGAACCAGATCGTCGCGCCCTGCTTGTTGACGATGTCGACGAGGTTCAAGGACTGCCCCATGAGGACGACGCCGAGCACGGACAGGGCGAGCGAGACCTCGTACGAGACGAGCTGCGCGCACGTCCGCATCGAGCCGAGCAGCGAGTACTTCGACTCGGACGCCCAACCGCCGACGATTGCGCCGTAGACCCCGACGGAGCTGAGGGCGAAGATCAGGATCAGCCCGATCGAGACGTTCGTGACCTCACCGTTGACGTGCCAGTGCCAGATCGTCCAGCCGGCTCCGAAGGGGATGACCGCGAACGCGGCGAGCGCTGTGAACATCGCGAGGACCGGGGCGAGGATGTAGAGCGAGTCGTGTGCAGCGACCGGAAAGAAGCTTTCCTTGCGGACCAGCTTGACCAGGTCGGCGATCGGCTGCAGGAGGCCGTAGGGCCCGGCGCGGTTCGGCCCGTAGCGGTTCTGCATGCGCCCGAGCAGCTTGCGCTCGAGCCAGGTCGTGTACGCGAACGCGAGCATGATGAGGTTCACGATCACCCCCGCTTTGAGCAGGGAGATCCACCACGGCTCGGTCACTTCACGACCTCGACGCTCGACTGCAGGTCGCCGGCGTGCTCGTCGGCGATGCGGACGAGCCCCGGGTGCAGGTCGTGGCTCAGGCGGGCGCGCAGCGTGACGCTGGTCCCGTTCGAGCGCACCGTCACCTCGTCGCCGCCGGCGATGCCGCGCGACCGCGCGTCCTCCTGCGCCAGTTCGACCTCGGCCTCTGGTCGCTGGAACTGGAGCTCGGGTATGCGCTCTACGGCGGGGCCGGAGAACAGCGCGCGGTAGCGGACGAGCTGCAGCCCGTCACCACGGCTCGGCGCGGGCGGCGCCTCGATCGGCTCGGGCCCCGATGTCGCCGGATGCAGTGCAGCGCGCTCTCCGACCTCGCCGAACGGAATGCCTTCGAAGGCGATCGGCGACACCTCTGCGAAGACGCCGGCCGCGTGGGGAGAGACTTCGACGCCGAATCGCTCCGCCAGCTTGGAGATCCAGGCGAGCTCGTCCGGCGCGGGTGGGATGACCGTCCGGCGGAGGCGCTGGACGCGGCCCTCGAGATTGACGTAGGTTCCGTCCCGCTCGAGGTAGCTCGTTCCCGGGAGGACGAGGTCGGCCCACCCGGCGGCGAGCCCGTGGAACATCGAGATCACGAGCACCCGCTCTGCCTTCTCCGCCATGGCGCGCACGTCGGGGTTTGCGGCGGCCTCGTCGCCGGAGACGATCAGCAGGCCGACGGGATCCGGGCTGGTCGGCTCCCCGTCCGCCGCGCACGCCCAGGCGTCCCCGATGCCCCGCCCGTTCGCGGTCTCAGGGAGATAGAAGGCGCCGTGGGCTCCGAGCCGCTGCGCCAGCTGGGCAACCGTTGCGCCGCCGTGCCCGCCGGGCCCCGACCAGACGAAAATCGCCCGGGCGGCGCCACGGACGGCCTCCTCGTCGAGCTCGCGCACGACGCGGGCGCCGCGCCGTCTCGCTTCTTTGATCCAGAGGTCGACGATCGGCGCGCGCTCGACCACAGGGACGTCTCCCAAAACGACGACGAGGTCCGCTTCGCGCAGATCCGACAGCGGGACACGAAGGCCGTCGAGCGCGTCGGAGATCTCCTCCGGGAACAGCGCGTTGTGCGCGTCGAGCCCCTGCCTGAGGAGCTTCGCGAGCGCGTACGCGTGCTCGACCGTCTCGGAGCCGGACAGGGCGACCACGATGCGGTCGCCTGCCTCTCGGAGCAGGCGCTCCGCCTCGTCGAGCGCGCGCTCCCAGGAAATCTCCTCGAGGCCCCGGCGCCGGAGGCGCAGGATCGGGTCGCGCAGGCGGTCGGTTGCATGCAGGTGCCCGAACGCGAAGCGGCCCTTGTCGCAAAGCCAGCCCTGGTCGACCTCCGGATGGTTCCGGGAGAGGATCCGCTTCACCTTCCCCTCGCGGGTGGTCGCCTGGACGTTGCAACCCACCGGGCAGAGCCCGCAGACGGTGGGCACGTCCTGGATCTCCCAGGGCCGCGCCTCGAAACGGTACGTCGTCGAGGTCAGCGCGCCGACCGGGCAGAGCTCGATCACGTTCCCGCTGAACGGGGCGCGATACGGCTCGTCCTCGAACGTCGAGATCATGGAGGAGGCGCCGCGCTCGACGGCGACGAGCTGGCCGTCCTCCGCCACGAGCTCGCTGAACCGCGTGCAGCGGTAGCAGAGGATGCAGCGCTCGCGGTCGAGCGCGATCAGCGGTGAGACCGGGATCGGCTTGTCGAAGGTCCGCTTGGGAAACGTCATCCGCGTGCTGCCGGGGCCGTAACGGAACGTCAGGTCCTGCAGCGGGCACTCGCCGCCCTTGTCGCACACCGGGCAGTCGAGCGGATGGTTGACGAGGATGAACTCGAGCGTCGCGTTCTGAGCCTCGGCGGCGACCGACGAGGTGAGCGCGGTCCGCACCA
>DASUXI010000232.1:0-2344 GCA_036377995.1 Gaiellaceae bacterium
CCGCGTCGAGCGTGCCCAGGCGCTGCTTGAGCTTCAGCGGCCCCGAGAAGGCCGTCTGCACCGAGACCTGCTGGTCCAGGGCGAATCCGATCAGCAGAGCCATTGGATCCTTCGCGAGCAGGGCGTCGGCCTCGTCGTTGCCGGTGAAGTGCAGCGCCTTCGGCTTCGTCGCGGTCGCCATGACTGGATGCTACTGCGACGGTGCCGCCCTGGGCCGAGGCTCGACGGGTAGTGGAACGCGATTCCGGGTAGGACGAGGTCATGGTTCATCCGGTCGAAAAGGCAAAGGACGTCGTCCACGCGGTCGAGCATCCGGTGGAGACGGCGAAGGCGCTCGAGCGGGAAGCGGAGCGCGGGGCGAGCCCCCGCACGCCGCTGATCGTCCTCAGCGGCGTGACCCTGTTCATCGCGGTCGCGTTCGCGATCCTCGTCGCGATCACGCTCGTGCTGTACTTCGCCTACGGCGGTAAGTAGCTACTCGGACGCGTAGTCGAACCGGCTCGCGAACGCGCAGTTTCCTGTGAGCTCCCAGTCGAGCGGGTCGTCGTGGACGACGAGCTCGTCGGCGACGAGCTCGCGCCCCGGCTCGTCGTAGCCGGGGATCACACAGCGAACGACCGCGTCGTCCGGGACTGGTCGCGTCGCCCGCGCGCGCACCGTGTCCCCGACGCGGAGCTGGTAGCCGCCGCCTTGCGGGGTGAGCTCGATCGGATCGGCACGCACGTCGAGGAGGATGCTCTCCTTTCGCACCCAGGGCAGCCCTGTCACGTGCGGGCCGCCGAGCCGCCCGAGCAACACATCGGCGAGCGCCTCACGCTGCCGCTCATCGCCCGCGGAGTCAACGTGGAGGACGATCGTCCACGGCGTCCCGGGCTCGTCGTCGTCGTAGCGAATCGTGAGCACGGCCGCAAGGCCGGTGACGTCGACGTCCCCGACATGTCCCTCTTCGACGAGCCAGGCGAGAGCCCCGAAACAGAGGCCGTACGTCGAGCGCCCTCCGGGCACGCCGTCCACCATCCGGCAAGGACAGATCGGATCGCAGTTGCACGACTCGAAGTACGAGCCGCGGACCGAGTAGGCAGCCGTCACGACCGGAGATCCTCTGCCTCAGACCTCGGCGGCGCAAGTACTCTGGACTGGTGGACGCCCTCTCCGTGTTCAGTCCGGAGACCCGGGGCTGGTTCAAGCAGGCCTTCGGCTCGCCCACCCCTGCGCAGAGCCTCGGCTGGCCTGCGATCGCAAGCGGGGGGCACACGCTCATCCAGGCGCCGACGGGGTCGGGAAAGACGCTTGCCGCCTTCCTCTACGGCATCGACCGCCTGAGCTCGAAACCGGGCGAGGGCCTGCGGCTCGTCTACGTGTCCCCGCTGAAGGCGCTCAACTACGACATCGAGCGGAACCTCCGAGGGCCGCTCGCGGGACTGCAGTCGACGCTCCGGGTCGCCGTTCGCACGGGCGATACGCCGCAGAGGGAGCGGGCGGAGATGCTCCGGCATCCGCCGGACATCCTGATCACCACTCCGGAGTCGCTCTACCTGCTCCTCACCTCCCGTGCGCGCGAGAACCTCAGGGGCGTGAGCACGCTCATTCTCGACGAGGTGCACGCAGTCGCCGGCACCAAGCGGGGTGCCCACCTTGCGCTGTCGGTCGAACGCCTCGAGCGGCTCGTCGACGAGCCCTTCCAGCGCATCGCCCTCTCTGCGACGCAGCGCCCGCTCGCGGAGATCGGGCGGTTCGTCGCGGGGGCGCGGGAGATCGAGCTCGTTGACGCCGGCAGCGCGAAGGATCTGGACCTGAAGGTCGTCGTCCCGGTCGAGGACATGCGCGAGCCGGGCATGACCGACGGACAGTCCACGGGATCGGACCTCGGCGGCAGTCAGGAGGGGTCCCAGAGCTCGATCTGGCCGTCGATCTATCCCGAGATCCTGCGGCTGGTCGAGGAACACCGCTCCACCATCGTCTTCGTGAACAACCGTCGCCTTGCAGAGCGGCTGGCGCTCAGGCTCAACGAGCTGGCCGAGAAGGAGATCGCGCGCGCGCACCACGGCTCGATCGCACGCGAGCAGCGCGTCGAGATCGAGGAGCTGCTGAAGGCGGGGGAGATCCCCTGCCTCGTCGCCACGTCGTCGCTCGAGCTCGGTATCGACATGGGCGCCGTCGACCTGGTCGTGCAGGTCGAATCGCCGAAGTCGGTCGCGCGCGGCCTGCAGCGCGTCGGGCGAGCGGGTCACGAGCTCGGAGCGGTGTCGACCGGGCGCATCTTCCCGAAGTACCGGGCCGACCTGCTCGAGGCCGCGGTCGTCGCGCAGAGGATGGTCGAGGGCGCGATCGAGGAAACCGTGAT
>DASUXI010000233.1:0-2237 GCA_036377995.1 Gaiellaceae bacterium
CGCCGGGCTGATCTTCAGCAACGGCGCGCTGGATTTCATCGTCGGAATCATCGTCGCGGTCATTCTCGTCGCGCTCGTCGGACGCTTCATGAGCAGACGCGGCATGACCGCCCGAGCCTGAGCTAGAGCTGTTCGGACGGAGGTCGCGCCGGCGTTGCCGGTGCGGCCTCCTCTCTTGGAGTTCCACCGCGGGCGAAGCTTCGCTCGGCGGTGAGCGTCCAGTCCGCGTCGCTCCAGATGTACGTCTCCACCTCCAGTGAAGAGTCGCCGATCTCGTAGACGTGCAGTCCGCGCGCTTCACCCTCTCGCCTGGGCCGGGGCTGTCCTAGACCCGGAGCGACCGAGACGACGACCGCTCGCTCGGCCCCCTGGACGATCTCGAACTCCTTTCGCTCGCTGATCGCGGCCTGGTGGATGTGCCCGGCCAGGATGAGATCCGCGCCGGCAGCGACGAGCGACGACAACACCCGGTTTCGCCTCGCCACGGGCTTCTTGCGCGAGCGCCAGGGCGCCCCGATCAGGTGGTGATGCAGGACGACGATGCGAAAGGCACCGGGGCGTCCCGCGGAGAGGCGCTCGGCAGCCCGCGCGAGCCGCGAGCTCCCGATGCCGCCCGACTGATGGCGCCACGGCCGCACCGAGTTGAGGCCGATCACGTGCAGGTCGTCCGATGAATACGTCGGCTCGGTCGTCTCCCACTGCGCGTCGAATACGCGGAACGGCGTCGTGAAGCGGGCGGGGAACGAATAGGGAATGTCGTGATTGCCGGGAACCGCGAGGACGGGAGGCCCGAGCGAGCGGAGGAACCCGGCGCCACGCGCGATCTGGTCCGAGCGGCCGCGGTGGCTGAGGTCGCCGCTCGCGACGATCAGAGCCGGCTCGAAACGCTCGACGAGTTGCTGCGTCCCGCGCTCGATCGCGGCGTCGTTTCCGGCGCCGTAATGCAGGTCGGACAGGTGCAAAACGCGTGTAAGCACGGCCGAATCAGGCTATAGACTGAGTCACGTGACAGAAGAATCTGCCGAGATTTTCGACGACCTGTACCTCGGGCTCCGGGCCGGCGGCGCGATCCGAAAGCAGCGCCGGGGAGAGCCTCTCACGGTCGAGGAACGTGAGGCGCTGGGACGGTGGCAGCGACTCTCCACGTGGCGCAAGGCGCTCGCCATCGGCGGCTTCTCCGTCGGAACCTTCGGTCTCGGCTTCACTCTCGGCGGCCTCGTCTTCGGCCGCTGGCGCAAGGCTTAGCTCTCCGCCTCCTTCGCGGGGAACAGCACCGTGGGCACATCCTCCTCGGCGGGATCGACGTCCCGGAAAAGCACGTCGACCACCGTGACGAGAACGGCTGCCAGAGGGACGGCGAGTATGACCGCGAAGCCGCCGAAGAGGATCCCGACCGAGGTCACCGCGATCAGCACGAGGAGAGGGGACAGTCCCACCGCGTCGCCGAGCACGCGCGGGACGATCAGGTAGTCCTCGAGCAGGCGAACCACCAGCACGCAGATGGCCGCGGCGAGGGCGACATGCCACGAATCCGTCAAGCCGACGCCCACGGCCAGCGCTCCGGCGGCGAGAGGGCCGATCACCGGGACGATCTCGACGATCCCCGCGAACGCTCCGACCAGGATGAAGTAGGGCAAGCCGACGGCCCAGAAGGCCAGGGACAGCAGTGTCCCGACGAGCAAGATCAAGAGCGCCTGCCCTCGAACGAAGGCGCCGAGCTTGAGGTCGACCAGATCCCAGGTGTCGCGCATCTTCTTGCGCTTCGGTCTGGGTAACAGCGATGCGAAGAAGTCGACGGCGCGGTCCCGCTCGAAGATCCAGTACGCGGCCGTCGCGAGGACGAAGAAGATGCCGATGAGGGCCTCGAACGCCTTGATCGTGATCTGGAGGGCCGGATGGAACAGCTCGCCTGCCTTCGGTAGCTGGCGCAGGCGCTTGTCGATCGCCGTGAGGACGTCGTGCTTGATGCCCTTGGAGGTGACGGCGGCGCGGTGGATCTCGGCCTTGGTCGTGCCGCCGAGGGCGCTCTGTACCTGGTCGACCGCGCGCGGGACGACGATCCAGAGCACGAGCGCGACGAGGCCGAGGAGGACGAGGAAGTGGAGGAGGAGGCCGGCTGCGCGCGGCACCCGGCGCCGCTCGAGCCACTCGATCGCCGGACGCATCGCGGCGGCGAGGATGAAGCCCAGGAAGATCAGCGCGATCACGAGCTTCAGCTTCCACAGCGCGAGCGCCGC
>DASUXI010000234.1:0-4652 GCA_036377995.1 Gaiellaceae bacterium
GCGACCAGTTCCTTGCGATCGCGCGTGACGCCGGACGTCTCGTGCACCACAGCGGCGCGCGAGCCCGTGAGCCGGTTCACGAGCGTCGACTTGCCGACGTTCGGGAAACCGACGATCGCCACGGTGCCGAGCAGCGGCTCCGGCGCGATCGCGCTCACGCCGGTGGGGTCGCTACGCGCGGCCGGCCTTGCTCGTGCGTCACAACGAGAAAGTCGAAGAGGCGTCGAAGCTCCCGCTGGATCTGCTCCGATGCAGCGCGGTACCCGCGTGAGTTTCGCGGGTGGCCGGTGACGTCGAGCGGCTCGCCGAATGCGATCGAGACGGGATGGAAGTTGCCGAACCGCCAGTCCTGCGAGCCGTGGATCGTGCCGCAGACGACCGGGGCAGCCTCCTGCACGGCGATCATCGCGGCGCCCGGGAGAACCGGGCCGGGCTCCCGCTCCTGCCTCGTTCCTTCGGGGAACATCCCGAGCGTGTCGCCGCGGTGCACGACGTCGCGCATGATCCGAATCGCCTCGCGGTCGGATTCTCCTCGCCGGACGGGGAACGTCCCGAAGAAGCGGATGAACGGGCCGACGATCGGGTTGTCGTGGGCCTCCTGCTTCGCGACGTAGTAGACGGTCCGGGGGACGACCGAGCCGAGCGCCCACGGGTCGAGCCAGGAGAAGTGGTTGAAGCAGAGCACGAGCGGACCGTTGGCCGGTATCCGTTCCCTGCCGTAGACGCGCAGCGGCGCGAAGAGCTTCACGAGTGCACCGAAGGCCGGACGGCCGACGAGCCACGCGGCCTGCGTCCGGTTCATCGCCGCGACGCTGCGAGCCGGTCGTGCACGAGTTGCTCGATGCGGCTCACGACGACGTCGACCTCGAGGTCGCTCGTGTCGATCTGCTCCGCGTCGGCCGCCGGCTGCATCCGGGCGGCGTCACTCTGGTCGCGCAGCCGCAGATCCGTGGCGAGTGCGTCGCTCCCGATGTCGGGACGCTCGGTCTGACGCCGCTTCGTGCGGACCGAAGCATCGGCGTTGAGGTAGATCTTCACCTCGGCGTCCGGCGCGACCACGGTGCCGATGTCACGTCCCTCGATCACGACGTCGCCCTCGTGACCGAGCTCCCGCTGCCGCTCTCGCATGACCTCGCGCACCGCCGGGTGTCGCGCGACCACCGGAACCTGCCGGTCGATGCTCGACTTGCGGATCGACGCCGTGACGTCCGTCCCGGCGATCGAGACGCGGCCGGTGTCGCTGAAATCGACCGGGTTGTCTGCGGCGAGCTCCCCGAGAAGCCTGCCCTCGCTCAGGTCGAGCCCGCGCTGCATGGCGAGCCACGTGAGCGCGCGGTACATGGCGCCCGTATCGAGGTAGCGGAAGCCGAGCCGCTCGGCGAGCCGCCGGGCGACCGTGCTCTTGCCTGCCCCAGCGGGGCCGTCGATTGCGACGATCATCGTCTCGAGAGTGAGTCCAGGAGGTCGAAAAACCCGGGGAAGCTTATAGCTGCCGCGTCGGCGTCCTCGACGTCCACGCCCTCCCGGGACACAAGCCCGGCAACGGCCGCGAGCATCGCGACGCGGTGATCACCGCCCGAGCCGACACGTCCACCCTTCGGGCGAGCGGGCACGCCCCGAACGTCGAAGCCGTCGTCCCGGGCGCGGATGTGGCCGCCGAGCGCCCGCAGGGTCGTGGTCACGGCCTCGATCCGGTCGGACTCCTTGACCCGGAGCTCGCCCGCGCCGGAGAGCTTGCTGTCGCCGCGTGCGAGGGCCGCCGCGAGCGCGAAGAGCGGGAGCTCGTCGATCAGGCGCGGCACCTCTTCCGGCGTGACGTCGGCCGCGGTGAGCTCCGCCGACTGGATCTCCAGGTCGCCGACCGCCTCCCCGCCTGCGCGACGCCGATTGAAGACGCTGATGCGGGCGCCCATGCGCTCGAGGACGTCGAGCAGTCCCGTGCGCCGCGGGTTGAGGCCGACGTCGTGGATCGTGAGGTCCGAGCCGGCGAGCAGCGTGGCTGCGACGATGAAGGGCGCGGCCGCGGAGAAGTCGCCCGGCACGACGACCTCGTGGAGCTGGAGTCGCGACGCCGGCTCGACCGTCACAGAGGCTGGCCTGCGGATGACTCGTGCGCCGGCGGCCGCGAGCATCAGCTCGGTGTGGTCTCGCGTCGGCGCCGGCTCGACGACCGTCGTCCCGCCGTCCGCGTTCAACGCGGCGAGCAGGATCGCCGACTTCACCTGGGCGCTCGCGACCGGCAGGGCGTACTCGATCCCTTTCAGCGCGTCGGTGCCGTCGATGACGACGGGTGGGAGGCCGTCGGCGGTCGAGATGCGCGCTCCCATGCGCACGAGCGGCTCGGCCACGCGATCCATCGGGCGCGCGCGGAGCGACTCGTCCCCGGTCAGCTCGAAGCGGCCGGCCTGACCCGCGAGGATGCCCATGAGGAGGCGGAGGAGCGTCCCGGCATTGCCGGCGTCGATCGGCGCCCCAGGTGCGCGCAGGCCGCGCAGGCCAACGCCGTGGACGACGAGCTCGTCGGCCGCCGGCTCGTCGACCTCGACGCCGAGGGCGCGCACGGCTGCGATCGTGGACTCGGTGTCGCGCGACCGTCCGAAACCGCGGACGTGGGCCTCGGCATCGGTCAGGGCGCCGATGAGGAGGGCCCGGTGGGAGATCGACTTGTCGCCGGGAACGGCGATATGACCGGTGAGCACCCCGGCCGGCTCCACCCGCCTCACTGCCACATCCGGACCTGTCACGTGCCTGGCACCGGCCATGTCACTCGAGGACAGGCGCGGTGACGACGGGATAGCCCTGCGCCTCGAGGATCGCGGCCGCTCGTGCCGCCTCGGCCTCGCCGGCGACGAGCAAGGTGAGCGTGCCCCCGCGCTCGCGGGACAGATGCTGGAGCTCGAAATCCTCGATGTTGATGCGTTCGGCGCCGAGTGCCTGCGTGATGCCGGCCAGCACTCCCGGGCGGTCCGGGACATGGACGCGCAGCCGCTGCAGCCCGCCGGGCTCCTCGTAGGCCTCGGCGAGCAGACGGCGGCGATTGCCCGAGGCCTCCCCGATCCAGCGAGCGAGAAAGCCGGCGTCCCGGTCGCGGAGCGCCCGCTCGACCTGCTCGACGCGCCGCCGATGCTCGGCGAGGACCTCTCCGACCGCGTCGGCGTTGTCCAGGAAGATGTCGACCCAGATGCGGGGGTTCGCCCCCGCCACGCGCGTCATGTCGCGGAGGGAGCCGCCTGCCGCCGCGAGCGGTTCGTGCCCGTCGATCCGAGACGCGCCCGCCTGGTTGAGCAGCACGTTCGCAAGCGCATGCGGAAGATGGCTTGTGAGCGCAACGAGCCGGTCGTGGGCGTCGGGATCGACGGCGACCGGGATCGCGCCGAGCGCGGCGACGAAGTTGTGGAGGACGCGGTAGCGCTCCGGCTCGGTCGCCGCGACCGGTGTGAGGAACCAGGTGGCGCCACGAAACAGCTCGCCGCTCGCATGTGCGGGGCCGTGCGCCTCCGACCCGCAGACGGGATGCCCGCCGATGAATCGGCCGTCTCCGACGGACGCCGAGACCAGACCCTTGGTCGACCCGACGTCGGTTACGGTCGTCGCCTCGCTGCTCGCCTCGAGGACGGCTGCGATCTCCTGAGGGAGGGCTGCGACGGGGGCGGCGACAAGCGCGAGCTCGACACCCGCGACCGCGTCGCCGAGGGATCCGGCCGCCTCGAGCGCGCCTCGATCCGCCGCGGTGCCGAGTGCCTCAGGGTCGACGTCCCAGCCGCGCACGTCGGCGACGCCTGCCGCCCGCGCCGCCAGGCCGACCGAGGCGCCGATCAGACCGGTGCCGACGATCGCCAGACGTTCGAGCACGGCGTCAGCCGATCCGGCGGCCCATGAGCCGGGCCAGCGCGCGGATCTCGTCCGCGAATTCCGGAAAGTCGGCTACCGGGATCTGCTGGGGGCCGTCGCAGAGCGCCTCCTCGGGACGCGGATGCACCTCGACGATGATTCCGTCTGCGCCCGCGGCCACGGCCGCCCGCGCCAGCGGCAGCACCAGCTCGCGCCGGCCCGCCGCGTGCGACGGGTCGACGATCACCGGCAGGTGCGTCTCCTGCTTCAGCACCGGGATGGCACTGATGTCGAGTGTGTACCGCGTGGCGCGCTCGAACGTCGTGATGCCCCGCTCGCAGAGAATCACCTGCGCGTTCCCTTCCTTGACGACGTACTCCGCCGCCATCAGGAGCTCCTCGATCGAGGCGGCCGGGCCGCGCTTGAGGAGCACGGGCTTCTCCGTGCTGCCGACCTCTGACAGGAGGTTGAAGTTCTGCATGTTCCGAGCGCCGATCTGGATCACGTCCGCGTGCTCGAGCACGGCGTCGACGTGCCGCGGATCCATCAGCTCGGTGACGATCGGCAGCCCCGTCTCCTCGCGCGCCTCGACGAGGATCGTCAGCGCCTCCTCGCCCAGGCCGCTGAAGGTGTACGGCGACGTCCGCGGCTTGAACGCCCCGCCCCGGAGCATCGTCGCGCCGGCCTGCGCGACGGCCCGGGCGGTCTCGAGCGTCTGCTCGCGGTATTCGACGGTGCACGGCCCCGCGATCAGCCCGAACGCGCCGTCTCCGATCATGCGCCCCCGTACCTCGATCACCGTGGGATCCGGCGAGAGCTCG
>DASUXI010000235.1:0-4297 GCA_036377995.1 Gaiellaceae bacterium
CCGCCGCCGTACGCGCGATACCGCACCACAGCCTGCTCGCGGCCACGCAGGAGCGTCTGATCACGCCGACCCAGATCGTTGCGTCAGGGCAGAGGCACACCGTCCCCGTCCCCGGAAAGCTCGTCGGTGTACCGCTGACCGGCGCGGGCAGCCGCATCGACAGTCGCTTCGTCCAGAAGGGGCGCGATCTCCAACCCGCAGACGAAGGGCAAGCGGTCGCGGTGGTCGAGAGCAACTTCGCCGCGTACCACGGCCTGCCGATCCCGAGCTATGCGCGCCTGCCCGGCGCGCGGCGAGTGCGACTGGTCGGGCAGGTGCTGCAACCGGAGCAATTCCTGGTCACGCGCCCCGGAGCCCAATTCGGTGCTGAGTCCGGCTACGCCGTCCTCTATGCGCCGCTGGCGACGGTGCAGGGGCTGAGCGGTCGCCCAAGGCAGGTGAACGAGCTCGTGCTCACACTCGCCGCCGGAGCCGACCCGACCCTCGTCGAGCGCGAGCTGCGGCAGACACTGGCGAGCCGGCTCCCGAAGATCGGCGTCACGATCACGCGCAAAGTCGACGAGGACGCGTACCGGATCCTGTACAAGGACGCGCGCAACGATCAGCGGATGGTGAGCGTCTTCGCCTGGCTGCTCCTTGCGGGCGCGGCGTTCGCGTCGTTCAACCTCGTCAGCCGCGTGGTCGAGTCGCAGCGGCGGGAGATCGGGATCGGGATGGCGCTGGGCGTCGCGCCGCTCAAGCTCGCGATCCGCCCACTCGCCTTCGCCGCCGAGATCGCCCTGCTCGGCGTCGTCGCCGGCATCGGCGTCGGCCTGCTCTTCAACGAGCTCTTCCGCGGCGCCCTCCAAGACCTCCTGGCGCTGCCCGTCTGGAGCACACCGCTGCTGCCGGGCGTCTACGCGCGCGCGGCCGCACTCGGCTTCGCGGTTCCCCTCCTCGCCGCTGCCTACCCCGTCGCCCGCGCCGTCCGCGTCCCGCCGGTGGCGGCGATCCGCGTCAGCTCGCTCAGCGCCTCCGGCGGCGGCCTCGCGCCCCTGCTCGAACGACTGCGCCTCCCCGGCTCGAGCCTGGCCAAGATGCCCCTCCGAAACGTCGCCCGCACGCCGCGGCGGACGCTGATGAGCCTGCTCGGGATCGCCGCCGTGATCACCATCCTCGTCGCCCTCGCCGGCGTCTTCGACGCCTTTGACCGCGGCCTGGCGGCAAGCCACAACGAAGCCCTCTACGGCAACCCCCGGCGGATGACGGCAACCCTGGCCGCAATCGAGCGCAGAGACGGACCGGTCGTGCGCGCGATCGCCGCCTCGCCCACGGTCGCTGACGCCGAGCCCACACTCGTTCTGCCGATCACGCTGCGCGCGAACGACACCTCGATCGATGCGAGCCTGGAGCTGCTCGACCCGGCGAGCCCCGTCTGGCGGCCCCGGATCACCGACGGCGCCTTCACCCAGGCGAGCAAGGGCATCGTCATCGCGAAGCAGGCCGCCGACGACCTCGGCCTCGACGTCGGGGACACGGTCGCGCTCACGCACCCTGTCCGCAGCGGTCCGAACACGTTCCGCACGGTGACCGACAGTCTCGAGATCGTCGCACTCCACGCTAACCCACTCCGCGGTCTCGGCTACATGGCGACCGGTCAAGCCGGCCTCTTCGGGCTCGCCGGTGCGGCGAACACCGTCGAGCTCCGACCCCGCGGCGGCACAGCTGCGCTCACGCGCGCGCTCTTTGCGACCCCCGGCGTCGCTTCGGTCGAGTCGGGCGCGGCCATCCCAGACGCACTCCATACCTACATGGACGAGTTTCTGGCCATCCTTCGCATCACACAGGCGGTCACGCTGCTCCTCGCACTTCTGATCGCCTTCAACGCCACCAGCATCGCCAGCGAGGAACGCCGTCGCGAGCACGCGACCATGCTCGCGTTCGGCACACCGCTCCGACGTGTCCTCGGCGGGACGGTCGTCGAGAGCCTGCTGATCGGGATACTCGGAACGCTCGTCGGCCTCGGGCTTGGTCTCGCGCTGCTCGGCTGGATCATCAACGTCGTCTCCCGCGACACCTACCCCGAGCTCGGACTACCCGTCACCCTCACCCCGGCATCGATCGCCGTCGCAGCAGCGCTCGGGATCGTCGCAGTTGCGCTCGCTCCGCTGGTCGGTGTCCGGCGGCTCAAGAACATGGACCTCCCCGCCACGCTCCGGGTCGTCGAGTGAGCGACGCTCGGCCCGCTGTGGCCGCGTCCGACGGCTACGCGCGCAGGCCGTGCGCACGTTCGAGCTCGAGCTGACGAAGCTCGATGCGCCGAATCTTCCCCGTGAGTGTCTTGGGGAGGTCGGCGACGAATTCGACGCGCCGCGGATAGGCGTAGGCCGACAGACGGTCGCGGACGAACGCCTTGATCTCGTTGCCGAGCTCATCCGAGGGCTCGTAGCCGGACGCCAGCACGACAAACGCCTTCACGACGTGACCGCGCAGCTCGTCGGGAGAGGCGATTGCCGCCGCCTCACGTACCGCCGGGTGCTCGAGGCACGCCGACTCGACCTCGAATGGACCGATCCGGTACCCCGCCGCGATGATCACGTCGTCCGCGCGGCCTTCGTACCAGATGTATCCGTCCTCGTCTTCGCGCGCTGCGTCCTTCGTATGGAACCACTCACCGCCGAAAACGTCGTCGCTGTCGGCGGGGCGGTTCCAGTAACCGAGCGGGAAGTGCGGGTTCGAGCGAGTGCGTAGACAGATCTCGCCACGCTCGCCGCGCGTCACCGGACGCTCGTCCTCGTCGAGGATCGCGATGTCCCAGCCCGGCATCGGTTTCCCCATCGATCCTTCGCGCACGTCCATGAACGGGTAGTTCGCGACCAGCGGATACGACTCCGTCAATCCGTAGTAGTCCAGCACTGTGACTCCGTACTGCTCGCGAAACCAACGGATCGCCTCGGGGTTCAGCGGCTCGCCGGCTGAACAGACGCGGCGGAATCGCTGCGGGTGGCGCGTGCCCGCATCGGCGATTGCCATCATCGCGCGCATAGCCGTCGGTGTCGTAAAGACGTTCGTCACTCCGTGGCGGCCGAGAAAGTCGAGCTGCTTCTGCGGATCGAAACCCGCCTCGCGGCGGTAAACGCATTGCACAGCGCCGAGGCGCCACGGGCCGAGCAACGGCGCGATCCCGGCTGCCCACGCCCATTCGCCCATGCCGTGGAAGCGCTCGCCGTCCTGGACCTCGTGGCAATAGACGAACTCTTCATGCGCGAGGATGTAGCGATGGGCGTGAAGGATGCCCTTCGCGAGCCCGGTCGTTCCTGAGGTGTAGTAGAGCTGCGCAGGATCGTCGGCGGACGTGTCGCAGCTGACGAAATCCGTCGACGCGCGAGCCAGCGTGTGGTCGTCCAGGAGAAGCAACTCCGTGCCGAAGTCGTCGAACCGGCTCGTGTTCGCCCTGTCGGTGACAACGAGCTTCGCGCCGGAGTCGGAGAGGCGATGGCGAATCGATTCGTCGCCGTAGAGAACGGACATCGAGAGGAGAATCGCCCCGAGCTTCCAGACGCCGAAGAAGATCGCCGCGGTTTCAGGCGTCGCCGGCAAGATGGTCGCGACGCGGTCGCCCCGTTCGATGCCGTGCTCGCGCAACACGTGCGCCGCCTGGTTCGCGAGATCTTGCAGCTCTCCCCACCTGAGCTCTCGCGAAGAGCCGTCGAAGCTCTCCCACACCATCGCGAGCTTGTCGCGCGGATGCTTGTCGCAGACGTCGGATGCGATGTTGTAGCGCGACGGTACTTCCCAGCGGTGAGCCGCACAGACCCGCTCGTACGAGTTCTGAGTCATAGGAGTCGAGAGGGAGCATCGCACCGCTCACCGAGTTGTGCCTTCAGGTCAGCGTGTACTCAGGCCCGCTGCCGCCCTCGGGCGGCGTGAGTCGCCCACCCTTGGCCGTGATCGCGCCGCACTGGACGCAGTTGGACGGGGTCACCTCCACTCCCCCGTCCGTTGCCTCGTACACCTGCGCGGGGCACATGCGCTCCCAGAGGCGCGCCAGCTCCTCCGGCACGTCGTGCCGCAGGACGATGTGATCGGGCTGGTCGTCGCGCGTCTTGTTACCGGACGCAAAGACGGACGAGAGCTTGTCGAACGTCAGCTTGCCGTCGGGAGCGGGATAGCTCGCAGCGCGGTCCGTCCTGAAGATCTCCTGCTCGGCGTCGCGCTCGGTCTCGAGGTCCTTCGGAGGAAATCGTCCCTTCGAGGCGGTCATCATCCCGGCCATCGCGCCGCCGACCCAGAAGCCACGGCCGAACGCCGGACGCAT
>DASUXI010000236.1:0-8307 GCA_036377995.1 Gaiellaceae bacterium
TTCGTCGCCCCGGCCTGGAAGAGCAGCGCCTCGACGAGCGAGGTCTTCCCCGTACCGCGGTGCCCGACGACTGCGACGTTGCGGATCTTCCCCGGCTCTGCTCCCATGCGGTGGCTACCTCCGTGCGACGCGGTTTGCGCGGGGGATGCTATCGCGGCGGTTCAGGTCTCCAGCGAGGCCCGTGTCGTCGAGCCGGAGAGCCGCGCCTTCAGGCGGAGGATCGCCTTCGTGTGGAGCTGGGAGACCCGCGACTCGGTGACGCCGAGCACCTCGCCGATCTCGCGAAGCGTGAGCTCCTCGTAGTAGTAGAGCGTCACGACGAGCTTCTCGCGCTCGGGCAGGCGCGCGATCGCCTCGCCGATCGCCTCCTTCATCTCCGTCTGGGAGAGGGCGCCCTGCGGGTCGGGCGCCTCGGCGTCCTCGATCGTGTCGATCAGCGCCACCTGGTCGCCGCTGCCGCTGCTCACGGTCCACAGCTCGTCGAGCGCCGCGATCGACGAGCGGGAGATGTCCGTGAGCGATTCCTCCAGCTCGTCGGTCGAGATGCTCAGCCTCTCCGCAATCTCCTCGTCGGTCGGCGCGCGATGGAGCCTGCGCTCGAGCTCGGCGATGGCCCGCTCGATGTCACGGGCCCGCGCACGCACGGAGCGCGGCACCCAGTCCATCGCGCGCAACTCGTCGATGATGGAGCCCTTGATGCGGGCGATGGCGTAGGTCTCGAACTTGACGTCGCGCTCGGAGTCGTAGCGTTCGATCGCGCCGATCAGCCCCAGCAGGCCGTACGAGACGAGGTCGCCCTCGTCGACGTGTGCCGGCAAACCGGACCCGAGCCGCCCGGCGACGTACTTGACGAGCGGCGCGTACGTGAGGATGAGGCGGTCACGAAGAGCCTTGTCGTCCTTGTTGGCACGAAACAGGCGCCACAGGGACTGGGTGTCCTCGACCTCGGCCACGCGGAGAGGATACGCACTGTTTCGGCTCACCTGAACGCGCGGAGCGCCAGCGTGGCGAGCCAGGCGGCGAGAGCCGCGGCCGCGACCACGACGACCCAGCGCCCGACCTGATGACCGGCGCCGTTCGCGGCCGCGAACGCGACGCCGGCGAAGCCGACGGCGAGGAGCGTGAAGAGGGCACCGAGCGCGGGTCGCTGTTTCACGGCCCGGGGGAACGCGAAGAAGGCACGGTTACAATCTTCTCCCAGAGCCCAGGGGCGTAGCTCAGTTGGTAGAGCGGCGGTCTCCAAAACCGTAGGCCGGGGGTTCGAGTCCCTCCGCCCCTGCTAGCTGATTTGCAGCGAAACCCGCACGGTTGACCCATAAAGGGCTCGATCGCTCCGGTTACGGCTTACCGCTTTCAACCGCTAGGGACCGCATGCGAAGGGTGCGTTCTGCCGCATTACTGGCGCATTTGAGCGAGCCCCGTGGCTCTCACGCGTGTAACTAGAGGCGCTTCACTATGAGATGTGCTTCAGGCCGGTCTGTGCGGCAGCGCTGAGCACTCCGACCGCGAAGTCTCTGCCGACGCCGACCACGGCATCGCGTAGGCGCTCCCACTTCGTACGTTCCTCATCCGACGCGGCCTCTTCAATGTGCTCGTCAATCAGAGCGAGCAGACGTGCATAGGCGGCGTCAGGTGCTCCGGACGGCCAACCGGCGGTGATCTGCAACCCCTTCTCGGTGATCTGGCAGAACCGGGGAAGGTGTCAGGCTGGTCGCGGAGAACTTCGCCGCCATGAAGTTGCTCGGTCTATTCGTTGGCCTGGTCGCGGGTCTGGTTGCAATGGGCGCCGGGATCTACCTGCTCGCGCATACCAGCGAGACCGGCCCGACTTGGCTTGAGGTGATCGCCCACGGCAGCGGTGCGTTCTTCATCGCGTGCGGCCTGTACATGTTCGGGTCGTCGATCGGCGCGGCCAGCGAGCACTAATGGTTCACCTGCGCTGGGCGCGTGAGGTAAGACATAGGCGGTTTCCCAGTCGATCTGTTCGTGTGGTGGTGCCGCGATCGCGACTCGTGACGGTGCGCGACGCGGCTGGACCGGCGCAATTTCTGGCGCATTCGGGCCTCGTTTCGCTCAACCATCGCAACGAGCGCATAACTCCAGAACCGTAGGCCGGGGGTTTGAGTCCCTCCGCCCCTGCTACCCATTCGCGGCGTAAACGGTTTGGCTGACCCAGTCTCGCCCGGCAGCGTCTCCGCCTTTGGGAGCTACACTCAGAGTAGCTGGCCGCTCCGTGATGGGCCCAAACCCAACAACGGAGGTCGATGTGCTCGTAGCAACTCACGGCTGGTGGCCCTGGCTTCTGACATACGCACGCCGCCGGGCGGCCTAGTCGTGCGAAAGATGAACGGATCCGAGCGCCAGCGCTGCATCGAGTGGCTCGATGCCCGTGCACGTGACCGGCTGGCCGAGCTCGAACGCAGCCGCCGCGAGCGAATCACCTCTTCGCGACGCGCTAAGTCGTCCTCGGGCATGTCCAAGCCCGGCGAGCCTTCGCCCGTGGAGGTAGATGCATCCTCTCCGGACCCGGCCCTTTAGGCCGACCTCCCGCACAGTGCTTCCGGATCGCCTGAACCACGCCCGGCGTTGTAGAGCCTGACCGTTCGCTCGACCTGGCCCTTCTGGGTGGCGCGCGGACCGAGTCGCTCCGCCCCTGCTGACCGTCCTAGCGCCCCGTTACCGAGCGATGGGCGCCGGTGGGCTCCCCTTGACCCCATCGTTACCTGCTCTGGCGATCCTCGAGACGTCATGGGGGGAACGCGGGAAAGGGAAGGAGCATCACGATGATCCGCAAGCATTTCCGGTTCAAGAGACTCGTTCTCGGCCTTGCGGCGAGCCTTGCAATCGCCGTCGGGGCTGCACCCACCGTGCAGGCGAAGCCGATCAGCGGGAACCCGGCCTATCAGGCGCCGACATCGCAGGGGATCGTTCCCGCCGACGTTCGCGACCACCGGCTGATCGGGCAGCTGGTTCAGGCTGATCGGGGAACGTCGCAGTCCGGATTCGACTGGGGCGACGCGGGGATCGGCGCGGCGGTCACGTTCGGAGCCACGATGTTCCTGCTCACGGCGGTCGGACTCGGCCGACGGTACCGGTCGCAGATGGACCGCTCCCGTCTGGCCACGTCGTAGCCGCGGGGAGACGAGCAAGCAGGCGAGGGCGGGCCCAACAGGGCCCGCCCTAGTCGTAGAGAGACCGGCCGACGCCTGTCGCGGCGTTCGGCGGGTACGGCTCGAGGTCGTTCATGTACCCGGGCTGCCCGGCGACACGCGCGAGCCACGCGCAAACATGCTCGTGCCGCGTGAGGTCCAGTCCCGCCTCGGCCGCGACGTGCACGTAGCCATACAGTCCTATGTCGGCGACGGTGTACTCCCCGCCGACGAAGAACTCGCCTGTCGCCAGATGTTCGTCGAGGAGCTCGAGCACCTCATCCGCGCCGTGCCTCCGCCGGACCGCGTCCTCGTCTTCTGCCGCGAGCCGGCCCGTCAGCAGCCGGAAGCGAAGGCCGCCCATGGTCGGGATGACGTCGGTCTGCTCGTAGATCAGCCATCGCAGCACCTGGGCGCGCTCGAATGCGGTGCCAGGTAGGAGACTCGTCCCTTCGGCCAGATACAGGAGGATTGCGTTCGACTCGGGGAGGTAGCCGTCCTCGGTCTCGAGCACCGGCGTCGTGCGCAACGGATTCTTCGCGGCGTACTCGTCGGTCAGCGTGTCACCGGCGAAGATGTCGACCGGGACGCGCTCGTAGTCGAGGCCAAGCTGGGCAAGGAGAAGCCGCACCTTGTAGCAGTTGCCCGAGGCCGCATAGTCGTAGAGCTTGAGCGCACCCACGGAGGCCTGAAACGGGGGCCGTCGATTCTTTGTGAGGTTCACGCCGCGAAGATGGGCCGTTCGGCCCATGGAATCCGCAGCCGCGCTGATGTTCAGTTCGAGGAGCGGACCTCTCGATGCGCCTTCTCCGACCCCTGACTCTGGCCGGCCTGCTCTGTGCACTCCTGGCCGCGTGGCCGACGCCGGTCGGATCGACACACCTGAAGCTGATCGTCGGCGTGACGGACGACACCGGCAAGTGGATGGCGAGGCAGGACGGGATCGTCGGGGTACACCGCGACCTCGGCCTGATGGCCGTGCGCGTGACCATCCCCTGGCGGCCGGGCCAGCTCAGGCCGACGAAGCTGCAGCAGATCTACCTCCACCGCGTGGCGCGGATGATCCAGCTCAACGACCGCATCGTCCTCGCCGTCTACAACACGGCCGCGTTCGCCCCGACGACGGCGAAGAGCAGAGTGCAGTACTGCGCGTTCCTCGGCGGGGTGGTCAGGCGCATCCCGCTGATCCACGACGTCGAGATCTGGAACGAGGCCAACTCGCCCACCTACTGGCCTCAGGACGACGGAGCCGCGGCCTATGCCGCGCTGCTCGCTCGCTGCTACGACGTTCTTCACTCACGTCCGGGCCCGATCAACGTCATCAGCTCGATCGCGTCCCGCCACGACCCGGCGGCGTTCGTCTACGAGCTCGGCCAGGCCTACCGCGCCAGCGGGCGTGGACTCCCGCTCTTCGACACCTTCGGCCACAACCCGTACCCGGAAAGCTCCGCCGAGCCGGTGTGGACACGGCACGACGGCTCCGACGTGATCGCGGAGGGGGACTACGAGACGCTGATGAAGGTGCTCGCGGCCGCCTTCGACGGCACCGGCCAACCGGCGCCCGGGACGAGGGGAATCTCGATCTGGTACGTGGAGGACGGGTTCCAGACCGCTCCGCTCCCGAGCAAACGGCGCTTCTACCGCGGACGCGAGAACGATCCGCACGTCATCCCGGCGGTTGCTCCCGGGCTCGGGGACGAGATCGACCAGGCAACGCAGCTGACCGCGGCGATCCGGCTCGCCTACTGCCAGCCGGCGGTCTCGGGCTTCCTGAATTTCGGCCTGCTGGACGAGGACCGGCTCGGCGGCTGGCAGTCGGGGCTGCTCTGGCGCGACGGGACGCGCAAGCCGTCATACGACGCCTTCAAAGCCGCGATCGCGGAGGTGCGCAGGCGCGGCACCGACTGCTCGAAGGTCGCGGGGGCGCCGGAGGGCTGAGAGCGACCGAGTACGCTCCCGCGGGTGCGCGTCTCGTTCCTCGTGCCCGCCTACAACGAGGCGGCGACGATCGCCGAGTTGCTCGACCGGGTGACGGCGCTCGACCTAGAGAAGCAGATCGTCGTGGTCGACGACGGCTCGACGGACGGAACCGGCGAGCTCGTGGAGCGGTGGCGGAGCGGCCGGGACGACGTTCGGCTCGTCCGTCAGGAGAACAGGGGCAAAGGCGCCGCGATCCGCACCGCGATCCCGTTCGCCGACGGTGAGATCGCGGTCATCCAGGACGCCGACCTCGAGTACGACCCCGTCGACGTGCCGGCGCTGATCGAGCCGATCGAGCGCGGCGTCGCGGACGTCGTGTTCGGGTCGCGCCTGTCCGGCGGCAAGCCCCAGCGCGCGTACCTGTTCTGGCACCTCGTCGGCAACCGGTTCCTTTCGCTCCTGACGAACCTTCTCTACAACACGACCATCTCCGACATGGAAACGGGCTACAAGGCGTTCCGCATCGAGGTTCTGCGTTCGCTCGACCTGCGTCAGGACGACTTCGGCATCGAGCCCGAGATCACGGCGAAGATCTGCAAGCGGAAGCTCCGCGTGTACGAGCTGCCGATCGCGTACTACGGGCGGACCTACGCGGAGGGTAAGAAGATCACGTGGCGAGACGGCTTCAAGGCGATCCGGGTCCTGCTCGGGGTCCGGCTGTTCGGCTGAAGCTCTTCGTCGCGGGGCTTGCCCTGGCGTTCGCGGCCTCGGCCGCCGTGGGCGCGGTCGAGGTCCTCCCGCGGGTGGAGAGCGGTATCGCCCGTGACTCCCGGCTGACGGCCGCCGAGCGACGGCATGCAGCGGGCGACCGCCTTCACCTCGACCCGGCTCCGTTCGACGCGTTTCGTGCTCGTCTGCGCGCGCGCGAGCGCTATGCCGTCGACGTCCCTCCAGGCGCGCGGGGGCCTTTCATCACCCGCGGAGAGGTCGTCCGGGCCTACGCCGCGTTCTTCTTCCTCCCTGCCATCCAGGTCCGGAGCTCCGGCCGCGTGTTCGAGTACAGGTTTCGTTGAACGTCACGCGGCTGCTCGCGGCGAACGTCCTCTTGCTCGTTGCGGGGCTCGGCCTACTGCCGTTGCTCGGCGTCGCGCGCTCCTGGCGCGAGCTCGTCGCTCGCTCAGGGCTCGCCTATCTCTGCGGAATCGTCCTCGCGGGAATCGTGTCCGCCAACCTCGCGCTCGTGCACGTGAGCGTCGGCTGGCCGGCGCTCGCGCTCCTCGCCGCGGTTCCCTGCGCAGCGGGGTTGTGGCGATTGCGGGGAACCGAGCGTCCGGTGTGGCGTCGACCGGGTGGGATTGCACTGACGGGGACGGCGACGCTCGTTGCCGCGCTCGTCGAGTACGCGCGCGCGTTCGTGGTCGCGCCGCTCGACCGCTACGACGCGTGGGCGATCTGGGCGTTGAAGGGTCACGCCCTCTATGCGTTCGGCTGGGCGGATCCCGCCGTCTTCGCCGGCAGCGGGTACAGATTCGCGAACCTCGACTATCCGCTCTGGCTTCCTTCGGTCGAGGCGATCGACTTCCGCGCGATGGGCTCGTTCGACACGCGGATCCTCCACCTTCAGTTCTTGCTGTTCCTGGTCGCGGCGCTCGGGGCGCTCGCGGCTCTCCTACGGGACCGTGTGCCCTCTCTCCTGCTCTGGGGCACGCTGCTCGCGTTCGTGCTGGCACCGGCGGTGTTCGACCAGCTCCTGACGGCGTATGCGGATGTTCCGCTGGCGCTCGTCTTCGCGATCGGCACGACCGCCGCTGCCCGGTGGCTGGTCACCGACGAGCGCTGGGCTCTCGCCGTCGCGGCGCTCTGCTTCGGGGGTGTCCTGCTGACGAAGAACGAGGGATCTCTGTTCGTGGTTGCGGCTTTCCTCGGGCTGATGGTGGCTGCGTGGGATCGCCGGCGCACACTGGCCGTCGCCGCAGCGGTCGATGTCGCTCTACTCGCCCCGTGGAAGATCTACGTGCGCGCTCACGACATCCACAGCATCAACTACAGCCTCGCGGACAGCTTCGACCTCGACCATCTCCACGGGAGGCTCGGGGTCGGTCCGATCGCCTTCCGGGCTCTCGGCCGTGAGTTGGTCGACCCCCTTCAGTGGGGCTTGCTGTTCCCCCTGTTCGCGCTCGCCCTCGTGGCGGCCTTGGCGCTCGGCCTGCGGGCTTTGCCGCTCTATGCGCTCGTCCTCACACTCGTCTCCTGGCTCGGCCTCAGCTGGATCTACGTCATCTCGCACTTCGAGTACAGCGCCTACCTCGACTCGACCAAGGAACGCGTGACCGCCTCGATCGTCCTCGCCGGGGCAGCGCTGACCCCGCTGCTCGCCGCGGAGACGATCAGACGAGCGCGAGCTGGCGGTAGCTCGCCAGACCGGAGACGCCCACTCCGACGAGGCGAAGCGCGCCCGGCCGGTCGGTGAGCGCGCGATCGAGCAACGCGCAGGCCAGGTCGCCGATCTGGCCTGCGTCGTCGATGCCGACGCGAAGCGAGGTCGAGCGACTGCGAATGGAGAAGTCCGTGTAACGGAGCTTCGTCGAGACGGTGCGAGCGCTCCTGCCCGTTTCGAGCAGGTGGTTCGAGACCCGCGCCGCCATGCGCCTGAGCTCGCCGTGCAGAAGCTCGCGATCCGTCAGGTCGCGCTCGAACGTGTTCTCGACGCTGATCGAGATCCGCTCGGTCTGGAGATCCAGCCCTCGAGCATCGATTCCGCGGGCGCGGTCGCGGAGCATCCGGCCGACGCTTCCGGGAAGGAGGCGCCTGAGCTCTGCATCATCGAGCACAGCCAGGGCGCCGATCGACTCGACGCCGGCCTGGACCAGCCGCTCCTCGGCCTTCGGGCCTACGCCGGGCAGCCGGCGAACGGCAAAGGGTGCGAGAAAGCGCTCTTCGCTTCCCGGCGGCACCACCGTGAGGCCTCCGGGCTTGCGGTGGTCGCTCGCGATCTTGGCGACCACCTTCGAGGTCGACACTCCGATCGCACAGGTCAGGCTCGTCGCGGCGCGCACGGACGTCTGCACCGCCTCGGCGACCTTCCGGGCGCTCAGGAAGTCCTGCGCGACCTCGCCGATGTCGAGGTAGCCCTCGTCGAGCCCGGTGCGTTCGGCGGTGGGAACGACGCCTCGCACCGTTTCCCAGACCACCTGTGAGTACTCGCGGTAGAGCGCGTGACGCGGAGGGATGAAGGTCG
>DASUXI010000237.1:0-15378 GCA_036377995.1 Gaiellaceae bacterium
ATCGTTGCAGCAACTTCGGTCGCAGCGATCGTCGATGTTGGGCTCGATTTCCTTCTCAGCGGAATCACCCTCGTACTCCGCGGCACCGGATCAATCGGCGGCCTTGCGCGAACGACGGGGCCGGTCGCCATCGCGGGAATCCCCCTATACACGTCGCTCGTAGGAATGCTTGCGTACTCCTACATCACGTTTACACCTTGGAGCGCTGCGCTCTTCTTCATTCCCGCGCTTGCTGCTCAACGTCTTCATGTCATGTACAGAGAGCAGCGCGAGGCCCTGACTGAACTCGGCGAGGCGAATGATCGTCTTGAACGGGCGAACATCTCGTTCGCGACGGCGCTTGTTGCAACGCTTGACGCGAGAGACAGATACACGGCGGGTCATTCGGCGGCGGTGGCTATCTACTCGCGCGATATTGCGAGTCGCATGGGCCTGTCTGAGGATGAACAAAACCTTGTTCATCTCTGTGGCCTGGTGCACGACATCGGCAAAGTTGGCCTGCCGGCCGGACTGCTCGAGAAGCCAGGAGCCCTAACTCTCGAGGAGCGCCGTCAGATGGAAGAGCATCCCGCGATCGGGGAGCACATCCTGTCGAAAGTCGACGACTATGCCGAAATCGCACGAATCGTTCGGCACCATCACGAGCGAGTTGACGGCCTCGGTTATCCAGATGGCCTGCCCGGAGAAGAGATTCCCAAGCTGGCGAAGATCATCGCCGTTGCTGACGCCTATGACGCGATGACCTCGGATCGTCCGTATCGAGACGCGATGCCAAGCCGCGTCGCACGACTCCGTCTCGCTCAGGCTGTCGAGAGTCAGTTCGATACTGCGGTCGTCGCAGCTTTCGAGGCGATTCTCGCAGGAGCGAGTGAGGCGTACCGAGTTGCACGGCGCGACGACTTCTCTTTGAGCACGCAGCAGGCTCGACAACCGGCCTTAGAAGCGGCGACGGCCTAAGAATCCGAATCGTTGCGAAAGAGAGCGGCTTCCGTCCGCGATCGCACGCCGAGCTTGCCAAAGATATTCCGTACGTGGGCTTTTGCTGTGGACTCGGCGATCCAGAGGGTGTGAGCTATTTGTCGATTCGAAAGTCCCAAGCGAATCAATGACAACACTTCCTCTTCGCGCTTCGTGAGACCTTCGCCAGTTATGACGGGCGGCTGCCTCGCCGTGAGCCCGGCCTTGTCCGCTAGCCCCTTATCGTAGGTGCGAACTGGTCGAAGGAGGAACTCATCTAGTTCTAAGCCCGAGTTCGATATCACACTCAGAAGATCCGGGAAGACCCGGTAGGACGCTACGAATGAGTCAGCGTTCCCCGTGACCGCCGACTCCGAGAGCGCCGCACTGAGTTGGTCGGATAACTCATCTCCGCTACCAGTATGTGCTAGCGCAATGAGAACGGCGGCGTATGCGCGAAGTCCACGAGCTTCAAGATGGCTCGTGATGGCTGCCGAAGCGTTGACCTCCAGAGTCGCTTGATCGAGATGTCCAAGGGACGCGAGTGCGAGTGCGCGTATCGACCTGAGTTCTCCTTCCATTCCGGGTCCGGCACTTAGGAAACGCGACCGCTCCAGAACCTGAATCGCCCGCGATGACTCACCCTGCGCGAGCAAGACCCGGGCTGAAATCGCACTCGCATTTGCCTGGGCGTGACGGTCATCACTGTTTTCGGCCAATTTGTAGGCAGTCCGCAATCCGCTCTGCGCCTCGTCAAAATCGCGCATTCCAATCTGGGCCAATGCTTTGAGTTCTAGACCATGTGGTCGAACCCAGTCGAGACCGGATCGTGTCGCCTCTGCGACTTGCCTATCAGCACATTCGCGTGCGTCTTCATATCGCCCAGCCAGCACAAGTGCGGTTCCGTAGGACTGGAGAAAACCGGACCGGACTAATGGGTCACTCGTTCGGTCGAGTAGACCGAGAGCGCCGCGGTGCCGTTCGAGTGCTTCGCGGACACCGCCCCATCGAGCCGCGAGATGGAGAGGACCTTGGCTGAGACGGATGGCGTCTTCGATCGACTCCTGTGGTAGGGCTTCGAGCTCGTGGAGTGCGGTAGCAGCGAGGTCGGGCTCTTCGAGGTCTGTGAGGGTCAGGAATCTTGTCCAGAGCGCCCGTCGTAGGTCCGACTGCGTCTTTGAGCGGGCGCGTGCCTCACTCAACAGTGTGAATGACTCGGCTTGACGGTCGTCCAGTTGGGCAACTTGGGCCGCTCGAAAGAGTGCTTTAGAAGCTAGAGGATGGTGGTGGGGCACTCTGCGTGCGAGCTGGCGAGCCTTGTCCTCAGTCTCCGCCCATCGACCCTTTCGAAATGCGAGCTCGATCTCCACAAGCTGCACTATCTCCTCGCCCGGGATGAGACGGTAAGCCTCATCGAGCCATTGCTCGAGGGTTGCAAGCCGCCCTCCGGCAAGGACATCGTCTAGTGCTCGTGTCAACAGATCCCCCAAGAGCTTGCCGAGTCCGAACTCGGCTACGAGAGCAAAGGTCTCATCCCAGGATTCGCGACGTAACGCGGACGCCGCGACGGCATTGATCGTCGTCTCTCTCGCGTCGGAGTCTGCGTTCGCGAACTTCGTTCGCAGAAATTGCCGAAGTAGGGGGTGAAGATCGTATGAGCCGGCATCACGGGTTAGGAATCCGGTCAGGTATCCCTGCTCAAGAACCTCATTGCTTCTCTCGCCGAGGAGGCTGAGCGTGAGTTGGCTGTCGATAGTCGGAGCTACCGACAGTTGGGCAAGGCTCCACTGCAATTCCTGATCCAAGCCCTGAAACAGTTCTTCCGCAAAGTAGGAGTGCAAGGAGTTTGGTACGTCCTCGCTCGCGACAAGTAAGGGAGGTTCGACGAGCGAGGCGAGTCCGATGACGGCCGGCCATCCCTCGGCCAACGCGACTAGTCCGTGGAGCGCACCGGGCTTTTCACTCCGAATCGCCCTCGCTGCCTCCTCATGCGTCATCGCTAGGACATTTCGACCAAATTCAGCTACCTCTCCGTACAGCAAGTGCTTGGCTGTGGCCCAGACCGGTCGCACACGACTGGTTACGAGTAGTGGGATGTTCCCCTTTGCCACGAGCGCGTCAACGAACCACTCGGCAGTCGGCTCATCGGCGAGATGCTGATAGTCATCGATGACGAGCCACACATTGTCTGGCCATCGGGCGAGATCCTCACCGAGGAGCGCGCCAAGAACGCTAGCCTCGGCGTTCGGAGCTTGGGATCGTCTCAGGCGTCCTCGGAGGCGTTTACTGGCCCCGTCCATGACCCCTTCGGCTGCATGCGCGAGCCCGAGTGCCAAGGCGGCGACGTCCCGGGATGCCGGTGTCGCGCGAAACCAGATGCCCGTGCGCGGCCTTTGAGACGTCCACTGCCTGGCGAGAATGGTCTTTCCATACCCCGCCGGTGCTACGAGCGTTATTCGCCGGCTTCGGGTCGCGTCGAGTAGGCGGGTTAGCCGGGGGCGCCGAATGACCCGGCGCGCGTCAGTTCTTGACAGTGCCGACTGACCCTCGTTCATTTTCGCCTGCCCCTGCCTTCGGGCTTCGTGAGCTTACCTTCGTCTCGATCCGCTTCTCGTCCACTCCGCCGTGGTTGCTGGGCCGTGCCCGCGGCCCGGTGAGGGTCGCGGGCACAGCCGCCGTTCAGCCCCCGGTATCGGCCGCTGCCGAGTCGAGGCTTCGTGAGAGCGGGTCATCGCCAGTCATTGCCCGATAGGCCACCGGGATCTGACGCCTTCGGGTCACACCGAGCTTCTGACGCAGGACATCTGAATGAGCCTTCGCCGTTCGAGGAGAGATGCCGAGTCGTTCTCCGACTTCCTCGTTCGAGCAGCCAGCGGCGATGAGCTCGATGACCTGGCGCTGCCTCTCGGTGATGTTGGGCAGCGATTCCCGCAGGAGGTCATACATAGCGGATGAACCTAGTCGGCCCAGGACTGCACGACCATTGACCGAAAGGAGTATTTCCGGGTGTTACGCCGGACTAAGACTCATATCGCCGAGTCGACCGAGCGCCTCCTCGATCTCGTCGTCGGTGATCGTCAGCGGCGGCGTCGCCGAGACGAGGGACCCGTCGAGCCCGGCGGGGATGACGATCACCCCGTTCCTTTCAGCCGAGGTGGCATCGCCGGCGCGTGCCCGCATCAGCCCGGCACCGCGCCATCCGGCGGCAGCGAAGCGCTCGCCCGCCTCTCGGACGCGACCGAGCAATGGCGGAGCCTCGTCGAGCACGACGAGCGCCGCCGCGCACGCGAGGGGATTGCCGACGTGTGTGTGCGTGAGCACGTCCTCGGGGCCGAGGTCCCATACGGCCGCCAGTTCGCGGCGCACGAACAGAGCCGCCGATAGCGGCAAACCACCGCCGAGAGCCTTTCCGATGCAGATGACGTCCGCGACCGCCTCGCCGGGCCACATCTCCCCGATGCGACCGAGCCCGGTGTAGATCGCGTCGACGACGAGCAGCGCGCCGCGCTCGTCGCAGCGCTGCCGTAGCGCCTCGAGCCAGCCTTCCGACGGTACGCGCGCACCCGCTCTGCCCTGAACGGGCTCGGCGATCACGCAGCAGGCGTCGTCCGGCAACGGTCCCGGATCCTCACCGTACGGAAACCGGTGGACAGGCCCCGGCAGCCAGGCTGCGAAGGGGCGCCTGAATTGCTCGAATCCCGTCGCTGCGAGGGCTAGGAGGCCCGTGCCGTGGTACGCGCCATCGAAGGCGACGATTCCGGGCTTGCCGGTCGCGAGCAGTGCCGTTCGCAGGGCGATCTCGACCGCGTCCTCGCCCGTGACTCCGAGCTTCGAGGGCCACGGGAGCCGGTCGCGAAGACGGGCGGTCACCTCCGCCTCGGCGAGGTCTCCGAGCGCATGCGCGACCGGGGCGGAGGCGATCGCCTCCATCACGCGCGGATTCCGGTGGCCAAGCGCCGCCACGCCGAAGCCGCCCGAGAGGTCGAGGTACTCCCGGCCCGCCGAATCCCACACGCGACACCCTTCGGCGCGGGCCCAGAGCACTACATGCCGTTGCGGCGACCGACGAAGCGGCCGAGCGTGTCGGCTGCGACGTAGCCGGCAATCCGCGGGTTTTCCTGCAGCCGGCGGAGCGAGTACGCGTACCAGTGACGGCCGAACGGGACGTAGATGCGAAGCCGGTGCCCCTCGTGGACGAGCTCTTCGCCCAGTCCGGGTGTGACGCCGAGCAGCATCTGGAACTCGTAGGCGTCGCGGTCGAGGCCGTCGTCTGCGACGAGACGGCGGCCGGCGTCGACGAGCCAAGTGTCGTGCGTTGCGATCCCGACGTACGAGCCGCAGGAGAGAAGCGCCTCCAGTGCCTGCACGAACGACTTACGGACAGCCTCGGAATCGCGGTACGCGATCTTCATCGGCTCGACGTAGATGCCCTTGCAGAGACGAACGCTGGGCTTGAGGTCGGCGAGTGCCCCGATGTCTCCGAGTGTCCGCCGCAGCATCGCCTGGAGGACGATGCCGACGTTGTCGAATCCCTCCTCCCGCAGCTCCCGGTAGAGCTGCAGGGTCTCGTCGGTCGTCGAGGAGTCCTCCATGTCGATGCGGACGAAATTGCCGCGGGAGGCCGCGTCCTCGATCACGGTGCGAAGGTTCGCTCGGCAGATGTCCTTCCCCAGCTTGAGGCCGAGACCCGTGAGCTTCACGCTCACGTTCGAGTCGAGCCCACACTGGTCGATGTCGGCGAAGACGTCCAGGTAGGAGCGAACGATCGCTGCCGCCTCGTCCTCGTTGGTGATCTCCTCCCCGAGGACGTCGATCGTCGCCAGCTTGCCTTCGGCGTTGACGCGGCGAACCGCCTCACGAGCGTCCTTCAGCTCGGGCCCGGCGATGTAGCGCTGCGAAAATCGCTGAACGAGCGGTCGCGGCATGGCCGGGAGCAGGCGAACGATGGCGCGGTCGATGATCGCCAAGGGGACGCGATTCTACGCGCTGTCGCGGCGCTAGCCGCGGGCGACGAGGAGCTGTGCGCCGAGGGCCGAACGAGGGCCGAACGCAAGTTGGACGATCCGCCACTCGCGGATGCGACGTGCCGGACCCGCTGTGCGATCAGCCCTCGCGCATGAAGCCCTGACGCGCGGCGCTCACGAGCGCCACCGCCTCAGGGAAGAGCACTCGCATTGCGTCGCGGAGCGCGATCGCCTGCTCGTCCGCCGAGCCCGACGCCTGCAGCTGCGAGAGCGCCGCCGCCGTCAGCTCGACCGCGGTGTTGAGGGTCAGGGTGGCGAACTGCTCGCGCTGCGCCTCCGCAACCGACTCGGCCTGGTGCTCGGCGAACTCGCGGATGCCGCGCAGGAGATCCTCCGGGTCTCCGCCCATCGGGAATCCAAATCCACCGCCTTCCACGCACCAAGCATAGGGGCTGAGCCCCTAGCTCTGTCGCGCCTCCCGCTCGGCCGCACGGGCAGCCCGCCGGAGCTCCTTGCCGCCGGGAGGATCTGACATCAGATCAGCTCGAGCTTGTAGTGCAGCTCGACGTCGCGCGTCAGCTCTTCGATCGCGGGCAAGGCTCCTTGCAGTGAACCGAAAACCTCATTCGCCCGTCCGTTCGCGGCGAGTGAATCGAGGTATGCCGCCGATGCCACGCGCGGCTCCGCTTCGATCTGCACCGCCGCGCCCTCCTCCGCGATCTCGACGAGCGCCGCGATCGAGGCCGCGTCGCGAACGCGAGTCCGATCCGTGACCGGCGCGCCGCGATCGTCGAGCGCGAGCCAGGTCTGCGCGCCGCCCGGGTCTTCGAAGGCGCAGAGGTAGATCCGCTCGCCGTCGGCCGGCTCGACGGGGAGTACGGCGGCAATCTGCTCGGCGGCACCCGCGCGTCTCGAGGCGGCCGCAGCGATCCTCTCGACGTCCTCCGCCAATCCCACCGGCCCAAGAATAGACTCGGCACGTGGCCGAGACCGCCTTCGCGCGGGAGCTCTTCGCTCCGCTCGGGCCGACGTACGACCGCTACGCCTCCTTGCTCTCGTTCGGACAGGACGAGCGCTGGCGCCGGTTCCTCGTGTCGCGGATCGAGGCGAGCCCGGACGACACCGTGCTCGACGTCGCCACGGGCACGGGGGCGGTCGCACTGGAGCTGCTCGCGCGCCACGATTGCACCGTCGTCGGGCTCGACCAGAGCCCCGAGATGCTCGCCGTGGCGAGACTGCGCCTGCCTCCTGCAGTTCGGCTCGTGGAGGGGACCGCCGACGCGCTCCCGTTCGAGGACGCGTCGTTCGACGCCCTCACCCTCACCTATCTCCTGCGCTACGTCTCCGACCCGGCGGCGACGCTGCGTGAGCTGGCGCGGGTGGTTCGACCGGGTGGAACGATCGCCGGCCTTGAGTTCGCAGTTCCAGGCGGGGCGTGGCGGGCTCTGTGGGAGCTCTACGTTCGAGTGGGCCTACCCATGGCAGGGCGGGCGATCTCGACCGGCTGGGGAGAGGTCGGACGGTTTCTCGGCCCGAACATCAGGGAGTTCTACGAGCGCTTGCCCGAGAGCCGCCTGCTCGAGCTCTGGCGCGACGCCGGGGTCCCGGACGTGCGCTCTCGCCGGCTCAGCCTCGGCGGTGGAATCGTCACCTGGGGCACGCGCGCATGAACGGCACCGCGCGGCCTGCGTTCTACGCGCTCGCGCCGGGCCGCTGGCGGGACTACGTCACGCTTCTCCATCCTCCGTACACGCTCTGGCATCTCTCGTACGTCGTGATCGGTGCAGCGATCGCCCCGGTGTTTCGGCCCTGGATCATGTGCCTCGCGCTCCTCGCATTCTTCCTCGGGATGGGCGTCGGGGCGCACGCACTCGACGAGCTGAACGGCCGCCCGCTCGGGACCCGCATCTCACGCAGAACGCTGATCGTCCTCGCTGCGGCGTCCCTCGGCGTGGCGGCCGCGATCGGGATTGCAGCGGCGTTCCACACCACTCTCTGGCTGCTCCCGTTCGTCGCCGCCGGAGCGTTTCTGGCGGTCGCGTACACCCTCGAGCTCTTCGGCGGCCGGTTCCACCGAGAGCCGTGGTTCGCTCTCGCCTGGGGCGCGTTTCCGCTGTTGACGACCTATGTCGCCGCGGCCGAGTCCCTGCGGCTCGAAGCCGTCGCAGCCGCAGTGTTTGCAGCGTTGCTCTCCCAGGCGCAACGAGAGCTCTCGACTCCTGCGCGTCTCCTGCGGCGCCGCGCTGCGTCCGTGTCCGGCCGGATCGAGCTGGTGGACGGGACAGTGCAGACGATCACCCGCGCCTCGCTGACCCGCGAGCTCGAGGGCGCACTTCGGCTGCTTTCGGCCTGCGTTGTCGCGCTGGCGGTCGCGCTCGTCCTCCTCCGCGTAACCTGACGGCGTGGGTCTCGTCGGCATCGCGCAGATCGTCTTCGCCGTCACGGCGATCGTCGCCGCAGCAGCACTCGCAGGCGCTGCAACAGAGCGGCTGTCGCACCGAGCCCTCGTCGCAACGGCCGGGCTCCTGGGAGGTGTCGCGCTCGCGAGCTGGATCGTGCTCGGTCTTCGGCCGAAGACGTCTCTTGCCGTCGTTGCGACTGGCATCACGCTCGCGTTCCTCACCACACTCGGCGCGATCAGGCTGCGAGAACTCGCCCGTATGGCGCGGCGAGTCGATGACCAGCTTGCTCGCGCACAGGGAAGGCTGAGCTCCCTGATCGCACGCGAGGCCGACGAGCGACACGCCGAGCTCGAGCGAGTCCTCGCACGCGCGCGTGCGGACTCCGCATCGCTCCTCGCGGAGCAGGAACGCGCGATCGCGGAGGAGACCCGGGCGGGAGCCGCCGAACGGTCGCGGGTCGCGGGCGACGAGTTCGGCGAGGCGCTGATCGCCGCGCAACAGCAGGTCGAGCTGCGGATGCAGGCCTGGAGGGACGACCTCGACCGCGCGCAGCGCGGCGTCTCCGACCAGATCGCGCAACTCGCGCAGCGGCACAAACAGCTGATCTCCGAGGCAGAGGCTCGGATCGTGGCCGATGCCGAGCGAATCGAGGCCGAGAGCGACTCGCAGCGGGTGGGTCTCGTCCGCCTGCGCGACGAGCTTGCGACGGCCATGCAGGAGACGGTCACCGCCGGCAGCTCCGAGCTCGACTCGTACGCCTCCGAGCGTCGCCGGGCCTTGCACGAGCTCAACGAACGTATTCGCCGCCGCGAGCGCCAGCTGTCGGAGCAGATCGAGCGCGAGGAGGCGGAGGCTATGCGGCGCATCCAGGCCGGCTTTGCCGACGTCGAGCGACGGCAGGTCGAGCAGCTCGAGCGGATCCTGAACCGAGCGACCGCGAGCTTCGCCGATGCCGCGACGCAGCAGTTCACCGAGGCGATCAAGTCGGCACGGGAGAACGCAGGCGCGCGGCTCTCGCGTGAGCTCGACCGTGCAGTCCAGGCCTTTGCGAGGGAGGCACAGAATGTCCTGGGCGAGCGGCTCGCGGCCGTCGGCGACGCGGGGGCGCAGAAACTCGAGCGGCGCCTGTCACAGGCGACAGAGGGTCTCGAGCGACAGCGCGTCGAGGCGCTCTCGGAGCTCGAGGGGCGGCTCGGACAGGCCGAGCACGAGCTGCGCCGCCGCATCGACGGGCTCGTCGCCGACACCGAGGCCGAACGGGCAGTCCTCGAGGCCCGCCTCCAGGACCTGGCGAGGCGGATCGACGAGACGCTCGCTCGTACCTGACCACTGCTCTTCTCGCGCCGCTTCTCGACAAACAAACAGCGGCAGGGTTCGTCTATGTGACGGCGAACGAGGCTGATCGTGAGAGAGACGACCGAAACCCTTGAGCCGGACAGCGGCGAGCGCTCGAAAGTCGAGAGCTGGCGGTTGCACGTGCTGATCGAGGCGGGCTACCCGCTCTCCCTCGCGGAGCGGCTGGCGGGAAGCGATGCAGACCTGCACCATGCGGTTGAGCTCGTCAGCCAGGGCTGCGCGCACGAGACTGCCGTCGAAATCCTGATCTAAGGCCGGCACACCTGCGACGGACGCGCGTGGCATCCTGACCACGTGGCCAAGGTCGAGGCGCTGCAATACGGCGACCGGAAGGTCTACTCGGTTTCCTCGTTCAATCGAGGCATTGCCGACTGGCTCCAGCGCCTGCCGACCATCTGGGTCGAGGGTGAGATCACGGAGCTGCGGCGAAACGTCCGCTGGCAGTCGGTCTTCTTCACGCTCAAGGATCCGGAGAACGGGGCCTGCCTGGGCGTGACCATCGCCCGCAGCCGGTTCGACGCGCTCAGGCTCGACCTCGCGAACGGGGAGCGCGCGCACGTGTTCGGAAGGCCCGAGTTGTTCGAGGCCAAGGGCGACTTCCGGCTTCGCGCTCTCTCGATCGAGCGGTTCGGCCTCGGCGATCACCTCGCGGCGCTCGAGCGGCTCAAGCGGACGCTCGCAGGCGAGGGCATCTTCGAGCGCAAGCGGCCACTTCCGTTTCTGCCGAGGCGCATCGGTGTCGTGACGGGTAACGACGCCGCGGCGAAGCGGGACGTCGTCGCGACGATCGCCGCGCGCTTCCCGGCCGCGCGCCTTGTCGTCGCCGAGACGTACGTGCAGGGCCCGCTGGCCGTCCAGGCAATGGTGGAGGCGCTCGCCGAGGTCAGCCGCGTGCCGGACATCGACGTGATCGTCCTCACGCGAGGCGGAGGGAGCTTCGAAGACCTCCTTCCGTTCAGCGACGAGCGGCTCGTCCGGGCCGTGGCCGCGAGCCCGGTTCCCGTGGTGTCGGCCGTCGGCCACGAGCAGGACACGCCCCTCTGTGATCTCGCGGCCGACGCGCGCGCGTCCACGCCGACTGCTGCCGCGCGGCTGGTCGTTCCCGACGCAATCGCTCTCACGGAGCGTCTCGCGCGCTCGCGGGCCGCTCTCAGTCGTTCGACACACCGGTTGTTCGAGCGGCGGCATCAGCGCCTTGCCCAGGTGCACGAGCGGCTAGGACGAGCGCCCTTGCTGACGGCCGAGCGCAAGCGCGCGCGCCTCGACCAGGCGGCCGGACGCCTGCGGGCGCTCTCGCCGCGCTCGACACTCGAGCGCGGGTACGCAATCGTCCGCGCGGACGAAGGCATCGTCCGCTCGACGGGCGACGTCGCGGCCGGCGACTCCGTCGAGGTCGAGGTCGCCGACGGCAAGTTCGGGGCGCGTGTCGAGTGACGGCCGAGCCGACCTTCGAAGAAGCCCTTCGTGAGCTCGAGCAGATCGTCGAGCGTCTCGAGCACGGAGACGCCGGGCTCGACGAGGCGATCACGCTGTGGGAGCGCGGGGAGGAGCTCTACAAGCTTTGCGCCGGCAAGCTGGACGCCGCGCACGGTCGAATCGAGGAGCTAGCCCGCCGGACCGACTCCGCCAAGCCCTAGGCCGAGCGCGACCAGGTCGGCCCGCGCCCGGGCGGGATCCCCGGAGAGGGCTAGCGTCTCGACGGACGGCAGTGGCTGGACGACACGTCCTCCGAAGACGACACAGCGCACTCCCGCCACATCGCAACGCCGCGCAACCTCCGCCGGCGCCTTGCCGCGGGCCGTTGTCGCATCGACGGTTCCCTCGCCCGTGACGACGAGGTCGTACCCGGCCGGGTCGAAGCCGACGAGGTCGAGGATGAGCGCCGCTCCGGGAAGGAGCTCGGCGCCGAGCGAGGCGAGCGCGGCGCCCAGGCCGCCGGCGGCGCCGGCGCCGGGAAGCCCGGCGTAACCGCGCAGCTCGGTCAGCGACGCCAGTCGCTCCTCGAGCCTCGGGATGTCCTCCGTCGTAGCACCTTTCTGGCCGGAGAACAGTCGGGCGGCATCGACGAGGGGGACGTCGACATCGCAGGCGACACGAGTCGGCCCAGGCAACTCCGCCAGGACCTCGAGCAGGCCGGCGCCGCCGTCGACGTTCGCGGTGCCGCCGAGACAGACGAGGAGGCCAGCGGGGCGGCCGACGGCGCGGATCAACTCACCGAGCCCGCGGCTCGTCGCCGTGAACGGGTCGAGGCGCCCGGGATCCAGCGGGATCGCCTCCGCGGCCTCGACCGCTGCGACACCGTCCGGCAACGCGAGCCACCGAGCCTGCCGCGGCCGCCTGAACGCATCGCTGACCTCAGCCCCCTGCCAGACGCCCCCGATTGCGGCGTGCAGCACCTCGAGGCTTCCCTCGCCTCCATCCGCGAGCGGGAGCTCATCCACCTCCGTCCAGATGACCAGCCCCTCGGCGAGCGCCGCCGCCGCCTCGCGGGCGGAGAGGACGCCCTTGAGGCTAGCCGGGCACGCGAGCGCGCGGGCGCTCGGCATCCGGCTCCACGTTGTGCTCCTCCTCGGTCGGCACCTCCGCCTGTCTGGCGTCCGGCATCACCCTGAGCATGGCGAACGACAGGCCCTCGCGCGCGAGGAAGATAAGGCCGACGCCGACGCCGACCGACGCCTCGATCGCCTGAAGGCCGAAGCCGAAGGCGATGCCTGTTCCCTTCGGGACGCCGTACGAGGTCGCGAGCGGCAGCGCGACGGCGGCCTGGACGAGACCGACGTTGCCGGGCCAGAGCGGGAAGATCGTTGCGACGTTCATCAGGACGAGAACGAGGCCTGCGGCCGGCAAACCCTCGTGGATCCCGAACGCGCGCATCGCCGTGAAGACGGCGAAGAGCTGGCAGGCCCAACCCAGGATCTGGAAGAGGCATGCAAGCGCGGCGGATGCGGGCTTGTTCATGACTTCCAGCCCGTAGCGTGCGAGTCTCACGATCTTGCGAACGGCGCCGAGGCTTTCCTCGACCCCTACGACGCGGTGGGTGCGGGCGCCGATGACCGCGATCATGAAGAGCGCGACCCCCGTGATCACGACCGCGGTCAGCCCGGTCACGGCCCAGCTGGGGATCGGCGCAGTCGCGGCGACGAACACGATGAGGACGATCACGGCGACGAGGTCGAACACCCGGAGCGCGAAGACCGTGCCCAGCAATCGCGCCCAGGCTCGCTTCTCGCCCATCCTGCGATCCAGCACCGCGACGCGCGCGAGCTCGCCGATGCGGCCGGGGAGCACCGCGTTCGCGAACAGGCCGACCGAGAACGCCGAGAAGACGAGCGGGAACTCCGGGTGCGGGGGCTCGAACGCCTGCACGATCACCGTTCGCCAGGCGAGGGCGCGGACGAGGACGGACAGGAGGTTGAAGCCGACGGCCACGGCGACCCAGTGCCATTCGACGGCGGTGAAGGCGTCGCCGACGGCGCTCCACGTCGGGCCGCGCCACCAGAGCAAGGCGAAGACGCCCCCGGCAGCGAGGAGCACGATTGCCGTGCGCGTCCAGCCGCTCCGCAGCATGTTCAAGAGGCGACCACCGCCTCCCGGGGGCGCCGCTCGGACACGAGCTCGTAGATCTCGACCAGGCGCCGGCCGATGTCGTCCCATGAATATCGCTCGAGCGCGAGACGTCGGGCTCCCTCTCCGAGCGCGAGCCTCCGCGACTCGTCCTCGAGCAGGCCGACGACCGCCTCGGCGAGCGCACGTTCGTCCCCCGGGGGAAAGGACACGCCGGCGTCCTCGGTCATCACCTCGCGGTACCCGTCGATGTCGGAGGCCACAACCGGCGTCGCACACGCGAAGGCCCGGGTGAGGACCATGCCGAAGCTCTCACCTCCGAGCGACGGCGCGACGAGCGCCTTTGCGCGGAGTAGCTCGCCCGTGAGCTCCTCCTGCGACAGAAAGCCCAGGACGTCGATGCCCTCATCCGGCAACCGCTCCCGCGTCAGGAGCAATCGCACGGCGAGCGGGTCGGCGCCGGCGATTCGGAGACGAGCCCCCGTCCGCGCCCGTATCTTCGGCCACGCCCGCAAGAGGACATGGAGCCCCTTGCGCGGCTCCTGCCTGCCGGCGAAGACGATCTGATGCGCTCGCTCGGCGGCGTTCGCCCGTGGCGGGATCAGCGCGCCGTTCGGAAGGATCTCGTAGTCGCCCGGCAACCATGCGGCAGCGGAGTCCCGCGCATAGGGCGACACGGCGATGCGATGGTCCAGCCGGTCGGCGAGGAACCCCCAGAGCGGCCTGCCGGGCCTCATCCAGCCGAGCTTTCCATGTGCATGAAAGGTCGCGACGCACGGAACGCGCGCGAGCGCCAGCGCCGCGATGCAGATCGCCGGCGTCATCGGCTCGTGCAGATGGAGGACGTCGAAACGTTCCTCTCGGAGCACACGCCGCACCGCAGGGACCGTGCTGGGCGAGAGGACGATGTTCGGCAGCGAGCCGTTGGCCGGCACGATCACCGACCTGCCGACAGCGATGACGTCGGGGGGTGGATGGCCGTGCCTGCCGAGCCGTGGGTGGAGGATCCGCGTAAAGCTGCCCGGCGGATCGTTCCCCATGATCGTCCGCGTCTCGACGCCGAGCCGCCGCAGCGCATCCGCCTGCAGTTCCGCATGCTCGACGACGGCACCCCAGAACGACCAGGAGTATGGGACGACGATCCCGACCTTCATCGACGCTGAGGATACGGAAGCCCTCATACGTCGGCACGCCGCCCTCGGGGACAATGTGTGAGCCGCGCTTACCGGCCGTCTAGGCTTCGTCGCATGGAGGGCCTCGCCGAGCTTCACACCCACCTCGGCGGCTCGGTCGCCTCCGACATCCTCTGGAGCCTTGCGCACGAGCAAGGCATCGCGCTCCCCGTCAAGGACTTCTGGGAGTTCGACCGGCTCGTCACGGTCTCGGATCCCCGCGGCGTGCCCAACCTCGATGCCCTCGACCAGATCTACCACTGGACCGAGCTCATCCAATCGAGCCCGCTCGCCGTCGAGCGCTCGGTGCACGCCGCGATCGGAGGGGCATACCGGTCGCAGCGAATCACGACGCTCGAGCTGCGTTTCAACCCGATGAAGCGCAACCGCGGCGGCGAGCGCGACCTCGACCACATCATTCTTGCCGCGATCCGCGGGCTCGATCTCGCGAGCCTCGAGTATCCGCAGGTGCGCGCAGGCCTGATCCTGATGATGGACCGGACCTTCAGCGCCGAGCTCAACTCGATCATCGTCGAGAAGGCGATCCGCTGGTCGCCGCGCGGGATCGTGGGCGTGGACATCGCGGGCCCGCGGCCGGACGGCGGGCGCTACGACTACCGGCAGGTCGCGCCCATGGTCGAGGAGGCCCGCGGCGCAGGGCTCGGTGTGACGATCCACGTCGGCGAGGAGGGAGGAGACTTCGGGCGGGAGGAAATCGGCGAGGTCGTGGAGGCCCTTCGCCCGGATCGGATCGGCCACGGCATCCTCGCGGCCGGCGACCATGAGTTGATGTCCGCGCTTCGCGACGCGGAGATCGTCCTTGAGATCTGCCCCACATCGAACCTGCTCACGAAGGCCCTGCCGAGCGAGGCCGCGGTCCGGGAGACATTCCGCTCGTTCGTGGATGCGGGCGTGGCATTCACGATCGCGACGGACGGCCCGGAGATGATGCGCACGCACCTC
>DASUXI010000238.1:0-8132 GCA_036377995.1 Gaiellaceae bacterium
GTCGGCTCCTGGGGCGTGACGTACGCGGGTGGATGGCAGACGGCGTTGAACGATCGCCTGGACGTAGGTGGCGGCGAGGGCCGGATCGTCCGCTGGGCCCTGGCCGCAGATAGGGGCACGGGTCGAGACGACCTGGGGCGCGAGGTCGACCTGCGTCCGTTCCCGGGGGTACTGGGCCTGCCGCCTCCGGAGCCGGGCGTCCATTCGACGAGCCCGCCGCGTCGTTGGGGCGGAAACATCGACTGCAAGGAGCTCGTGGCGGGCACGACGCTCCTGCTTCCGATTCCCGTCGACGGAGCGCTGTTCTCGGCCGGCGACGGCCATGCCCGCCAGGGAGACGGTGAGGTCTCCCAGACCGCGATCGAATGCCCGCTCGACCGGCTCGAGCTGACGCTCTCGGTCAGGGACGACCTCACACTCGCCACGCCCGCGGCCTCGACCCCGGACGCATGGCTGACGTTCGGCTTCGACGAGGACCTGGACGAGGCCGCCGCGATCGCGACCGACGCGATGCTCGGGCTCATGGGCCGCGAGCTCGGGCTCGAGCGCCGCGACGCGTTGGCGCTCGCGAGCGTGGTCGTCGACCTGCGCGTGACGCAGATCGTCAACGGCGTCAAGGGAGTGCACGCCGTGCTCGGCCGCGACGCGATAAGAATCTGACCGTGGCGTACGAGCTCAAGCTGCCCGACCTCGGCGAGGGCCTGACCGAGGGCGAGATCGCCCGCTGGCTCGTCTCGGAGGGCCAGGACGTCGCCGAGGACGACCCACTCGTCGAGATCCAGACCGACAAGACGACCGTCGAGATCCCCTCGCCGGCGGCCGGCAGGGTGACGAGGATCCTCGTCGACGAGGGGAAGGTCGTCCCGGTCGGCACGCTGCTGCTCGTGATCGGCGGCGAGCCCGACGGGGCCCCGGCGCCGGCCGGCGCCCCGCCTCCGCCCGCCCAGGCCGCGGCGTCCTCGCCCTCCGCCTCTCGACCCCGCGCGGAGAAAGGACGGGCCACGCCTCTGGTGCGTCGGATCGCGCAGGAGCTCGGCGTCGACGTCGACTCGCTCACAGGCAGCGGCCCCGAGGGGCGCGTGACGGAAGACGACGTCCGCGGCGCGCTCGGCCCCGCCGCGCCGAGTGAGGGTCGCCGCGAGCCGCTCCGCGGCGTGCGGCGGCTGATCGCCGAGCACATGGCGCGCGCGCATCGCGAGGTGCCCGCCGTGACCTGGGTCGAAGAGTGCGACTTCAGCGGCATCGACCTCGGGCAGCTCGTCGCGAGCGCGCTGAAGGCGTGCGCGGAATCGCTTCGCGAGTACCCGGAGCTGAACGCCCGGCTCGAAGGTGACGTGATCGTCTACCTCGACCGGTACGACCTCGGCGTGGCAGTCCAGACCGAGCAGGGGCTCGTCGTTCCCGTGGTGCGCAGCTGCGACACCCGGTCGGTCGAGGAGCTCGGGGTCGAGGTCGAGCGCCTCGCCGGGGCCGCGCGCGCCGGGACGCTGAAGGCGGACGAGCTCCGCGGCTCGACGTTCACCGTCACGAGCGCGGGCAAGCTCGGAGGCCTCTTCCAGACTCCGATCGTCAACCATCCCGAGGTCGGGATCCTCAGCATCGGCCGCATCGCCGAGCGTCCGGCCGTGAAGGACGGCAACCTCGTGGTCGCGCGGACGGGATACGTGTCGGTCACCTTCGACCACCGGGTGGTCGACGGCGCACGTGCGGCGGAGTTCGGGCTCGCCGTCATCGGGCGGCTGCAGCAGTCGCGCTAGGAGCCCCGGCGCCGGGGCAGTGGCGCCGGGGCGTCCGTGAGAACTACGCGGAGAGCCGCGGAGCGGTTTGGCGGGGAACTACACTCGCTGCGTGGGCAGCTGGTACTGGATCGGGGTCTGCGCAGGTCTCGGCGTCGGCGTCGGCGTCTTCCTGGCCGGCCTTCTCGCGGGCACCCGCGCCGGGCTGGCGGCCGCGATCGCGATCGCTGCGGGAATCGGGGTCGCCATCGGCTTCGCTCTCGGGCAGTGGGACGAGGCTATCGGGGGCGGTGCGGGCGGCGCGCTCGGAGCCTTCGGCGCCGGGAGACTCGTCGCGGGAACCTTCCGCCGCGGGGGAGCGCGATTTGGTACCACGGTCCTGTTCGGCCTCTCGGGCCTTGCCTTTGCCGCCGTCGCCTGGATCCCGATCGTGGGCTACATCTCGGCGGTGCTCGTTCCGACGCTCGCCGCGCGGCTGCGCGCCCGCGCCCCGGAGCGCTATGCGGGACTGCGCTCCCTTGCCAAAGACTGAGGCGCCGCTCGCGGTGCCGACCCCCAGGACGCGGGGCGTGTCCCCGCATCCGTCTCAAATGACTGGTCGACACATTCGAACCCGTGACCGAGACCGCTTCTAAGAGGCTGATCCTGATCGTCATCGACGGGCTCACGCCCTCGATGTTCGAGGCTGCGATCGGAGACCCGCACGCGCCCGTGCTCTCGCTGCTCGCCGATCACGGCCGCTACACACGCGCGACCTCGACGTTCCCTTCCCTGACTCCCGTGTGCCTCTCGTCGATCGCGACGGGCGCGCATCCCGACGTACACCGGATTCCGCACCTGGTGTGGTACGACCGGGAACGGTCGCGTGTCGTCGAGTACGGGTCGTCGTTCGCCGCAGTGCGCGCCGCCGGAATGGCGCGCTCCCTCCTCGACACGATCATCAACATGAACAGGCTCCACCTCGGCGCCGACGCGGTGACCGTCTACGAGGCGCTCGAGGATGCCGGCCTCACCGCCGCGGCGATCAACATCACGTGCTACCGCGGCCGCACACGCCACGTGCCGACGCTGCCCGGCCTCACGATTCCCGCTTACGGGCCGAAGCGTTTCTTCTTCTACAACCTGTTCGAGTCGGACCCGACCGGAGCGCCGCTCGCCGTCTTCGCCCGGCACCAGGGGTCGATCGACGGTTACGCGGCTGCGGTCGGGCGCTGGCTCGTCACGCGCGACGGCTTCGACTTTCTCGTCCACTACCTGCCGGACTACGATTTCGCCTCGCACGAGCACGGCCCCGACGAGGCCGTGGAGGCGCTGGGGAGAAGCGACGCGGCGATCGGTGCGCTGGTCGACGCCGCCGGAGGGCCGGAGGAGTTCCTCGAGCGCTACGCGGTCGTCCTCTGCTCTGACCACGGTCAGACGCGTATGCATCGCTCCGCGCGCCTCGAGGAGTCCTTCGCCGACCTGCCCGACGTTCTCGTCACCGCCTCGAACCGGGCCGGGATGGTCTATCGCCTGCCCGGAAGCATGCACGAGGCACGAGAGCTCGCTGAACGCCTCGACGACGTGGACGCGGCGGAGACCGTCCTCTTCCGCGAAGACGGCGAAGCGGTCGCGCGCCGCGAGCGGGAGGAGCTTCGGTTCTCGCCGCGGGAGGGAGGCTGGGAGACGAGCGGCGACGAGTCGCTGCTCGCCGTGTACCCCGACGGCCTGAGGCGCGCGTGGGCTTCGCTCGACAATCCCAATGCCGGCGACGTGATCGTCTCAGCGGCTCCCGAGGTCGAGTTCGCAGACCTCGCAGGAAGGCACCATGTGGGCGGCGGCAGCCACGGCTCCCTGTCTGCGGGCGATTCCGAGGTGCCCATGCTGACAATCGGCCTCGACGCCCAGCCGGAGTCGATCGTCGACATCGCGCCGGCGGTCCTCGAGCATTTCGGCATCCGGCCGCCTGCATACGCGCGCCGGCTCTCGCGCGTTGCCTGACCCTGGCGAGCTTCGACGGCAGATGGTCGCGTACCAGCTGAGGAGACGCGACGTCCGCGACGAGCGGGTGCTCGAGGCGATGGCCCGGGTGCCTCGTGAGCTCTTCGTCCCGCAAGGTCTCGCCGGTCGCGCGTACGACGATGCCGCCCTTCCGATCGGCGCCGGGCAGACGATCTCCCAGCCGTTCATGGTTGCGAAGATCTGCGAGGCGGCCTCGCTCACCGGGCAGGAGCGTGTCCTCGACGTGGGCACCGGCTCGGGGTACCAGGCCGCGGTGCTTGCCGAGCTCGCCGCCGAGGTGGACACGATCGAGCGGATCCCGGAGCTCGCGGAGCAGGCACGCCTGAATCTGGAGGCTGCGGGTTACGAACGCGTGCGGGTGCACGTGGGAGACGGCACGCGGGGGCTGCCGGCGCGCGCTCCGTTCGATGCGATCGCCGTCGCAGCCGCGGCGCCGCACCTGCCACAGTCCCTCTACGAGCAGCTCGAGCCCAGCGGGCGGCTGGTGGTGCCCGTGGGCAGGCGCGGCGTCCAGCGGCTCGAGGTGATCATCCGCAGCCCGGAGGGCCCGGCCGTCGTTCGCTCGGTGCCCTGCAGGTTCGTGCCGCTCGTCGGAGAGGAGGGCTTCTGAGGTTTCCGTCCGCGTTTCGCGGGCAGGATGGAGCTGACGTGCCTGGCCGTGCCGGAGACGAGCTGCTCGCGTTGCCGGTGGTCGTGCGAGGCATCAAGCTCGGCCGCGTGGTGGACATCTTCCTCGACCGGGGCGCGCGGCGGGCGGTCGGGTTCGACGTCGTCTGCAGGGACGAGGCCCGCCGGTTCCTGCCTCTCGCAGCCGTCGGCTCGAGCGGCCTCGAGCTCACGGTTTCTTCGCCCCTCGTCCTCCTTCAGGGTGCCGACCTCGACTTCTACCGGTCGCGGACGGTCGCGCTGCGCGAGTTGCGCGGAGTGGCCGTTCTCGTCGGCGGCGTCCCGGCCGGAGAGCTACGCGACGTCGTGCTCGCACCCGACGGGGAGCTGCTCGAGGTCGTCGTCGAGGCGGACGGCCGCACGGTGCACATGCGCTACGGCGAGTCCGTGACCTTCGGCGCAGCGCGCCGAACGGCTGCGTAGAAGCCCCTGCCGACATCCGAACCCGCTACTGTCGCGCCCGTCGTGGAGCACCGAGATACCGCAGTCGCGGCCGGCTTGCGTGCCCGCACGAGACATGCACTCCGCCAGCGGCAGAACTGGGAGCAGCTGATGAAGTTCTGCCTCGTCGGCGCGAGCGGCTACGTCGTCAACCTCGTCGTCTACGTCGCGCTGCTCGACGGCGCCAACCTGCACTACAGGCTCGCGGCCACAGGGTCGTTTCTGGCTGCGGTGACGAACAACTATCTCTGGAACCGTCTCTGGACGTTTCGGCACGATCGCGGCCACTTCGGCTACCAGGGCCTGCGGTTCCTCGTCGTCTCGGCGATCGTCTACGTGGCGAACCTCGCGATCCTCACCGCCCTCGTCGAGCTGGGGGCGGGGAAGATCGTCTCTCAGGCGATCGCGATCGTCCTCGTCACGCCGTTCAACTTCATTGGCAACAAGCTCTGGTCGTTCCGGAGCGTGCGCTGAGACTGCTGGTCTGCGGCGTTGCCGCTGCGGCACTGGCCGCGGGCCTCGGCGCCTCTGCGCTCGCCGCGCCGCCGATCGGCGCGACCTCGAAGCAGCAGCTGACGAAGGAGCGGGCGACACAGATCTTCCTCACGGACGACAAGGTCGCGGACTGGCTCGACCGCTATCCGAGCAAGGGTCGCGTGACCGACGCCACGTATGAGCCGGACGCCGCCAAGTGCTCGGCCGGAGCGCAAGGCGGCTGCTGGACGGTCAACGTCTGGTGGAAGCGAAACGACAAGGTGGACGCGGGCGAGATCGCGACCGGGAAGGTCGACGACCGCACGAGCCGGGTCACCGAGGCCTGGACCGGCCCGCAGGTCGCCTGGAAGATGGCCCGCGGCTACACGGGCGCGTTCGGCGGCAAGCGGATCAACAGCCTCGCGGTGTGGCTCGCCTTCTCGCTCGTCTTCCTGCTCGGGCTGGCCGACTTCAGGCGGCCCTTGTCATGGCGGAACCTCGACCTGCTCGTGCTGCTGTCCTTCTCGGTGTCTCTGTGGCGGTTCAACCGCGGGGACATCCTCGCGAGTGTCCCGCTCGCGTACCCGCCGCTCGTCTATCTCCTGGCGCGGACGATCTGGATCGGCGTGCGCGGGAGGCCTCTGCCGCGGCCGGGCTTCCGCTGGAACGCGGCCGTGCTCCTGGCCGCTGCCGTCTTCCTCGCCGGCTTCAGGATCGGCCTCAACGTCCAGGACTCCAACGTCATCGACGTCGGCTATGCCGGCGTGATCGGCGCCCAGCGAATCGCAACCGGGGTCCAGCCCTACGGGAACTTCCCCGCGGAGGGAAGCCTCAAGCCCTGCGGTCCTGCCGATTCCTCGGGTGAGATCCGCGATCGCATCCAGTCGAACGGACGCTGCGAGTCGGCGAACCCGCTCGGTGACACGTACGGCCCGGTCGCCTATGCGGCGTACCTCCCCGGCTACTGGATCCGCGGCTGGTCCGGAAAGTGGGACCACCTTCCTGCCGCGCATCTCACCTCGATCCTCTTCGACGTGCTCTGCATGCTGGGCCTCGGGCTCGTCGGCCTGCGGTTCGGCGGCCGCTGGCTCGGGGCGGCGCTCGCTTTCGCGTGGGCCGCGTTTCCATTCACGCAGTACGTGTCGATGTCGAACACCAACGATGCGATCGTGCCGGTGTTCCTCATCTTCGGGCTCTGGCTCGCAAGCTCACCGTGGCTCCGCGGCGTCGGCGTGGCGCTGTCCGGCTGGACGAAGTTCGCGACGCTCATCGTCGCGCCGCTCTGGCTCACCTACCCCGGCCCCGTCCGCCGCCCGCGGCCCCTCGTCGCGTTCGCCGTCGGCTTCGCAGTCGCCACGGCCGTCGCGTTCTCGGTCCTGCTGCTCGACGGCCATCCGGTCCAGGCGGCGGAAACGTTCTACAACCGCACGCTTCGGACACAGATCAACCGCCACTCCCCGTTCTCCCTCTGGGATTGGGCGCAGTATCACGCCCGCGGGCTGCCGGATCTCCACCTCCTCCAGCGCGCGCTCGAGGGGATGCTCGTGGTCGGGGCGCTGGTCGTCGCATTCGTGCCGCGCACGAAGACGCCGCTCCAGCTCGCGGCTCTCACCGCAGCGCTCGTGATCGGCTTCGAGCTCGTGCTGACGCACTGGTTCTACCTCTACATCCCGTGGTTCTTCCCCTTCGCCGCGTTCGCGCTCCTGGCGACACATGACGGCACCCGGCAGGCAGCCGACGCTTGAGCGGACGATCTGGGCGGCCGCGCTCGCGATCGCCCTGTTCGCCCTCTCGTGGGCCGCGCTTCACCACGGCTTCTACGCGCAGCCGCCGCAGATCGTCGACACGCCCGTCTATCAGCACTACGGGAACCTGATCGCCGACGGGCACGTTCCCTACCGCGACTTCGACCTGGAGTACCCGCCGGGAGCGCTGCCGATGTTCGCCCTGCCCGGGCTCGCGGGGCACGGCGTGGGCCAGGACGTGACCCCGGGGTTTCGTCGGACCTTCGAGACGCTCATCTGGCTTTGCGGCGCCGCCGCCCTGCTCGCGCTCGCATTCGGGCTTCGGGCGCTACGGAGCGGCAGGGTCGCGATGTGGATAGCCCCGGCGCTCGCCGCACTCGCGCCGCTCGCGCTCGGCCCGGTCGTTCTGAGCCGGTTCGACCTTTGGCCGGCCGCGATCGTCGCGGGCGCGCTCGCTGCGCTCCTGTCCGGCAGGCTGCGTCTCGGGCACGCGCTCCTCGGCCTCGGCGTCGTGGTCAAGCTGTTTCCGGCGATCCTCGTGCCGCTCGGTGTCACGTTCGCCTGGAAGCGGCGAGGCCGGCGCGAGGCGCTTGTCTGTCTCGGGATCACCGCCGGGGTCGTCGCACTCGTCTTCCTGCCGTTCGTCGTCCTCTCGCCCGGCGGCGTCTGGCACAGCCTCACCGTTCAGCTGCGGCGCCCGCTGCAGGTCGAGAGCCTGGGCGCGGCGCTCTTGCTCGCTGCGCATCACGCCTTCGACGTCGGAGTCACCGGCGACACGAGCCACGGCTCACAGAATCTCGCGGGCGGCGCCGCAGATGCGATCGCGGTCGTCTCGACGATCGCGCAGCTCACCGTTCTCCTCTGGATCTGGATCACGTTCGCACGAGGGCCCGGCGGCCGCGAGCAGCTCGCCCGCGCGAGCGCTGCCGCCCTCTGCGCGTTCATCGCGTTCGGGAAGGTGCTCTCGCCACAGTTCCTCATCTGGCTGATCCCGGTCGTCCCGCTCGTCCGTGGACGGCGTGGCGTGGCGGCCGGCGCGCTACTCGGAGCCGCGCTCGTCCTTACGCAG
>DASUXI010000239.1:0-18484 GCA_036377995.1 Gaiellaceae bacterium
GCCGAGGAGGCTCCGCCTGCCGAAGAGGCGAGTGCGGAGGAGGAGGTGGCGACCGATGGCTGAGATCTCCGCCGCGCTCGTCAAGGAGCTTCGCGACCTGACCGGCGCGCCGATGATGGACTGCAAGCGCGCACTCCAGGACGCGAACGGCGACATCGAGGCCGCCGTCCGCATCCTGCGGGAGAAAGGCATGGCCGGCGCGGCCAAGCGCGCCGATCGTGCCACCCCGGAGGGGAAGGTGGGGTACAGGCTCGCAGAGGAGAACCGGCGCGGGACGATGGTTGCGATCGGCTGCGAGACCGAGCCCGTTTCGAACAACGACGAGTTCCTCGCCTATGCGAAAAGGGTGCTCGAGGTGGTCGAGGCGAACGGCCCCGGAGCCGAGGTTGAGCTGGAGGAAGAGCGAACGCAGCTCGTCGGGAAGCTCGGCGAAAACGTGGTCGTCGCCGGTGCCGCGAGGTTCGAGGCCGTCGACGGCGGCTTCATCTCGGCGTACGCACATCCGCCGCGGAACAAGATCGGCGTGCTGCTCCAGATGCGTGGCGGCTCGGACGAGCTCGCGCGCAAGGTGGCGATGCACATCGCCGCGATGAAGCCGAGCTGGATCGGCCGTGACGACGTCCCCGAGGAGACGGTCGCCCAGGAGCGGGAGATCTACGCGGGCTCTGACGAGGTGCAGTCGAAACCGGAACAGGCGCGCGAGAAGATCGTCGACGGGATGCTGAACAAGCGCTTCTTCGGAGCGACGGTGCTAGCCGACCAGGAGTGGATCCACGACTCGGGCAAGAAGGTCGCCGACGCGCTCGCCGCTGAGGGCGCCGAGGTGCTCGAGTTCGAGCGCTTCGAGCTGAGCGGCTGAGGATGGCCGTCCAGTCGCAGGAGGCCGTGGCCGGCGCGGGCGAGGGCCGCCGCGGATTCCACCGGATCCTCCTCAAGCTGTCGGGTGAGTCGCTGATGGGCGACCGGGAGTACGGGCTCGATCGCGAGACCATCGACGCGGTCGCGGAGGAGATCGTCGACGTGCGTTCGTCGGGGGTCGAGACGGCGATCGTGGTCGGGGCCGGGAACATCTACCGGGGCATGTCGGCGGCCGCCGAGGGGATGGACCGCGCGACGGCCGACTACGCGGGAATGCTCGCCACGGTCCTGAACTCGCTCGCATTGCAGGACGCCCTCGAGGACCGCGGTGCCTATACGCGGGTCCAGTCGGCCCTCGAGCTGAAGGAGGTCGCGGAGCCTTACATCCGCCGGCGCGCGATCCGCCACCTCGAGAAGGGCCGGATCGTGATCTTCGCAGCCGGTACCGGCAATCCGTTCTTCACGACGGACACCGCCGCCGCGCTCCGTGCCCTCGAGATCAACGCGGACGCGATCCTGATGGCGAAGCACGGCACGCGCGGTGTGTACGGCGATGATCCTCGTGTCGATCCCGACGCGGAGTTTCTGCCCGAGCTGACGCACCGCGAGGCGATCGAGCGCGGGCTCAAGGTGATGGACACGACGGCGCTCTCGCTCTGCATGGACAACAATCTGCCGATCTACGTGTTCCAGCTCGCGCAGGGCAACATAGCGCGCGTGTTGAAGGGAGAGCGGATCGGAACGATCATCTCGACGCCTCGAGAGGAGAAGGAGGAGCGCTGATGGCGACGGTCGACGAGCTGATTCAGGACGCGCAGAAGCGGATGGGATCGAGCGTCGAGCACACGCGGACCGAGTTCAACACCGTGCGGACGGGCCGGGCGTCCGCGGCGTTGCTCGATCGTGTTCAGATCGACTACTACGGACAACCGACGCCGTTGAAGCAACTCGCGACGATCAACGTCCCCGAACCGCGCATGCTCACGATCCAGCCGTTCGACCCGAGCTCGATCAAGGGAATCGAGAAGGCGCTTCAGGAGTCGGACCTCGGTCTGACTCCGTCCAACGACGGCAAGCTCATCCGGCTGCCGATGCCGCAGCCGACGGAGGAACGCCGCAAGGAGCTCGTGAAGGTCGTGCGCAAGATCGCCGAGGAAGGAAAGGTCGCGGTGCGAAACGTTCGCCGTGACACGGTGCACCACCTGAAGGACCTGGTGAAAGGCGAGGTCGGGCAGGACGACGAGCACCGCGCGGAGGAACGCGTGCAGAAGCTGACCGACGAGCACACGCAGACGATCGACGACTTACTGAAGCACAAAGAAGCGGAGATCATGGAGGTCTAGCCGCCTCGGCGGCGGCACGACCTGCGCGTCCCTGCTGTGAGCCTCCTCACGAAGATCCGAACGCTGCGGCACGTCCGGCCCGCATCCGAGCCGGAACTGCCCGACGTCGCGCGTGCCGTGGCGATCATCATGGACGGCAACGCGCGCTGGGCGCGCAAGCGCGGACTGCCCATCGCCGCCGGCCACCGTGCCGGCACCAAAGCGCTCCGCAGGACGGTCGAGGCCGCGATCGACCTCGGAGTCGAGTCCCTCGCGGTCTATGCGTTCTCCACCGAGAACTGGACCCGTCCGCCCGACGAGGTCGAGCTCCTGATGGAGATCTTCACCGAGACGATCGAGCGCGAGCTTCCCGACCTCGTGCGGCAGGGCGTCCGCACGCGATTCATCGGCCGCCGCGACCGCGCGCCGGTGGCCCTCCAGCAGCGAATGGCCGCGCTCGAGGGGGAGACGCAGGAGAACACCCGCCTGAGCCTCTGGATCGCCTTCGACTACGGCGGCCGGGCGGAGATCGTCGCCGCCGCCAACCGAGCGGTCGCCGGAGGAGCCGAGGTCGACGAGGAGACCTTCGCCTCGTACCTCAACGCACCCGGGATGCCCGATCCGGATCTGTTGATCCGCACCTCCGGCGAGCTGAGGATCTCGAACTTCCTGCTGTGGCAGCTCGCCTATGCAGAGCTCGTCTTCGTGGACACTCTCTGGCCGGACTTCGGCGAGGACCAGCTGCGAGCGGCGCTCGACGACTACGCCAGCCGCAGGCGCCGCTTCGGCGGACGGTAGGGACGCCGGCCCCCGTGCGCCCTCTCGTCTCGCGCGTGGTGGTCGCGCTTGCCGGCGTGCCGATCGTGCTCGGGATCGTCTATCTCGGCGGCTGGTGGCTGTTCACGCTCGCCGCGGTAGGCGTCGTCATGGCCCTGCACGAGTACGCGCTGATGATCCGCTCGCTCCGGCCGGTCATCCTCGCCGCCTATGCCGGCGCACTGCTCTCGCTCCTCGGGGCGCGACTCGGAGGGCTCGAATGGACCGTGGCCGGATTCCTGAGCACGATCGTGCTGGCATTTGTCCTGCACTGGCTGGCGGAGACACGCCAGTCCGCCACCATCGCGATCGCGTCGACCGTGTTGGGCGCGGGTTGGATCGGCCTGTGCCTCGCCCACCTGCAGCTCCTGCGATCGATTCCCGCGGAGGGGCGGCTGGCGACCTTCACGGTGCTGATCGCGGTGTGGGCGGGCGACATCGGCGCCTTCTTCGCCGGGAGGTTGATCGGGCGGCATCGCCTTGCACCGACGCTCTCACCCGGAAAGACGTGGGAGGGCTTCCTGTTCGGGACTGCGGCGACGGTCTTCGTCACCTTCGTCGCCCTGTACAGGCAGCACTACCTCACGATCCCGCAGTCGATCCTGCTCGGCTTTGCGATCGCCGTGGCCGCTCCGCTCGGGGACCTGTTCGAGTCGGCGATCAAGCGGGACATGCAGGTGAAGGACAGCGGCCGCCTCCTCGCGGCGCACGGCGGCGTCCTCGACCGCATCGACTCCTTGCTCTTCGCAGTCGTCGCGGGCTACTACGTGCTGCGCGCGCTCGCCGCGGCCTAGAGGGACGCCGACCCTACACTTCCAGCGTGAAGCGAATCGCGCTCCTGGGCGCGACGGGCTCGATCGGCCGCCAGGCAATCGAGATCGTCGACTCCCACCCCGAGCTCGAGCTGTGCGCGGCAGCATCCGGATCGCGCGACGTCGACGGGCTCGCTCCCTTGACGCAGGTGGGCGGTGACCTCACCGTTCTGCTCGAGCGCGCGCAGCCCGACCTGGTCCTGAACGCAGTCGTGGGCTTCGCCGGCCTTCCTGCCACCCTCTGGGCGCTCGAGCGCGGCGTGGACCTCGCCCTCGCGAACAAGGAGAGCCTCGTCGCGGCAGGAGATCTCGCGCTCGCCGCCCAGCGGCGCGGCGGAGGCCGGCTGATTCCCGTCGACAGCGAGCACTCGGCCGTCTTCCAGTGCCTCGAGGGACGGGGAGACGAACAGGTGCACTCGCTCGTGCTCACCGCGTCGGGCGGGCCGTTCCGCGGCCGCGGGCGCGACGAGCTCGTGGGCGTCACGCCCGACGAGGCGCTTGCGCATCCGACCTGGAGCATGGGGCCGAAGATCACCGTCGACTCGGCCACGCTCGCAAACAAGGGCCTCGAGCTGATCGAGGCGCACTTCCTGTTCGGTCTCTCGTACGACCAGCTCGAGGTCGTCGTCCATCCGAGCTCGACAGTTCACGCTCTCGTCCGTTTCCGCGACGGCGCGGCACTGGCGCACCTCGGCTATCCCGATATGCGCGTGCCGATCTCCTACGCGCTGACCTACCCCGAGCGCGCCGTCACGCCGATTCCTCCGCTCGACCTGGCTTCGGGCCTCATGCTGCAGTTCGAGGCGCCGGATCTCGAGACCTTTCCGCTGCTCGACCTCGCGCGTCGGGCGGGCGAGCAGGGGGGAACCGGGCCGTGCGTCTTCAACGCAGCCAACGAGGTCGCGGTGGCCGCTTTCCTGGAAGGCCGCCTCCCCTTCCTCCAGATCGCGGAGGTTGTTGCCGATGCCTTGTCGGTGACCGACCGAGCCCCTGCGCGAGACCTCGACGACCTGGTCGAGGCCGATGCGGCCGCACGCCGTCACGCCGAAGAGGCGTTGAAGGTCGGCCTGTGAACGTCTTCGCCGCCATCCTCGGGCTCGCGGTCCTGATCCTGCTGCACGAGGCGGGCCACTTCTTCGTCGCCCGCGCAGTGGGGATGAACCCGCGGCGGTTCTATCTCGGCTTCCCGCCGGCCCTCGTCAAGGTGACACGGAAGGGAATTGAATACGGGATCGGGGCGATTCCGCTCGGCGGCTACGTGAAGATCCCGGGGATGCACAGGCCGGCTCCGTCCGACCTGGACGTGCAGCTCGGCCCGGCGCTGAAAGAGGATCCAAAGCTCTTCCCGAAGGTAGCCCGCGTGAAGCGTGCGCTCGAGCGCGACGACTATGCGGCCGCCTCCGAGGCCCTCCCCGAGCTCGAACATGCTGCCGAGGAGGCCAACGTGAGCACTGCGGCCGGGAAGCTCGCGCAACGTGGGGTGAACGAGCTTCGCGACGGGCTCAGCGCCGATGCGTACTGGCGCCAGCCCACGTGGAAGCGGGTGGCAGTCATCTTCGCGGGGCCCGGAGTCAACCTGCTCCTCGCCGTCGTCCTGGTCGCCGCCGCCTATCTGATCGGCGCTCCCGGCGATGCGACGCGGGTGGTGAAGACCGTGCGGCCGAACACTCCGGCAGCCTCATCAGGCCTCAGGCCCGGCGACAAGATCATGGCGGTCGGCGGAACGCCTACGCCGGACTTCGCGGCCGTGTCGAGGCAGATCCGCGGCTCGAAGGGACGCCCAATCCGGGTCACGGTCGCCCGCGGCGGCCACATCGTCCTCATCGGGCCCGTGAAGACGAAGAAGATCGACGGTCACTGGGCGCTCGGGTTCTCGCCCGGCTGGGACGAGGTGAAGTACGGGCCTGCGAGCGCTCTCGGGCACAGCCTGTCGGACAACTGGCGCGCGACGAAGGGAGTCGTCACTTTCCTGCCACGGCTCCTCACGGGCGCGGGGAGGAAGCAGGTCTCGAGCCCCGTCGGCATCGTCGACTACTCGAGCCGCGCGGTCGCGCTGACCTTCACCCTCTTCCTGCAGATCCTGGGGCTCGTCAGCCTGTCGCTCGCGATCCTGAACCTCCTGCCGCTGCTGCCGCTCGACGGCGGCCACATCCTCTTCTCCCTGATCGAGGGGATCCGGAGGAAAGCCGTCGGCCGGGAGGTCTACGAACGCGTCTCTGCGATCGGAATCGCGCTGTTCCTGGTCCTCACCGTGATCGGCCTCTCGAACGACATCAGCCGGCTCGGGGGCGGCTAGGAGCCCGTCGATACACTGACTCGCCGGATGGCTTCGGAGCGGCAGATCAGCGTCGGCGGGGTGAAGATCGGCGGAGGGGCGCCCGTCGTCGTGCAGTCGATGACCCTGACGAAGACGCACGACGTGGAGGCGACCACCGCGCAGGTCGCCGCGCTCGCATCGGCGGGCTGCGAGGTCGTCCGCTGCGCGGTTCCGAAGACGGAGGACGCGCAGGCGCTGAAGGCGATCGTGCGCCTCTCGCCGATCCCGGTCATCGCCGACATCCACTTCAACGCGAGCCTCGCCCTCAAGGCGATCGACGCCGGGGTGGCCGCGGTCCGGATCAATCCCGGCAACATCGGCGGCTCGGACAAGGTCGCGCAGGTCGTTCGTGCGGCCCAGGGGGCGGGCATCCCGATGCGGATCGGCGCGAACTCGGGGTCGCTGCCGAAGCATCTCGCCGACCTTGCGCACCGCGACCAGGCGGAGGCGCTCGTCGAAGCGGCGCTCGAAGAGGTCAGGCTCCTCGAGAGCCTCGACTTCAGGGAGTTCAAGATCTCCGTCAAGTCGAGTCACGTCCCGACCATGATCCGGGCGTACCGGATGCTGGCGGGGAAGGTGCCGTACCCGCTTCACCTCGGAGTGACCGAGGCCGGCACGCCGTACTCTGGATCGATCAAGAGTGCGGTCGGGATGGGAGCGCTCCTCGTGGACGGGATCGGCGACACGATGCGCGTCTCGCTCACCGCGGATCCCGTGGAAGAGGTCAAGGTCGCATTCGAGATCCTCAAGTCACTCGGCCTGCGAGAGCGCGGCCCGATCATGATCGCCTGTCCTTCGTGCGGCCGTGACAACGTGGGAGTACAGACGCTCGCCGAGCAAGTCGAGGAGCGGCTGCACTCGTATCCGCAGCACTTCGAGGTCGCGGTGCTCGGCTGCGCGGTCAACGGTCCCGGCGAGGCAGGCGATGCGGACTTCGGCATCGCCGGTGGGCGCGAGACGGGCTTCGTCTACGCGCACGGCCGCGTGCTCAAGAAGGTCTCGTCGGAAATCCTCATCGACGAGCTCTTCCACGAGATCGACCGCTGGATCGCGGACGGGATGCAGCGCCCCAAGCGCCTGAAGATGGCGAAGCCCGCAGCGCTCGCGATGGCGGAAGCGTCCCTGATCCCGCTCGGCGAATAGTCTGCCCGGACAACAGTGATTGCCCGGGCCTCTCAGCTATTCCTTCCGACCTTGCGCGAGCCTCCCGCGGACGCGGAGGCGGCGAGCCACCGGCTGCTGCTGCGCGGCGGCTTCATCCGGCAGGTCGGAACGGGCATCTTCACGTTCCTGCCGCTGGGCTGGCGCGTGCACCAGAAGCTCGTCCAGATCATGCGCGAGGAGATCAATGCCATCGGCGGCCAGGAGATGTTGGGCCCCACACTCACGCCGGCCGAGCTCTGGGAGCAGAGCGGGCGCATCACGATCCCCGAGGTCTTCAAGCTCGCGGATCGCGGCGGGCGGCAGTTCGTGCTCCCGCTGTCTCACGAGGAGACGATGGCCTTCCACGCTCGTGAGATCCAGTCGTACAAGCAGCTGCCGCAGCTCTGGTACCACTTCAGCACGAAGGAGCGGGACGAGCCTCGGCCCCGCGGCGGCCTCCTCCGTGTGCGCGAGTTCATCATGAAGGACTCCTACTCGTTCGACCGCGACGAGGCCGGCCTCGACGCGAGCTTCGATCGGCACAAGGCGGCGTACGAGCGAGTCTTCGAGCGCTGCGGGCTCGAGGTCTACTTCGTCGAAGCCGAGTCAGGGATCATGGGAGGCAAGGAGTCGTCCGGCTTCCTCGCTCCGACCGAGTCGGGCGAGAACGAGTTGATGCGCTGCGAGAACGGCGATTACTTCGCCGACGTCGAAGCGGCGCGGGGCATCCCCCGGGCACCCGTGTTCCCCGACTCGTTGAGCACTCCGAAGGAGGTGGCGACGCCTGGCGTGGCGACGATCGAGGATTTGGCCGAGTTGCTCGGCATCGACTCGGCGGCAACGTCCAAGGCGCTTCCGGTTGTCGTGGGCGAGCGGCTCGTGCTCGCGCTCGTCCGCGGGGACGATCGTCTGAGCGAGGAGAAGTTGATGACCTTGTTCGAGGCGTCCTTCCGGCCTGCGACGGACGAAGAGATCCGCAGGGGATTCGGCGCCGGGGGCGGCTCGATCGGGCCGGTCGGCGTCGAGGACGTGGCGGTGATCGCCGACGAGGCTCTTCGGACCGGCCAGTTTGTCGCGGGCGCGAACCGCGACGGCTGGCACCTCCGCGGTGTCGAGGCCGGGCGCGACTACGAGCCGCGCTTCGCGGACATCCGTCAGGCGGTACCCGGCGACACGTGCCCGGAGTGCGACGGGAAGCTGGTGGTGCACACGGCGATCGAGGTCGCCCACATCTTCAAGCTCGGCACGTTCTTCTCCCGCTCGTACGGCGCGACCTATCTGGACGAAGCGGGCGAGGCGCAGCTGATCGTGATGGGCAGCTATGGCATCGGCCCCGGCCGGACGATGGCCGCGATCATCGAGCAGCACCACGACGACAGGGGAATCCAGTGGCCCGCCGAAGTCGCGCCCTACGACGTGCACGTCGTGGCGCTTCCCGGCCTCGAGGCGCAGTCGGACGCGGCGGCCACTGCTCTCGACCAGGCCGGTTTCGACGTCCTGCTGGACGACCGGGAAGCGCGGGCGGGGGAGAAGTTCGCGGACGCCGACCTCATCGGATGTCCCCTGCGCGTGACCGTCGGGCGAAAGGCTGCCGAAGACGGTACGGTGGACCTTCGCGAGCGCACGAAGGGGGAGGACAATGAGGTGAGCGTGGGCGAGCTCGTCACGAAGGCGCGCGAGATGCTCGGCTGATGGCGCGAAAGCGGCGTTTCAGCGACGACTCCTTCGGGCCGACGATCGAGCGGCTGATGGGCGAGGCAGGGCTCACGTACCGCTCACTAGCTGAGAAGTCGAAGCTCTCGGCCGGCTACTTGAACCACCTGGTGCACGGCAATCGGCCGGTTCCGTCCGACGACGTGATCAAGACGCTTGCGCGTGCGCTCGGTGTCGAGGCCGAGCATTTCCGCGAGTACCGTCTCAGGATCATCACCGACCGCCTCGAGCGGATGCCCGACCTGATCGACAAGCTCTACCGGCGCTACGGAACCTAGAGAGCGGCGTCGGGGTACGATGGGCCGGTCGCGGGGCGTGGCGCAGCCTGGTTAGCGCGCTAGTCTGGGGGACTAGAGGTCCCGAGTTCAAATCTCGGCGCCCCGACTGGAAAACCCCCTGCTAATTGGGGGGTTTTCTATCCAGCAGGATGGGCTGAAGCTAGCCGGCGATGTCCAATCAGTGTCCAAACGTGGTCGGCTCGTGGATGTCGAACGTGGAGGGAGGCCGACGATGTTGAAACGCTTCGAACGCAAGCACGAGCCCATCCTGGACCCCAGGGTGGAGCAGATCGCCTACGACGACAGCCTCAGCGTCGAGGACAGGCAGAGGATGCTGGACGAGCTGGAGTTGACCGAGGAGCACGACCTGGAGAACAGGGCCGACCAGCAGGAGTTCCTGGAGATGGCCAGGAGGGCGCGTGTGTCACCGGAGACAGGACCCTAAAGGCCTCACGCCTTGCCTCTCTCCGCCGCTTCAGCGGCGTCTGTCTTGTCGAAGGCGTCCAGTAGCCCTCGCTCGTAGTCTGCCGCGTCAGGCAACAGGTGGCCGTAGACGCGATCCAGCATCTCGACGCTGGTGCCCATCCTTCGTGAGAGCGAGAACAGGCTCACCCCGGCAGCGATGCTGAAGCTCGCGTAGGTGTGTCTCATCGCGTAGGGGGGACGGTGGGCGAGGCCCGCGGCCCTCACGGCCGGGTTCCAATGGTTGCGGCGCCAGTCGTTCAGACTCCCGGGTGTTCGTCTGGTGGTGGTTGGGAAAAAAGTCCGGCGTGCGGCCCTTCGGGGCCGTTCGTCGTTTCGGTGCCCTAACCGAACAATGACGATCCAGAAACGACCTAGCCATTTGCCTATTGGATTCCGCCTGCGAGCACGTAAGCATGGACTTGACCATCTACATGGGAGGAAAAGCTCTATGCGGAAGCTTCTTCTGCTGGTTGCGGCTGCGGCGTCGTTCGCTGTCGTGGCGGTAGCGGCGCCGGTTGCGAGCGCGGACTACGGCAACACGGTGCAGTACCAGGCTGCGGTGTCGCTCAATTGCGACAACAAGACCTCTTTCTTCTGCACGAACGTCGTCGGTCTCGGCGGCGTTTGGCAGTGGTTTGCCTTCAGTAACGACGGCACGTTCGACTCGACGGAGACGTTCTGCGCGCACAACGACCCGGTCTTCGGGAGCGGCGCGTTCCACTTCAATGGCGACGGGAGTTGGCGACCGGGGCCAGTGACCCCGGAAGCTCCACCGTTCGGTCAGTCGCAGGATTTCTGGGTTAACTACAACGACGGCCAGGGCTTTCAGGACTCCGGTGTGCCGTATCTCGCGAACAAGTCGATGCACTACAGCTTCAAAGGTGGTCCTGGGATTTCGGCAGAGGCACAGGTCTCTTACATCCCGCATCGCTAGAGCTTCAACACAAGAGGCCACGGAGTGGGCCGGGCCGGAGATATCTGGCCCGGCACTCCTGGCGTAAAGTAGCCATGTCCGGAGCCGTCACTTGCTCCCGCGATCGAGCGGGAAGACAATCGCTGCGTGAGCGCCGAGCTGCCCTCATCCCGCAGTGTGAGGAATGTCGGAAGGTCTGGCTACCCGTCGACCAAGAGCGATGGGAGGCTCGCTGGGTCGACGACGGCGGCCCCGATGAGCTTCTGATCTTCCACTGCCCGGAGTGCGCTGAGCGCGAGTTCGGTTATTAAGGCCGTTGATCCGCAGCGTCTGCTGCATCACATAGCGCCTGCCAGGGTCGCTCACCACTCTTCGCAAAGAGGCCGATGAACTTCGCCTCGGACATCGCCGCGTCGCTGGCGAGGTCGCGAACGATGTCGCGGTACTGGAAGAGGAAGCCGACCATCCGCACGACGAGGGTCTCCGGGCTCGGCGGCCCGATCACGGCACGCGTTAAGGGTTCATACGCGCCATGCTGTCGCAGGCCGCCGATCGATTCAGATCGGATCTTCCGGACGAACAGCGAAGCAGCAGCATTTGCATCGTCCTCGATCGGCATCTGGTTGACGAAAGTCCCGTAGATCGTGCCTCCCGTCTTTCGACTGCAAACCTTGAGAGCGAGGTTCTTCAGCATGAAAGGCTCCGGGCCAGCGATCTCCCACTGGTGCGCGTGCTCAAGTTCGTGTCGCAGCTTCGCAGCTAACGCCGCCTCTGCCACCCCGGGTTCAGGAATCTCGATCGGAGCCGTCGCGACGCGATGCTTCTCGAGGAGCGGCGCTTTATCCGCGGCGGGAGCGTCTTCGTCCGAGAGTTCCAGCAGCGGCTCCTCATGCACTGAAACCTCAGGCGGCCACCACTGCGCGGCGGCCCCTTCCATCACAGCCCGGACGGCATCGAAGCGGTGTAGCTTCGCCGGGTCGAGCCCGCTATCGGCGATCGCTTCGTTCCAGAGATCTTCCGCTGGCATCGGTGGAACCAATGCTTACCGTGCCAGCTTCTACGATGCCGCACGAGCTGGTGCGACGCTCCCTTCGGGCGGGTTGCGGCCCAAAACTGCTTCGGGGGGAAAAATGGACACGGTCGGGGTGTCCGGGCCGTTTGGTTTCACGTCGGCGAACGTCCCCCCGCCTAGGTCCTGTTAGGGCACAGCAGTGTGCAGGCTGCGGCCGGCCCGACTCAAGACGCGCTGTCGGCTCGCTGCGTCACGCACTTCTTGAGGGCATTGAGGACGGCAACGATCTCCCGGTTGCCCGAAAGCGGGATCTCTACCTGGTAGCGGCCATTCTCGGCCTCGACCAGGGTGGCCCCAAACTTTGCCAGGCCAGCACAGAAGCCACGTGCGGACTCCAGGCTGACAGGATGGAGAACAAGCGAGTCCATCTGCGTATCCCTGTTCCTCGTACATGGACAAAGGTTGGTCTCGGCGAGGAAGACAGTCGGCTCGACTGTGACATTTGCTTATCCCGGTCTCTCTCGCGGGAAACGTAGCGCGGGTGTCCGCTCAGCTTGCCGCTTGCGTCGGCGACGCCGCCCCGGGGCTGTTCGAGCGAGAGGGACGCTCGCGCATGCGGTAGTGCATGATCCGGGAGCCGTGGCAAAGGAACTCGACTTCTCCGTTCTCCCCAAGGAACTACGCCATCTCGCCCCGCTAATCTCGTGGTACTCCGAGAGCGACGACGATGGTAGGTCGGAGTTGCTTGAGCATGCGTCCGACGAAGAGCTTCGGCAACTCAGCGAAGCGCCCGAGACGCACTGGAAGAAAATCAATGCCTTCCTCGATCAAAACGTCGAGTCCGACCCGGGGCCGACCCAAGACGTTGCGCTCGCGCTGGACAGCTTCGCTCAGGCGGCCATGGAAGCGAAGTTCGAGCTAGATGCTCGCGCCGATCGCTGACCTCATCGTCGGGTGACATTCCCGCACGCTGGCCCAGGCTGATCGCCCGCGGTCCATTTGTCGCCATCGCGGACCGCCGCTCCGTGCTCGCGGGCGAGGGCGAGGCCGGGTGCTATGTCGAGGTCGAGTAGGCAGTCGACACAGAGAAGACCGCCTTCGTCGGTCGGGTCGGGCGGACCTGCGAACAGCGCGTAGCCGCTGTCCCAGTGGTGTTCGGGCTCGAGGTAGCTGACGGCGCAGATGGGTTCGCCTTCGAGGACGCCTCGGTCGACAATGACCGCCTTCATCGGTAAGCCGCCCAGACGGGCGCCTCGCCGCGACCCTTACGCAAGTTGCAGCGCTGATGGACAACCTGCAGGTTTGCGGGGTGGTCGCTGCCTCCCCAGCTGAGCGCGACGACGTGGTCGAGGTGGAGACGCTCGTGCGGCAGCAGCGGCCTCGAGCACAGCGGGCACGGGCTGCCGAGAGCGTTGTTGATCATCCCCGCCCGCACCATCCGCCAGCGTCGTGTTGATCCGCCCGCCCTCACTTTGGCTCAACCATGAGGGTCACGGCGTTTTTTTCGCGGGGAACTAGCGGGGTCAGAGCTTCTCGTCCGGGTTTGCGTGTCGAGGGGTACCCGGCCAGCCCGACGTGCGGGGCGAGGCGCGGGAGGAGGAATCCCGATTGCGCCCCGCGACCGTCGGGTGGTCCGCATGTCCCCAACATGCGGTCCGTTCACGCCGCCAACCGTTCGGTCGTGAACAGGTCGGTTAGGCTTCTGACACCGGCTGTGGCGCCGTCGTATGCGGGGAATGTGATGGGGCCGAACTCCATCACCTTCGCTTCCCTGATTGTCCTTTCGGGCAACGCATCCGGGTTGAAGCTCGAGCTCGGCGGGTGCTGGATCAGGTCTTCGTGCAGCACCTTGAAACGGAATGACGCCCCGTAGGCGCCGGCCTTCAGCCCAACGATCAAGTCCTTGTTGTACGACGTGTCGAGCAGAGGCACTTCGTATTGGGCGCCCTGTTCGTCCTCGCGTAACACGGTCGGAATCCCCAAGACCTTGTCGCCTATCTGTGGATCCCTGCCGTGCTGGAACAGCACTCGGAGCCTCGAGCGGTCGTGTGCGAGTGAACGTGCGAACGCGCCGGGGGCGACCCGTTCCATGAACGTTCCCTCGAACGCGCTGTCGATCAGTGCCCACTCGTTGAAGCGGGCGAAGTGGCCGAACTAGGTGTGACGCCGGCAACACGGCAGGTCGATCGTGGTCGTGACTTGAGGCGACGCTTCTACCGAACCGGGCCGCGTCTTCGTCGTGCTCGACCCGAGACCGTTCGGGCTCATCCCCGGCCGACAGCCAACACCCGCCGAGATGCTGGGGCACGGGCGCCGTTCTGAGCATCGGACTTTCAGGCCGCGGTGAAAGCGTCAGTCGACGACGACTAACCGAGCGTGACGGAATCGTCGCCGAGCGGAATGTCGCGAAGGTAATTGTTCTGGAGGTACGTGGCGACGTCCTGGTCTACCTCGCCAGCTGCCACACGCCCTTCCCACTCGACACTTCCGATCTTGTCGATGACGCCGAGCCGTTCAGCGAGAAGCCAGCCGAGCAGCTCTGCATCACGCCTCAGCGAGGCGGTGGGATCGTCCCGCCTAACGATTAGCTCAGTGATCGCATCCCCGACGGTTGTCGTATCGATGATGCCCCGCACGACTAACCCCCTTCCCTTAACGTCTCGTCCAACCGAGGTGCTTCCGGTCAAGGGAATAATCGCGCCTGGAATCCGCCGGTGGCATCGGGGGGCTCGCCGATCCGCCACGGGGGAGAACTACCGTCACGAGGCCGCAATCCGTGCCCAAACGTCCGGAAAACAATCGTCTTGACCTAGCCCCATCGGTGGCAAAGCCTGAGAGAGAAGCAAGCTCAGACCAAAGGCCCCGGCAACCCTCACCAGCCACTTCCGCCACTCGACCACACTGGGTGTCTGACGGCTCGAGTGCTCTGGAAGACTAGATGTCCCCAGTTCGAGTCTCGGCGCCCCGACTGAGGAAACCGCCTGCAAGAGGGCGGTTTCTGCGTCGAGTTCCTGGGTTGCGACCGAGTCGGAACACGACGTAGACTCGTCGTCGTGAGTAGCGAGGCGATGGAAGTCGTCAAGCGCTGGCGAGCGGCGAATTTCGAGCGTGGGGCGGTTGGGGACGTCCTCGCAGAAGACGTGGAGTGGGTTGTCCCGAAACGAGGCGGAGTCACCACCCTGCGCGGGATCGACGCTGTTCTCGAGTGGTACGCCGATGGAGGGGTTGCCGACGACGGAGCGCCGGAGGATCTCGGTGGCCCGGAGAGTCTCGACGTCTCGGAAGAGCGGGGCGAGCTCGAGGACTTCGGGGAGGGCCGGGTCGGCTCGCTCAATCGAGTGATCTACACGCGGAAGGAGACGGGCGAAGTCGCGTCCGTGAAGACTGGCCGGCTCGTCTACACCGTGCGCGACGGGAAGATCGTTCGCTACGAGCTCGAGAAACTCGACGAGTCCGAAGTCGCAGACGTTCCCGCCAACTGATGGGGCACGTCCGCCGGGGTTCATAGCGCTACTTCTGCGGCTGCCCTGCGGAGTCGTTGATAGGCGTCTAGTGTCAGGCCGAACCCGCCGGTAGCGTCGCCCGCCACGCCCGAAGCTCCCCACACCGCGAGCCCGTCGAGTGTGTTTGTGCTGGCCGGCGAGGCCTGATATTTGAGCGGGCGAGTGTGCGGTGCAGACCGGAAAGACGCTCTAGTCGGCCTCCGTCGGCGATTGAGGCGACCTCGGCTGATCGTGGCTGTGCTCCTGTTCGTGAGCGTTCCCGCTGGTACGGCCGGGTGCGTGTTCGAAAGCCAGATCAGGATTCAGTTCAGCCCCGCCTCGCCCGCCATGATCACGCAGTCGTCCAATCTGGAGCAGGCTCCGCACCGCGTGGGAGGGGTGACTACCCGAGACGGCCAAGTGGTTCGGATCGATTGCTCGATCACGATCGTCTACGACGTGACGGAGGCGACAGGTTCGGCAGTGCTGGCGCAGCTTTACCGCGTCCACCTGCGCACGCGCCCGCTTCCACGCAGAACCCCGTACGAGTTCGACTGCACTGGTCCGCTCGTAATGGAGATTCCGGTCGAAGCATCGGGAGTGCAGGCGTCGTCGACGAGCGCGACCGGAGTGCAGGTGTCGCTACCGGTGCAGGCTCCGGTGATCTCCGTCCCGACTGCATTCGGAAGACGCCTGTGGGCGGAGCCGCGAATGCAGTTCGCCGTCGTGGACTGGGCACCCGCGCTCTCACCAGGGGACTACCGAATCGAGCTGGTCTTCGGCCTGCCTGAGGCTCGCGTTGTGTCGGAGAAGGCGATCTACACCGCATCAGTTTCGTGCGGCCGTTCGAGGTACCTACAGCCCATCTTGCCGCCGGTCTCGAGGATGGCGCGTGTGCCCGCGTTCACGATTCAGCCGTCCCCGGAGGCGACCAGCTTCTCCGTGCCTCACATAATCGGCGCAAACGGCACCTACTCCGACGCCACGCGAACGCTCTCGTGCAACGCCGAGCGACGCACGCGAACACGGGCCTGACTGCCCTGGAATCCGTGAAGGGCCGGCTGGCGCCCGGTTCGAGCTTCAGCCTCGTTGGCCGCGGGTCGAGCTGCCGTGAAGTCGGGGGCGTCGTCGGCCTTTCTCTCGCATCACGTCGGCGAAGCTCTCCCACCCGAGCCGATAGCGGCTCTTCCCTCTCGATGGGAGCCAGTCGATCGTTCCGCGGCTGACGTGTACTTCCCCCAGCAGCCTCTGGTCGCTGTAAACCTTGATCTCGAGATCGGTGTTGACGACCGTGATCTCGCGCGGTACCCGGACCTCTATGTCGTGTTGCGCCACCGAGGGGTTGTCGCAGAATCGGGCGCCGGGTGTCAACCGATCGGCCGCAACCGAGTCCCGCCGACAGCCCTGTGTGCAGGTCTTTTCGGATTGTGCTCGCTTGTGTCCTAGCCGACGCCTAAACGAACGGCCAATAGGCACGGTGAAGAGGGTCTCGTAGGCTCGTACCACGGGCTCAGGGGAGATAGTCGATCCCCGTGATCCGAACCGCTGGGTGTCTCCGAGAGGTGGGCCGCCACCCCTTGACCACTCAGCGGTTCGCTTTTTGGTCGAGACGACTCGACGCGCGCGGGAGGGCAACTGGCCGCAGATGCACCACCCGCGCCGCGCCGTTGCCGACGTTAGCGAGAGGCGCCGTGCGTTCACATCCCTCGTACGGGTGAGCGGAAGCGCCGCTGCTCTAGAGAAGAGCGCCGACGGCGTCGATCGCCGAGGTGACGTTGCCCGCGAGCAGCGCGATCCCGATCAGGATCGCCGGGGTGATGACGCCGAGGATGACCGCATACTCGGCCATCGTCTGACCCTCGGAGTTGCCGCAGAGGTGGCGGATTCGCCGGATCCAACCGTTCAAGGCCATGAAGCCATAATCGGTGACGCGACGGCTTCCCGCATGCCTCTATGTAGTGATCCGTGCGAGCCGCTCGCGATCCGACGAAGGTGAGATGCTACGCGTGATGCGGCTTCCACTCCTGGCGCTCACGCTTGCGCTGGCTCTGCCTGCCGCAGCCCAGGCAGGCGCGCCACGGAGCGCGATCTTCTTCTACCCCTGGTACTCGAATCCACGCCTCGACGGTTCCTACGCGCACTGGACCCAGGGGGGACACGTGCCGCCGTTCGACGTCGCTTCCCACTTCTTCCCCGCCCGGGGGGCGTACTCGAGCGGCGACCCGAGGGTCCTCAGAAACCAGATGCGGGACATCGCCGCCGCCGGCGTCGATGAGGTAGTCAGCTCGTGGTGGGGTCAGGGGTCGCCCGAAGACCTTCGTCTCGCCGCCGTGATCCGAGCGGCACGCCGCTTCAAGCTTCAGGTTGCGATCCAGCTCGAGCCTTATCCGGGGCGCACGGTCGACAGCGTGGGCGCGGACCTCGCGTATCTGCGTGGCCTCGGCATCCACGACGTCTACGTCTACCGCTCCAACGACTTCCAGGCCGATGACTGGAAGCGGGTGACGAGCCAACCGAACGGCATGCGCCTGTTCGCCCAGACGAGTCGAGTCGGGTTCGCCGCGCGGGCCGGATTCGCCGGCTTCTACACGTACGACATCCTTCTGTACACCGGCGCCAAGTTCGAGCGGCTCTGTGAGCAGGCGCGCGCCGCCGGCATCCTGTGCGCCCCGTCGGTCGGCCCGGGTTACGAGGCATGGCAGGCAACGGGAGACGTGCGCGAGAAGCCCCGCCTCGACGGAGAGACGTACGACTCGATGTGGGAGGCGGCGATTCGAGCAGGCGCGAATCTCGTCACGGTGACGAGCTACAACGAGTGGAGCGAAGGCACCCAGATCGAGCCTGCCGGGCACGGTGGCCGCTACGAGAGCTACGACGGCGCCTACGGCCTGTACGGAAAGCGCGCCGAGCGCGCATACATCACGCGCACGGCGTACTGGACAGCCCGGCTCCGCTAGACGAAGACGTCTGCCCCGCAACCTGCGATGAGCCCTTCACGGACGTCGTCGACTCCACGCAGGGACGGATGGCAGAGGTCGACCGTGATGTCGTCCCACTCGTGGATCCCGAGTGCGGCGGCGCCGTGGGGTCCCCCGATCGCAAGCAGCGTCTCGGCCGGAAGCACACCCCGCCGCCCCGACTGTCGGCGCGCGATTCCCTCGAGCTCGCGGAGCTCCTCGAGCGGGTCGATGCGGATGTTCGAGTCGGTACCGATGCAGATCCCGACTCCACGAACGAGCACTCGCTCGACGGGGAGGAAGCCGTCGCCGAGGTTGGCCTCGGTCGTCGGGCACGCGCAGATCCGAGCGCCGGACCGCGCGACGAGGTCGAGCTCGGGCCCGTCGGCATGGGTC
>DASUXI010000240.1:0-3818 GCA_036377995.1 Gaiellaceae bacterium
CGGCACGAGGTCGGGGGTGAACTGGATGCGGGCGAACGAGCCCCCGAGCACGCCCGCCGTCGTCTTGATGGTCAGCGTCTTGGCCAGTCCCGGCACGCCTTCGATCAGCAGGTGGCCCTGCGCCAGAAGGCATACCAGCACACGCTCGAGCATCTGATCCTGGCCGGCGATCACGCGTCTGATCTCGAAGAGGGCCTGCTCGAGCCGGTCCCTGGCCTCGGGCGGCGACGGCACGGGCAGCTCGGTCGACGATTCGGTCACGTCCCCTCCCTCGGTCCGGTCTCTACGAAGTCATACACGACAGCACGCCAACCTAAGTTTCTCCTGAGAGGCCTGCCCCGCGTGTACGCTATTCGCATGCCTCGTTACCTCGTCGAGCGCGTCTTCCACGTCACCGAGGACCAGATGCCCGTCGTCGGCAGGCGGTCGAAAGAGGTGGCGATCGAGCGCTTTCCCGAGATCATCTGGGAGCACAGCCACGTCGTCGTGGACGAGAACGGCGGCGTGAAGACCTACTGCGTGTATGACGCCCCGAGCGAGGAGGTCGTCCGTAGCCACGCCGTCTACCTCGGCAAACACGACGTCGCGTGGGTGCAGGAGATCGCCGGGGACGTCACCCCCGACGACTTCCCGCTCGACGGCGAGCCGGCCGAGGCCGTCTAGCCGCCTGGCGGATTCCCGCGCGACAGGCTGGGCTCGGCGGCGTGGAAGAGGGCGGTCAGGGCAACGGCCCGCCGACGTGTGATGTCGCGGCGCACGGCCTCGTCCCCATCCGGGAGCAGCTCGAGCGCGTCCTGGTAGAAAGCGGCGGCGACGTGCTTCGACCAGCCGCGGCCCGCCTGGTCTCCCGCCACGACGAATGCCGCCGCCGCCCGCTCGTTCTCTCCGGCCTCACGCCAGTGATGGGCGACCGCCGAAGCCGCCGCCGGGAGCTCTGACGTCGTCTCCTCCAGGAAGGCTGCGACCTGCGCGTGGCGCCTGCGCCGCTGCGACCGGGGCAGCGTCGCGTACGCGACCTCCCGGATGAGGTCGTGCTTGAAGCTGTACTGCTGGTCGCCCCGGAGCCGGGACACGTTTTCGCGCCGGACGAGGTCGCGGCCCTCGAGCGAGTCGAGGAGCTCGGGTAGCGGCAGCGCCCCGCTCGCCATCGACTCCAGCGCATGAGCCCAGAACACCTTGCCGATGACCGAGGCGTCGAGCAGCACAGCGCGCTCCTCTGGCGGCAGCGCGTCGAGCCGGGCAGCGACGATTGCGCGGATGGACGTCGGCAGCTCGGACGACGCCGCCGTCGTGTTCTCCGCGAGTGCGGCTGCGAGCTCCTCGATGAAGAGCGGGTTCCCCTCTCCGACGGCACTGACCGCGGCCGCTTCGCGCTGGATCTTGCGTGACTGGTCGAGCAGCTGCATGGCGAGCTCGTTCGCGTGCTCCTCGCTGAGCGGCTCGATCGGCAGCGCGGTGTAACCCGGGAGGCCACCACCCCAGGCCGGACGGCTCTCGAGGAGCTCGGGCCGAGCCGGCGCGAGCATCAGCAGCGGGACGTCGCGGATCCTCGAAGCGAGAGCCTCGAGGAGGTCGAGCATGCCGGCGTCGGCCCAGTGGATGTCCTCGAAGACGAGCACCGTCGGCCGCTCCGTGGCGAGCCCTTCGACGAGGCGGCGGGCCGAGAAGAAGAGTGACTGGCGGTCGCCGGAGCCGGCCTCGCCGACGCCGATGAGCATCGCGACATGGGAGGCTGTCTCGCCCGCGTCGTCCCCGAGCAGGTCCGCCACGGCCTCCTGCAGCTTGGTCGAGGCGGTCGCCGCCTCGTCGGTGTCGAAGATCCGCGCGATCTGCTTCACCTGCGTGACGAATGCGCCGTAGGGAATGACCTCGCCGTAGGGCAGGGACCGGCCTCTGACGACTCGGGCTCCATCGCCGGCGGCGAGCTCGCCGAACTCGGTCGTGAGGCGGGTCTTCCCGATCCCGGCCGGGCCGAAGAGCGTGACGAGCTGCGGACGCCGCTCGGACACGACCCGCTCCCAGATTCCCTGGAGCACGGCCAGCTCCGAGGCCCGTCCGAGCATCGGGGCGCGGCCCGCCGCCCGCTCGCCCGGGCCTTTCGTCGCCGAGAGCGCGATCCAGACCGGAACCGGTTCCTGCTTGCCCTTGGCGACGACCGGGTCGGCGTCGTCGTACTGCATGACGAGCCTGGTGGAGCGGTACGTCTCCTCTCCGACGAGGATGCCGTTCACGGGCGCCGCTTCCTGGAGACGCGAAGCTGTGTTGACGACGTCACCCGCCACCATTCCCTCGCCTCCGGTCGCGGTGACCGAGACGAGCGCCTCCCCCGTGTTGACCGCCATCCGGACCTTCAGGTCGAGCTCCGGGTCGTCCGCGTTCATCTCTTCGACGGCCGTCCGGATGGCGAGCGCGGCGCGGACCGCGCGCTCCGGATCGTCGCCGTGCGAGATCGGCGCGCCGAACACGGCCATGACCGCATCCCCGATGAACTTCTCCACCGTGCCGCCGTGGGTCTCGATCTCACGGCGAACGCGGGCGAAGTACGGCGTGAGGATGGCGCGCACGTCCTCCGGGTCCAGCTGCTCCGCACGCGCCGTGAAGCCGACAAGATCTGCGAAGAGCACCGTCACGACCTTGCGCTCCTCGTCGAGGCCCTGCGGCCGCTCATCGAGCGGAGAGCCGCAGCTGTTGCAGAACTTCGCTCCGGCGGGGTTCTCCCGTCCGCAGTTCGCGCAGGTGATCACAGGCAAAGGTTACGACCCTGGACCGACCGCGCTACCCGCGGCGGCGGTAGAAGACGAATCCCGCGAAGAGAGCGACGGCGAGCGTGGCCGCCGCGGCGATCGTGATGCGGTCCCGGCCGCTGGACCCGCCGCCCGACGAGACGACGAGGCGGTGCCCTTCCGCGGCGGCGAGCCGCTGGATCGCGAGCGTTGCCGCATCCGCCTCCTTCGTCACGTCGGCTCCGGGCGCAGGGACGGTCCTGAGCACGCGGGCGGCCTTCGGGTCCGGATTCCCTTTCAGCGAGTAGCCGAAGCCGTTCGGCATCACGACGAGCAGCCGCTGCCGATAGACGAAGGAGAGCTCGAGACCGAGGAACTCGGCATAACGCTGCGGCTTGTGGATGAGCGAGAAGGCGGTGCCGAGGTCGGAGGGCCCGAGAATCAGCGCCGTCTTGATCTTGAAGCCGGCGCGGTCTGCGGCCGCGATCACATCGTTCAGACGCTTCGCAGAGCCCGAGTCGATCTTCGCGTTGAAGGGCAGGAAGACGCTCTGCGCGAGGAGGTAGTCGCTTGCCGGATCGCCGTGCGCCATGGCCCCAGAAGGAACGAGCAGCGAAGTAATGACCGCAACCGCGGCGGCGCTCCTAGCCAACACCCGGCCTCATCGGCTCAGCACGAAGTCGAAGTAAGCGACGAAGCGGTAGTCGACGAGCCGCAACCGGACGAGCAGCCGCCGGTCGAAGAACGGGTCCTGCGCATTCAGCGGCCATTGAAGCAGCATGCCCCCAGGCCCGCTGGTTGAATGGGCCCGTGGCGAGCAGGCCGGTGCCGGATCTGCCGATTCGGCGCAACACGTTGATCCTCGCGGCCACGCTTGCGGTCAACTCGGCCGTCCTCCAGTTGGTCGCAGCCGTCTCGTCCCTGACCTTCGTGCTCGTGACCGGCGTCAGGGGGCTGCTGGGGCTCGGCCCGGCGCTCTTCCTGACGGCCTCGGGCACGACCGGCTTCTTCGCGGGACGCCTCATGGACCGATTCGGGCGCGTCCCGGTGCTCTCCGCTGGGTTTGCGATCGGCTCGGCAGGATGCGCTTTGACC
>DASUXI010000241.1:0-10937 GCA_036377995.1 Gaiellaceae bacterium
GCTCGCGCGGTCACTCGTCCTCCTCGCGCCCGAGGACCAGGACGCGCGCGACGCCGCAGAGGCAGCCGCGTGGTTTCTCGGTGAGGACCGTGTCGCGATGTTTCCGAGCCGCGGGGTTCGCTGGGGCTCCGGCCTCGAGCCGGCACCCCACCTCGTGGGCGAGCGTGCGCGGGCGCTCGACGTTCTCGCCGAAGGGGGCCTCGTCGTCGCCTCGGCGGCGGCGCTCGCCGAGCCGATTCCACCTCCAAGGGCGCGGCCCGCACCGATCCGGCTCACAGCCGGTGCGGACGTCAGCCTCGAGATCCTGACGGAATCGCTCGCTTTCGCCGGCTACGAGCGGGTCGAGCGGTCGGACGAGCGCGGCCAGTTCGCCGTCCGCGGGGGGCTCGTCGACGTCTTCCCGACGACCGGTCGCGAGCCGCTCCGCGTCGAGTTCTGGGGCGACGAGATCGAGCACATCCGGGCGTTCTCGCCGTTCACGCAGCGTGGGCTCCATGTGGTCGAGTCGGCGGTTGTCTACCCGGCCGCCGAGCGACGGCTCGACCTCGTCGAGCCGTCCCTGGAGGACATGGAGGAGGGACAGTCCCCAAGACCCGTTCCGAACGACCTCGTCCTACCCGTTCCCGCGGGGCCGGATCTCGTCTGGGAGGCGGACGAGGTGAGATCCGTGTGGGAGGAGGAAGGGCTCGAGCCGATCTCGCTCTCGCGCGCCGCCGCGCTCGACCCGCTGCCGTCGAGCCAGCCGTTCGCATTCGAGGCGCAGCGGCCCGCGCTCGTCGCGCGCGGGCTGGCCGAGGCGGAGAACGAGCTCTCGGCCTTCGTCCGGGCGGGCCAGCGTGTCGTCGTCACGTTCCCGCACCTCGGCGAGGCGCTGAGGCAGCAGAACCTCCTCCGGCGCGCCGACGCACGAGTCGTCGAGGAGGGCGAGCCGCTGCCGAAAGACGCCGAGCTCCTCTTCGCGGTCGCACCGGCGCGACGCGGCTTCGTCTGGCGCGACCTCGGGCTCGTCCTGCTTCCCGACACGCAGGTCTTCCGGAAACGGCCTCCGCGCGAGCGGCGGACCGGCGGCCGCGCGCTCCAGTCCTTCGCCGACCTCCGCACAGGCGACTACGTCGTCCACGAGGACCACGGGGTCGGAAAGCTCCTCGGGTTCGAGACGAAGGAGGTTGCCGGGGTCACCCGCGACTACCTGTTCCTCGGGTTCCGTGGTGACGACCGGCTTTACGTCCCGCACGAGCAGCTCGGGAAGGTCTCGCGCTACATCGGTGCCGACAGCACCATGCCCGCCCTCTCGAAGTTGGGGGGCAAGGCCTGGGAGAACCTCAAGAGTCGCGCGCGCGAGTCCGTGCGCGAGCTGGCCGGTGAGCTCCTTGCGCTCTATGCGCAACGGCAGCAGGCGCCCGGTGTCGCGTACGACCTTCGCGACGAGTACCTCGAGCGGCTCGAGACCGAGTTTCCGTATCGAGAGACGCCCGACCAGCAGGCGGCGATCGAGGCGGTGAAGGAGGACCTCGAGGCGCCGCGTCCGATGGACCGACTCGTGTGCGGCGACGTCGGCTTCGGGAAGACGGAGGTCGCCATCCGCGCGGCTTTCGCCGTGGCCGTCAACGGCAAGCAGACGCTGATGCTCGCGCCGACCACGATCCTCGCCGAGCAGCACTGGCACACGTTCCGGTCTCGCTACCGCGACTTCCCGGTGCGCGTGGAGATGGTCTCGCGGTTCCGCCCGCCGCGCGAGGTGAAGCAGGTGCTCGCCGACTTCCAGGAGGGCAAGGTCGACGTCCTGATCGGGACGCACCGCATCCTCAGCCGCGACGTGATCCCGAAGGAGCTGGGCCTCGTCATCCTCGACGAGGAGCAGCGCTTCGGTGTCGCCCAGAAGGAGCTCCTCCGCGCGCTCCGCCTGGAGGTCGACGTCCTGACGCTGAGCGCGACCCCGATCCCCCGGACGCTGCACATGTCCCTCTCCGGTCTCCGTGACATTTCGATCATCGAGACGCCTCCCGAGGGACGCCGCCCGATTCGCACCACCGTCGGCGAGTACGACGAGGACGTGATCAAGCTCGCGCTTCAGCGCGAGATCGAGCGCGACGGCCAGGCGTTCTATCTGCACAACCGGGTCGAGACGATCGAAGAGGCAGCGGAGAAGCTCGCGCAGCTCGCTCCGAACCTTCGCTTCCTCGTCGCCCACGGCCAGATGCGAGAACGCCAGCTCGAGGAGAAGATGCACTCATTCCTGCGCGGGGATGCGGACGTGCTCGTCTCGACGACGATCATCGAGTCTGGCCTCGATATTCCCCAGGCGAACACGCTGATCGTCGAGCGCGCCGACCAGCTCGGCCTGTCGCAGCTCTACCAGATCCGCGGGCGCGTCGGGCGATCCGATGTGACGGCGCACGCGTATCTCTTCTATCCCGACATGTCGGAGCTCACCCCGGAGGCCCGCGCCCGGCTCGCCACGCTCGCAGACCACACGGAGCTCGGCGCCGGCTTCGCGATCGCGATGCGCGACCTCGAGATCAGAGGCGCGGGCAACCTGCTCGGGGACGAACAGTCGGGCCACGTCGCGGCGCTTGGATTCGAGCTCTACGTCGAGCTCCTCGCCGAGGCGGTCGCAGAACTTTCGGGCGAGCGCCGCGTTGTCGCGCGGCCGGTGCGCGTCGACGCGCGCGTCGACGCCTACGTGCCCGTCGACTACATCGCCTCCGAGGCGCTGAAGATCGACCTGCACCGGAGGCTGGCGCTGTCCGAGTCCGACGACGAGCTGCGCGAGCTCCAGGCGGCAACCGAGGACCGGTACGGCCCGCTCCCCGAGCCCGTCGCGAACCTGTTCCTGATCCAGGAGGCGAAGCTGAAGCTCGCCGTCGTCGGCGCCGACTACCTCGTCTACCGCGGCGGGAAGATGAGCGTGGGGCGGATGGTGCTCGGCTCGGAGGAGCTGCGGGATCTTCGACGCCGGGTCGACACGGCCGTCTACACGACGGCGAACCACGAGGTGAGCCTGCGCGAGGACGGTTTTCCGCAAGCGCTCCGGCTCGTCGATGCTATACTGGCCGCGCGCCGGGCAGCGTGACGATTCCGCTGCTAGTGGCGCTTTTTCCATGAAACGACTCGCTTTCCTCGCGCTCGTCGCGCTCGCACTCGTCGCCGCCGGCTGTGGCGGCGCCAAGCCCGCGTCCCTGAACTCGGAGGATGTCGCCGTCGCCGGGTCGCAGCAGATCACGAAGGAGCAGTTCGACTCGCTGATGGCGCGCGCGAAGAAGAGCTACGACGCCCAGAAGCGCCCGTTCCCGAAGGCGGGCACCACGGAGTACGAGCAGCTCAAGGGCCAGGCGATCACCTTCCTCATCCAGCGCGCGGAATTCGAGCAGGAGGCCGCCGACCTCGGCATCAAGATCACGGACAAACAGGTCAACGCGCGCATCGACCAGCTGAAGAAGCAGTTCTACGCCGGCAGCGACGCGAAATACAAGAAGACGCTTCAGCAGCAGGGGCTCTCGGAGGACCAGGCGAAGCAGGAAGTGCGCGCGCAGCTGATCTCGGAGGAGCTCTACAAGAAGGTGACCTCGAACGTGAAGGTTTCCCAGAAGGAGATCCAGGCGTATTACGACACGCACAAGACCCAGTACCAGCAGCCCGAGAGCCGGGATGTGCGACACATCCTCGTGCAGAAGAAGGCGCTCGCCAATCAGCTCTACGCGCAGCTCAAGTCCGGCGCTGATTTCGGGAAGCTGGCGAAAAAGTATTCGAAGGACCCGGGTTCGGCTTCGAACGGAGGCAAGCTGACGATCTCGAAGGGCCAGACCGTCGCCGCGTTCGACAAGATGGCCTTCGCGTTGAAGAAGGGTGAGCTCTCGCACCCGGTGAAGACGCAGTACGGCTTCCACATCATCCAGGCGCTCTCCGCGATCAAGCCGGCGCAGAAGACGCCGCTCAGCAAGGTCGAGCAGTCGATCCGGCAGCAGCTCGAAGACCAGCGGAAGCGCGACGTGATGACCAAGTGGGTCGAGGACACGAAGAACCGCTATTGCAAGTCGCGGATCAAGTATCAGGTCGGCTTCGCGCCGAACCCTGACCCCTGTCTGAGCACGGGCACGACGACGAGTCAGTGACCCTCGGGCAGACGCTCGAGGACCTTCAGGAACTGACCGAGCGGCTCCGCCGCGACTGCCCCTGGGACCGCGAGCAGACGGAGCGGACGATCGTGCCGCACACTGTCGAGGAGGCGTACGAGGTCGCAGACGCGGCTGTCGGACGTGACGACGCCAAGCTCGCCGACGAGCTCGGCGATCTCCTGTTCCAGGTCTACTTCCTTGCTCTTCTCCTCGCGGAGCGAGGCGGGGACGACCTCGAGGCGGTGGCAAGGGGCGTCCACGAGAAGCTCGTGCGGCGGCATCCACACGTCTTCGGCGACGTCGAAGCCCGGACCGCGGGCAGGGTCCGCGAGCGCTGGGACGAGATCAAACGCACCGGCGAGGGCCGTACCGGCATCTTCCACGACGTGCCGGAATCCCTCCCTGCTCTCCTCTTCGCACGGAAAGTGCAGCGACGCGCCGCCGCCGTCAACTTCGAGTATCCGGACGCGGTCGGTGCGCTCGCAGATCTCGACGACGAGCTGCGAGAGCTGAAGGAGGCCCTCGCCGTCGCCGGCGAGCCCGCACCCGAGACCGAGCCGCACCCTCGCGTCTTCGAAGAGCTCGGTGACGTGCTCTTCGCAGCCGTGAACGTCGCCCGCCGATTGAACGTCGATCCAGAGCTCGCCCTCCGGACGATGGCGCGCCGCTTCGTCGCGCGAGTCGAGCGAGCGGAACGGTACGCAAGCGACGAAGGCAAGGACTTCGCGGGGCTCGCGCTGGCCGACCAGGATCGCTATTTCGACCGGGCGAAGGAGGATTTCGAATGAGCGCAGTGATCACGCGCGTGCACGCGCGCCAGATTCTCGACTCGCGCGGAAACCCCACGATCGAGGTCGACGTCGCCCTGGATTCGGGCGCGGTCGGCCGCGCAGCCGTTCCCTCCGGCGCGTCGACCGGGAAATTCGAGGCGGTCGAGCTTCGCGACCACGACGCCCAGCTCTACCGTGGCAAGAGCGTTCTCACCGCGGTCCGAAACGTGGATGCCGAGATCGCAGCTGCGGTGAAAGGTCTCGACGCCGACGACCAGAGGGCGCTCGATGCCGCCCTGATCGAGCTGGACGGGACCCAGAACAAATCGCGCCTCGGCGCCAACGCCGTCCTCGGCGTCTCGCTCGCGGCGGCGAAGGCCGCTGCGGCGAACGCCGGCGTCAGCCTGTTTCGCTGGGTCGGAGGCGCCGACGCGAACCTTTTGCCGGTGCCGATGATGAACGTCGTCAACGGCGGCGCCCACGCGCAGAACTCCCTCGATTTGCAGGAGTTCATGCTCGTCCCGGTGGGCGCAGACTCGTTCGCCGACGCGCTCCGGATCGGGGCGGAGACGTTCCACGCGCTGAAGGACGTCCTCCACGAGCGCGGGCTGTCGACGGGAGTCGGAGACGAAGGCGGCTTCGCGCCGGAGCTGGGCTCGACGCGGGACGCGGTCGAGGCAGTCCTCGAGGCGGCCGAGAGAGCGGGACATCGCGAGCGGGTGGCGCTCGCGCTCGACCCGGCCTCGACCGAGCTCTTCCGGGACGGGGCGTACCACCTCGACCGCGCCGGAAGCGTCCTCGGCGCCGTCGAGCTGGTCGACCTCTACGCGTCGCTCGCCGACGACTTCCCCGTCGTCTCGATCGAGGACGGCCTGGCCGAGGACGAGTGGGGCGAGTGGAAGGCGATGACGGAGCGGCTCGGCGACCGGTTGCAGCTCGTCGGCGACGACCTGTTCGTCACGAACGTCGATCGCCTCCGGCGGGGGATCGACGAAGGTGTCGCCAACGCCATCCTCCTCAAGGTCAACCAGATCGGCACGCTCACCGAGACGCTCGATGCGATTGCGCTCGCCCGCTCGAACGGCTACGCCTGCGTGATGTCTCACAGATCGGGCGAGACGGAGGACACCACGATCGCCGATCTGGCGGTCGCGACCGGCGTCGGCCAGATCAAGACGGGAGCGCCCTCGCGAACCGACCGCGTCGCGAAGTACAACCAACTGCTGCGAATTGAAGAGGAGCTGGGCGACGCGGCCGATTACCCCGGCTGGGAGGCGTTCCCGCGCTCCGCGCGCTGACGGTCGACCGACCGGCGGGTACTGACGTACCGCGTCGCTACTCTGAGCACATGGCCGCCCAGCCGCCGCGCCGCACCAAGATCGTCGCGACCGTCGGGCCTGCCTCTGCGACGCCCGAGCTTGTGCGCGCGCTCGTCGACGCGGGCATCGACGGGGCCCGGCTGAATCTCTCCCACGGAAGCCACGAGCAGCACGCCGCCCGCGCGCAGCTCATACGCGACGTCGAGGAGGAAGTCGGCCGGCCGCTGGCGCTGATCGCCGACCTGCAGGGGCCGAAGTTCAGGGTGGGCACACTCGAGGCGCCGCTCGCTCTCACGCAGGGCGACGAGGTCGTGGTCGTCGTGGGTGACGACGGCGCACGCAACGGAGAGCTGCCGATCGCGCCCGCAGCGATCGGCGAGGTCTGGCAGCCGGGCCACGAGGTGCTGGTCGACGACGGGATGATCCGGCTGCGCATCGAGGAGGTCGAGTCGGGGCGGGCTCGCTGCGGAGTGGTCGTCGGCGGCTCGGTCACGTCGCACAAGGGAGTCAACCTCCCGGGCGTCCCGATTCCCATCCCCTCTCTGACGCGCAAGGACCTGGACGACCTCGAGTTCGCGCTCGGTCTCGGCTGTGACTTCGTGGCGCTCTCGTTCGTCCGGTCCGCTGCCGACGTCCGTGACCTCAAGGCGCTGCTGGAGCAGGAGAAGTCGAACCTCCACGTGATCGCCAAGATCGAGAAGTCAGAGGCGGTCGACGCCCTCGACGACATCCTGGCCGAGGCGGACGCCGTGATGGTCGCGCGCGGCGACCTCGGGGTCGAGATCGGGGCCGCTGTCGTCCCGCTCGTGCAGAAGCGGATCATCCTCAAGGCGCTGGAGCGTGGGAAGCCCGTGATCACCGCGACGCAGATGCTCGAGTCCATGATCCATCACCCCGAGCCGACGCGCGCGGAGGCGAGCGACGTGGCGAACGCGATCCTCGACGGGACCTCGGCCGTCATGCTCTCCGGTGAGACCGCGGTGGGCGAATACCCCGTGCAGGCCGTCCAGACGATGGACCGCATCGCACGCGCGGTCGAGCCGAGCCTCGGCTATCGCCACGAGCTGCCCGACGCAACCGAGCATCCGACGATCGGCAACGCGATGTCGAACGCGGCCTGCGACCTGGCCGAGGCTCTCGGCGCGGCCGCGATCCTGGTCCCGACGTTCACGGGGCGCACCGCGTCGGCGGTCTCCCGCCTTCGCCCGCGACGGCCGATTGCCGCGCTGACGCACAAGGGCTGGTCGGTCCACCAGATGGCGATCGAGTGGGGCGTGACGCCGATCTGGATCCCCGAGTGCCAGGACGTCGAGGACCTCTGGAACCGCTCCATCGAGGCGGCCAGGGAGGCCGGGCTGGTCGCGACCGGCGACACGATCGTCATCACGGCCGGCACCGCCGTGAACATTCCCGGCTCGACGAACGTGATCAAGGTCGACATCGTCTGACGGCGAGGAAGGACGGCGGGCGCGTCCAGGGAAATTGGGGGGGCGCATGGCCCGTCCCCGCCGACGTCCACCCAGATCGACGCTCGCGAAGCGATGGCTCGCTGTGCTCGCGGTCGTGCTGATCGGGTATGCCTACTACCACCCGCTCCGCAGCTGGATGTCCGCGCGCCAGGAGCTCTCTTCGCGGCGGCACGAAGTGGCGCAGCTCGCGGCCGAGCGCCGGGCACTTGCCCAGCGCCTCCAGGCGTCTACCGGCGTCGACGCGCTCACCCGGGAGGCGCGGCGGCTCGGATACATCCGCCCCGGCGAGCACCTGTTCATCGTCAAGGGCATCGCGGCCTGGGAGAAGGCGCGGACTACGATCGACGGGAATGGCAAGTGACCGCGCCGTTGTCGAGCGCCAGCTGGGCCGCCCTCCCCGGGCGTTCCGTCGCGTAGCCGTCCGCTGCCCGTTCGGCCTGCCGGCGGTCACCGAGCAGAACGCCTACGACGACACCGGCTCTCCTTTTCCGACCACCTACTGGCTCACCTGCCCCCGCCTCGTCAGGGCGGTGTCGCGGCTCGAGGCGGCGGGAGGAGTCGAGCGCTGGTCGAAGCTCGCCGCGGCGGATCCGGAGCTCGCGGCGAGCCTGGAGAACGCGCAGGCGGAGCAACGCGCGATCCGGCCCGAGCTCGACCTCGGCATCGGAGGTGCGCGGCCCGGAGCCGCGGGCCTCAAGTGCCTGCACGCGCATGTCGCCTTCGCGCTGGCGCGGCCGGGTTACGAGCTCGGCAGACGCGTGGTCGGCGAGCTCGAGCCGCTCTGGCCGTCCGCCTGCTGTTCTCGCTGAGACGAAGCCGCTATCCTGCCGCGCCCGTGGCGATCGTGACCGAGGCCGTCAGGCGAGAGTGGGAGGACGGGTACCGCCGTTTCGAGGCGGCCCTGCGTGATCCCGTCGCCGCCGAGCGCCTTCGGCGCCAGCTCGACGTCGTCACGGACGAGCTCCGGCGGCGCATCGGCCAGACCTTCACGCTCGAAGAGCTCGCCGAGGCATACGACCGGGCAGATGCCTGGGCCCGGCACGTCGTTTCCGAGCATGCGGCAACGCCGGGCTGGCCGCGCACGCTCACGCTGGTCGAGGACGCGGCCTTCTATCTGTATCAGCGTGGCGCGGTCGACTACAGCCCGTGACAGTCACCCCCGTCGAGCGGCTCGAGCGCCGCAAGCGCCGACGTCGCCAGGAGTTGATGCGGTGGGGGGCCAGGGTCGCGATCGCGCTCCTCGTCTTCGGGCTCGGGGTCGCTCTGGGCCAGGCTCTCCACGACAATCCGAAGCCGGGACAGACGATCACGCAGGAACGGACCCTCCACCTGCCGACGACCGGAAGCCCTGGTTCGACGGTGACTCCATAAGTCTGACTGTCAAGAAGGCGCATATTTGGGTAGATTTGCGGGACGATGGCGTCCGACGAGCCCGAGGTCCGGCGTTCGACTCCGGGCGGCGAGAGCGACTGGCTGACCCTGGGCCAGGCGGCCAAGTTCCTCGGCGTCGCCCAGAGCACGATCCGGAAGTGGTCCGACGTCGGCCGCGTGCCCGCCTTCTATACGCCCGGAGGGCACCGCCGCTACAAGCTCGGTGACCTCGAGGCGTTCCTCGAGCGGTCGGGGCCCGGCAGGCCCGCGCGGGGCCCGCTCGTCCTGGTCGTCGACGACGACTCCCAGGTGCGCGAGGTCGTCCGCATCAACCTCGAGCTCGAGGGCTACTCGGTTCGCGAGGCCGGCAATGCCGAGGACGGGCTCGCCGCGCTGGAGGACGAGGCTCCCGATCTCATCCTCCTCGACGTGATGATGCCTCAGGTCGACGGCTGGGAGATGCTCCAGCGGGTCCAGGAGCGACACGGTGTGGGCTCGATTCCTGTCGTGATGTTCAGCGGCCAGCTCGACGCCGGCAGCGAGGCGGAAGAGCGGGGCGCGCAAGGCTTCGTCGGGAAGCCGTTCGACCTACGAGCGCTGATCGACCAGACGAAGCAGATCGTTCCGGTCTGATCTCCGCCGACTAGAGCTCTTCGCCGGCCCGCAGGAGGCCGGCGGCGATGACCGCCAGTGAGGCGAAGAGGCTGATGAAGATGCCGATGCCGCGCCCACGCCACCCGAAGAACTCCTCCGGGACGTCGATCAGCCGTATGAGCACGAAGATGGTCGAGAGCGCACCGAGCGCGATCACGACCAGGCTCTCCGGAATCGTAGCCGGCAAGTCGATTCCGGACTCACGCAAGGCGACGAGCGCGAGCACCGCCAGCCCGATGAAGAAGACGAGCTTGCCGAGGGCGCCGGTGTGCCAGGCGATCACGCTCGTCGTCGGGCCTTGCCCCGAGCCGACGTACCAGTCGGTGAACGCGGACAGCGCCAGGACGAGCCCGGAAACCCAGGTCAGGCGCCCGCCCCAGGCCCAGACGTTCTCGAGCGGGCGAGCTGGGCGGGGCCTCGAGGACGTCCAGTTGTCCTCCTCGGGCCGGTTCGCGGGATGGGGATCGGGTGTCTGCACGCAGTGGGAGAAACTGGCAGTCTAGGGGCGGCGACTTCGCAGGATTAACTCTAGGGGGTCGGGATGATGCACGAGATCGAGGGCTCCGAAGCGGTGACCGAGGATTTCGTCGAATTCTGGGCGACGGGCCAGGCGGTCAAGGGAGAGTTCCACTGCTCGGACTGCGGGCACAGCCTGGCCATCGTGTCGTCGCTGCCCCCCTGTCCGTCGTGCGGCGGGCGGTCGTGGGAGCGAGCCGATTGGAGCCCCTTCACCCGCTCGACCGCGACGAAGCTCTAGACGCATAGGCATAGCCCTGGGCGGGCCGGCGAGAGCGATCAGAGGCCGAAGACCTTCTGGACCTCGTTCCAGAGGGTCAGCATGAAGAAGATCGCGAGCCCGAGCAGGACGGCGAACATGATGAAGAAGCGGAGCCGCGCGTGCGTGCGCTCACGCCGGCGCCGACTGCGGGCGTTCCGCCGTGCACGGTGGTAGTGATAGGCGCGATCGACGGCGCCAGGATCCAGGGGCGGCTCCTGGGCAGGAGCGGGGGTCGTGCGTCTGGCGGGCTGGGCCACCCGCGGATTCTAAGGCCGTCGTCCGCCTCTCGCCCGATTCCCAGCTACCTTGGCGTGCCCATGGCGGCGCATTCAGGCCAGCGCGAAGCGGGTGCCCGGCCGAACGGCCTCGATGCCCTGGCCGAGTCCGCGCTCGGGCTCGCCCTGGCTTCGAGCCTGCCCGAGGCGATGCAGACGCTGGTCGACGCCCTCGCACGAGCTGCA
>DASUXI010000242.1:0-7660 GCA_036377995.1 Gaiellaceae bacterium
GCCGACGTGCTCCTGTCGGCCGAAGGGCACGGGACGGGCGCCGCCACGCTCGAACGCGTGGCGACGACCCTCCGCGCAGCTGCGAGGGATCCGGCGGGCCGCGACCTCCTGACGGCCGGGAGGCTCACCGAGGAGCTCGCCTCGAGCGGCTTCGGGGCGCTCGCCGGCATGGAGATCCCAGCCACTTCGGCACGGCGCTCGGCCGCGAAGAAGACTGAGCCCGGGCCGACGGCCGCACAACGCCGAGCGAAGTTCCGGAAGCTGCGCGAGAAGGCCCGAAAGCTCGACGCCGAGGCCAAGGAGGCCGAACGAGCCGCACGCTCGGCGGAGGCAGCGGCCGCAAAAGCCCGTCGCACCGCGGAGACGGCTGTGGCTGCGGCGGAGGCTGCCCGCGCCGCGGTCGAGGAAGCGGAAGGCGCTACTCGACCGTGACGGTCTTCGCCAGGTTCCGCGGCTCTGCCGCCGAAAGTCCGAGTCGCTTACGCGTCGAGCTTTCGGCGGAGAACTTCATTCAACCGTGACGGTCTTCGCCAGGTTCCGCGGCTGGTCGACGTTGAGGCCGCGGAGCCGCGCGATCCTGTAAGCGAGCAGCTGGAGCGGGAGCACGGCGAGGATCGCCTGCAGGAACGCCGGTGTCCGCGGGATGTAGATGACGTCGTCGGCGTGATGCTGGATGTCCTCGTTGCCGTCGGTGGCGATCGCGATCACCTGCGCTCCTCGCGCACGAACCTCCTGGATGTTCGACACGACCTTCTCGTAGATCACCTTCTGGTCCGTCGCGACGCAGACGACAGGCGTCTCCGAGTCGAGCAGCGCAATGGGCCCGTGCTTCATCTCGCCGGCCGAGTAAGCCTCGGTTGGGATGTACGAGATCTCCTTCAGCTTGAGCGCGCCCTCGAGCGCGATCGGAAGCCCGATGTGACGGCCGAGGTAGAGGAAGAACGGCTTCTGGCAGTGGCGCTCGGCGATCTCCTCGATCGGATGGTCGCCGTCGAGGAACTGCTCCATCTTCGCGGGCAGGTCGTAGAGCTCCTCGAGGATGAACTCGATCTCGTCCTCCGGCAGCGAGCGGCGCACCTGCGCGAGCTTGAGCGCGATCAGGGACAGCAGCGCGACCTGCGCGGTGAACGTCTTCGTCGCCGCGACGCCGATCTCGAGCCCGGCGCGCGTGTACAGAACCGAGTCGACCTCGCGCGTGATCTGGGTCCCCATCAGGTTGGTGATCGCGAGCGTGCGAGCGCCTTGCCGGCGCGCGAGCTGCATCGCGGCGATCGTGTCGGCGGTCTCGCCCGATTGCGAGATGCCGATCACGAGCGTGTCCTTGGAGAGAACCGGGTTGCGGTAGCGCCACTCGCTCGCGATGTCCGGCTCGACGGGGATCCGCGCCCACTCCTCGATGATGTAGCGGCCGACGACACCGGCGTGATAGGCGGTGCCGCAAGCGACGACCACGATTCGCCGTAGATTTTGTATCTCGAGCTCGGTCAACCCGATCCCGTCCAGCACGAGCTTGCCGCGCCGCGCGCGGTCGCCGATCGTCTCGCTGACCGCCTCCGGCTGCTCGTAGATCTCCTTCAGCATGAAGGTCTCGTAGCCGCCCTTTTCGGCGCCCTCGTCGTCCCAGTCGACGGGCTCGATGTCCTTGTGCTCGACCTCGCCGTCCTCCGCGAAGAAGCGCGCGCCGTCCGGCGTGATCGCGACGACTTCGCCGTCATCGATCAGCTGCACCTGTCGCGTCTCGCGCAGGAAAGCTGCGATCGAGGACGCGAGGAACATCTCGCCGTCGCCGACGCCGACGACGAGCGGGCACTGCCGCCGGGCACCGACAAGCAGGTCCGGATGGTCGTCGTGGATGACGACGAATGCGAAGTGCCCCTCGAGATCGCGATACGTCGCGCGAATCGCCGTCGTCAGGTCGCCGTCGTAGTGGCGCTCGACGAGATGGACGACAACCTCGGCGTCCGTCTCCGAGGAGAAAGAGTGGCCGTCGGTTTCGAGCGACGCTTTGAGCTCGCGGTAGTTCTCGACGATTCCGTTCAGGACGATCGCGATGCGCCCGTCCTCGCAGCCGGTGAGCGGATGGGCGTTGCGCTCGCTCACCGCGCCGTGCGTCGCCCAGCGTGTGTGCCCGAGCCCGTGGTTCGAAGTGGAGCCGTTCGAGCCGGCTGCCTCCTTCAGGAAGCCGAGGTTGCCGACCGCCCTGACGTAGTCGAGCCCGTCCTCTTCATGCAGGGCGAGCCCGGAGGAGTCGTAGCCGCGGTATTCGAGGCGCTCGAGCCCCTGGAGCAGCAGGCCCTTGGCGGCGCGGCCCCCCACGTACCCGATGATCCCGCACACACGACCCTCCTCTCAGTCTCGAAAAGCACAAAAAGCTCGGCTTCCGTGCCACTTCCCCCGTCGGAAGTGGTCAGCCGAGCTCTCGCTGCACGAGAGTTGCGATCCTACCACAGAGCAATTCGGCCTCCCTGGCCGTTTTCGCCTCCGCCAGGACGCGGATCACGGGCTCGGTGCCCGACGGCCTGACGAGAACGCGCCCGTCGACGCCGAGCTCGGCGTTGATCCGCGAGATCTCCTCTTCGACCGCCGGCGTCAGCCGGCGAACCGTGACGGTGATGTTCTCCTTGGCCTGAGGATAACGCGGCATGACGGAGGCGACCTCGGCCAACGGCCGGCCGCGGAGCGCGCCGCACAGCAGCAGCGCCGCGACGAGGCCGTCGCCGGTCACGTGCCCGTCGAGCCAGATCAAGTGGCCCGACTGCTCTCCGCCGAGGATCCCGCCCTCCCGACGAAGCGCCTCGAGGACGTAGCGGTCGCCGACGTCCGTGGTGACGACCCGGATGCCCCGCTCGGCCATGAGCTGGTGCAGCCCCATGTTCGCCATCGAGGTGACCGCGACCAGTTCCACGCCGCGGTCGAGCGCGAGCATGGCCACAACCTGGTCTCCGTCCACGACGTCGCCGTTCGCGTCGACCGCGAGCATCCTGTCGCCGTCGCCGTCGAAGGCGACGCCGAGGTCGAGCCCGTTCGCCGTCACGACCTGCTGCAGCGCGCGCAGGTCGGTCGCGCCACAGGCGACGTTGATGTTCGTGCCGTCGGGAGCATTGCCGATCGCCGTCACCTCGGCCCCGAGCTCGGTCAGCGCCTTCGGCGCGAGGCCCGCGTAGGCGCCGTTCGCGCAGTCCACACCGATCCTCAGGCCGGAGAGATCCGAGCCGAAGCGCTCGACGACGTGCTCGAGGTAGCTGTCGGTGGCGACCCCGACCTCGTCGATCTCGCCCCCGCCCGTCGGCGCGCTGTCGAGCAGCGCCTCGATCTCGCCCTCCTGCGCGTCGGTGAGCTTCTGCCCGTCCCGATCGAAGAACTTGACGCCGTTGTACTCGGGAGGGTTGTGCGAGGCGGTGATGACACACCCGAGGTCGAGCGTCAGGAGCGCGACTGCAGGAGTCGGAAGGACTCCGGCGACGATCGCGTTGCCACCCGCGGAGGCGATGCCGCGGGCCAGCGCGTCCTCGAGCTCGGGGCCCGATGCCCGCGTGTCGCGTCCGATGAAGATCGTCCCGCGCCCCGACCAGATGCTGGCGGCGCGCCCGAGCCGCTCGACGAGCTCGGAGGTGAGGTCTCGCCCGACGACGCCGCGGACACCGTCGGTCCCGAAAAACTGACGCGGCACGACAGCGCCGCCTGCCGCACTCATCACGCGAGCGGCCTCGGTTAGCGCTTGCTGAACTGCGGCGCCTTGCGCGCCTTGTGGAGACCGGCCTTCTTCCGCTCCACGATGCGGGCGTCGCGCGTCAGGAAGCCGGCCCGCTTCAGCGAAACGCGCAGCTCCGGATCGGCCTCGACAAGGGCGCGCGCAATCCCATGGCGGACGGCACCGGCCTGGCCGCTCGGCCCGCCGCCGTGCACGCGAACCCGGATGTCGTACGTTCCCTCCGCACCCGCGACCTGCAGCGGCGCCAGCGCCGACGTGCGGTGGACAGCACGCGGGAAGTACTCCTCGATCGTGCGGCCGTTGAACCAGGTCGTTCCGTCGCCGGGCCTGAGGATCACCCGGGCGACCGATGTCTTCCGCTTGCCTGTCCCCCTGTACTGCGCGATCTCGCTCATGCGTCCTCCCACTTCAGCGGCCTCGGTGCCTGCGGGCCGTGCGGATGCTCGGGCCCTGCATAGATCTTCAGCTTGGTGATCTGCTGCCGCGCAAGGCGATTCTTGGGAAGCATCCCCCGAACCGCGACGCGCAACACCTCTTCGGGTCGGCGGTCCAGCTGCTCCCGCAGAGTCCGGCTCTTGAGGCCTCCCGGATACCCGGAATGCCGGTAATAGCGCTTCTGCTCGAGCTTGTTGCCCGTCACCCTGATCTTCTCCGCGTTCACGACGACGACGAAGTCGCCGGTGTCGACGTGAGGCGTGAAGGCGGGCTTTCCCTTGCCGCGCAGCGTGTCCGCGATGCGCGTCGCCAGCCGGCCGAGCGTCTGTCCCTCGGCATCGACGACGTACCACTCGCGGGCGATCTCGCCCGGCTTTGCGCTGTAAGTTCTCATCGCGTCAAAAAGGCGGACTAGGGCGTCCGCCGGCGCAAAACTGTAGCAGCCCGGCCCGGAATCCGGCCGCCCCGCCACGGGCCGGGTGCCGGACATACGGAGCACCTGTGACTGCCTGAGCAAGCCGTCCGACGGCCAGAATGCGCCGCCCGACGGCCACCTTCTGGAGAAACGGCGTCCCGGCGAGGACTTCCTCCCGGCTCGGGCGGCGGTTCGAAGTCTCCGTCCCCGGATGGGTCGGGACGACGTTCCAGCAGAGGGCCTCGATGTCGAGCTCGGCGAGGACGCGCCGGACGATCGTCGCCGTCGCCTCGGCCGGGCCGCGTCCGGTCAGCTGCCGCTCGGAGGTGAACGGGATCCCCGACACGCGCGCTCCCCGGTACCCGGCGGCTTCACCGACGAGCAGGAGTCGCGTGCCGGAATGACGCCGCAGATAGGCGACCAGGCGATCGCGCCGCAGCGCCGCGTCCGGGCCTTCGCGGTAGAAGTTGAACGTCGTCCCGATGCGGGCCGCGGCGAGGTCCATCACGAACCTTTCCGGCTGCACGGCGTCACTATGCTCGATGCCCGTGAGAGCACGCCTGGCCGCGCTCGCCGTCACGTGCCTGGGCGCCTACCTCGTCACCGGCGCGCACGCGGCGCCGCCGCAGGGATTCCAGCCCGACGCGTCGTTCGCGGCCAGTTACGCGAGTCGCGGCGTGAGCGGCATTGCGGCGACGACGCAGGGCGTCAGCTGCTACGCGCCGTCCGTCTTCTACGCCGCGGCTCTCGCCCCCTCACAGGGATACCCCGACGGCGGCTCGACAGTCTGTGCCGGCGCCGCCACGACCGGGGAGAACGTCGGCCCCTACGCCGGGCAGCAGGTCTCCAACCCGCCCCTCCGGGCCAAGGACTTCTCCGAGTCCGACCTGCACGTCGATCCGACGAACCCGCGGCACCTGATCGGCGTCGTCAAGTGGATCTCGAACAGCGAGGGCTACAACCACCTCACCGGATTCTTCGAGTCCTTCGACGGCGGCGCCACCTGGCCGCAACTCGGGCACATCCCGGGCTACGAGGGCTGGACGGACAACTCGGATCCGGTCGGGGCCTTCGACCCCTGGGGGAACTTCTATGCGGTCGTCCTGCCGTACATGTTCGCGTACGCCCCGAGCGGGCAACACGCGCAGCCCGCGGCGGATGTGAACCCGACGCTACCGCGCTCCGGCCTCGGCATCGCCGTGAGGCCCCACGGCGCGAACGCTGCGACTTCGTGGACCTTCCTCCGGCGCGGCGCCGCCGACCTGGTGGCGAGAACTCCGTTTCGCGGCGCCTCGGTGTTCGACAAGCAGTGGATCACGATCGACACGAACCGACGCAGCAAGCACTTCGGACGCGTGTATGTGTCCTGGGCCGTCGGTGCCGAGGACAGCGACCTGCGGATCTTCCTCTCCTACGCCGACGCCCGTAAGAACGGAACTCACACGAACTGGTCGGTTCCGAGGCTCGCGCTGCCGCAGGTGGCCGGAGTGGGCGACAACGGCTCGCTGCCGCGGGTCGCCCCGGACGGCCGCGTGTGGCTCGCCACGTCGAGCTTCAGCCGGGCCGGCGCTCCGTACACGATGTCGCTCACGTCGTCGCGCGACGGCGGCCGAACCTGGGCGCGCCGCCGCGTGATCGTCCGGCACACCGTGCCGGGCTACCGCAACACGACCTTTCGAGCGGCCTTCGGCGAGGCCTTCGCAGTCGGGCCGCGCAAGGTGCGCGGTGCGTATCCGCTGTACGCCGCCTACGAGCAGGGGACCGCGTCCGGGGTGGACCTCTTCATCCGAGCGTCGTTCGACAACGGCAGGCACTGGACCCGTTCGCTTCAGGTGAACGACGGCCAGAGCGACGGTGACGCGCTGCAGCCGAATCTCGGCATGGCGCCGAGCGGCACCGTCGCGGTCGCGTTCTACGACCGGCGGCTTCCGTGTCCGGCGGCCGGCACATCCGATGCGACGATCGCCGGCCTCCTCTTCGACCCGGCCGCGCCGTCCGGGCGGACGAATTACTGCATCAACACGGCTATCCAGTTCTACGGCGCCGTCCTCCGGCCGGTGGGCCACAACATCCGACTGTCCGAGCACACGTGGGACCCACAGCTGTCCGCCCCACATCCGGAGTGCATCTGCACGCGCGGAACGTTCATCGGGGACTACTTCGGCGTCGACTCGCGTGGCGGCTACACGTACACCGCTTCCGTCGAGACGTACAACGCCGCCGGGGAGAATCCCGGCTTCCACCAGCAGCAGCTGGTGTCGAAGGTCCGGACGCCCTAGCCGGTCCAGGCCTCCCAGCGGACGAGCTCTTCGAGGGGTCGCCGCGGTCGCGTGCCGCGGCTGGAGAGTCGATCGGATACGGTGTCCGCGGCCGGATAGCCGAGCGTGATCACCTCGATCACCGCGACGTCGTCCGGTACTCCGAGCAACGCCCGAACCGCGTCCATTCGCTCGGCGGGGATCCCGAAGACACCGGCCGCGAGCCCTTCGTCGACCGCGGCGAGGAGGACGAGCATCGCAGCCGCTCCGGCGTCCACGTGCCAGTAAGGGACCGGCCACGCGATCTCCTCGCCGTCGTCGAGCTTGTCGGGCTGCCTGTAGCGCTCGTGGTAGTCCGCCTCCCGGGTGCAGACGACGACGTGGGCGGCGGCGCCGCTGATCCACGGCTCGAACCCTTGTTCCACGTAGAACTTCTCGCCGACGGCGTCCGCGACCGCACGAAGCCGTTCCGGCTCGGTCAGCACGATCAGCCTCTGGCCCTGGCTGAACCCCGCGCTTGGCGCGCGTCTGACCGTCCCTGCGATCCGCTCGAGCGTCTCACGCGGAACGGATCGCGGCTCGTAGGCTCGAACCATCCTGCGATTCCCGAGTACATCCTTGAATTCCACGCGGCGAGAATACGTCTTGTGATCAGGCGTCGCGTCGTCGTGCACGGACGGGTCCAAGGCGTGTTCTTTCGCGACTCCGTGCGACGGCTCGCACAGCAGCACGCTGTCGCGGGCTCGGTCTCGAACCGCTGGGACGGAACCGTGGAGGCGGTGTTCGAAGGCAAACGAGCGGCTGTCGAGAGACTCGTCGCGTTCTGCGAAAGAGGCCCGC